>JAZDLC010000443.1:0-11095 GCA_043802345.1 Planctomycetota bacterium | reverse complement strand
CTCCAACCGCCATCACCGCCGCCGCCGCGAGAGTCAACTTCGTAAGCTTCATCGTATCCTCCTTGATACACTCGAGTCCTGCTTGACAAGGAGCCTGGCGCCCCACCAATCTGTTCTCCCTCTCGAGGGGGAACGGACCGGGGATCGAAGCCGGAAGGACGGGTTTTTGTGGAGAGGAATGATCCGGTTGAAGCATCGTCTCCATGTCGTGTTCACGCCCGGTACCGTCTCGCTGCTGAAGTACGGCTTGTTGAGCTTCCTCAAGTATTCGAACCTGCAGCTCCGCGTCATCAGCAACGGTCTCGATGACGCGGAGTTCGGCCGGGTCGCGTCCCTCTGCGAGAGATCGGAGCGGCTTACGGTTCAACGCTTCCCGACCCGGAAGATCGTCCCCCATGGCACGATCCTGCAGAGTCTCTTCCAGGAGTGCGACGAATCGCACTTCTACTTCATGGACAGCGACATCTTCGCGCTCTGTGAGTTGGATGAGCCGCTGCGCCGGGCCTCTGCCGGCTGCGACATCTTTTCGTCCTGTTCCAACGCCCGCCGGGATCCGGCGAAGAAGGGCGTCGGCCTGGGAGGCCTGGCCACGGTCAGCCCGTCCGGATTGCCGGTCGCCGCCTCGTTCTTCGCCATCTACGACACAAGGAGGACCCGGGCGCTGATGGAGACCCACGGCGTCACCTTCGAGCGGTACCTCGGACCGGAGCAGTTGCCGCCCTCGGTCCGCGACCGTTTTCAGGAGGCGGATCGCGCGGAGGGCCAGGTGTACGACACCGGGAAGGCGCTCTCGCTGCTCGCCAGCTACTCCGGCTACCGCGTGAAGCACGAACAACTGGAGGAACTGCTGCACCTGGGCCGGATGAGCATCGGAGCGCCGGACAAGGGGCCGAAGGCGGCCAGGAGCAAGCAGCGGCACACGCGGCCGGGCGGCGCCATGCGCGACTACTTCGGCGAGATTCTGCTGTCCGCGGACCGGGGGGAGGAATTCCCGGAAATCGCTCTGGATCCGGATGCCTGGGCCGGCGTGGAGGACGCCGAGGCAGAGATGGAACGGACCCGTGCGGCGGGCCGGCGGGTTCACGAGGTGGTGCGGCAGTTGAAGCTGGAGTACGGCGTCTAGCGGCTCGTCGGAGAATCGGGCGTTCACGGCGCGAGGTACGGGGATTCTCTTCACCGTGAAGAGCATGAAGAACGGAGTTCGGTGAGACAGGAGATGACTCTCGCTAAGGCGCAGAGATCGCAGAGAAGGGATGGGAATGACAGAGGCGGGAAGGTGGCGGACGCTGGCTGCCTGATCGGGTCGATCCTTGGCGATCTTGGCGGCTTGGCGAGAGGAATTCCGGATTCACCAAAAAAGGAGAGAATGAGCCCGTAACCGTGCGGCCTCCGCCCCGTCCTCCCCTCCTGGAGGATTGGTCAGCAATGACGAGCAACCCGCACGATCATCTGGCCAAGGCGGTCTTCTCGAGACCTGAGGAGGCGCGGAGTCTCTTCCGGGCCTTCCTTCCGGAGAGTCAGCTCCAGGCAATCGATCTGGACAGCCTGGAGATCGTGCCGGGCAGCTTCGTCGATGACCAGTTGCGGGAACGGCACACCGATCTCCTGTTCTCGGTCAAGGCGCGCGGGGCCAAGGCCCTGGTCTATCTCCTGTTCGAGCACAAGAGCGGTCAGGATCGCTGGCTGGTGCTCCAGCTCCTCATCTACATCACCCGGATCTGGGCCTGGTATCGCAAGGGGCACGGGGACGACTGCCGCCTGCCGATGATCCTGCCTGTCGTCTTCTATCATGGCGAAGACCGATGGAGTCAGCCGCTCCAACTGATCGATCTGTGCGATGCCGAGGGGGACACCCGCGAGCTGCTCGGTCCGTGCCAGCCAACGCTCTCGCTCACACTGATCGACCTCAGCCAGATCACGGAGGTCCATCTCCGGACCATCCTGTCTCACGGCACCGCGCTCACCACCCTGACCGCGCTGCTCATGAAATCGATCCGCGAAACCGGCCTGTTGCGCCGCTTCCGCTCCTGGAAGCCGGTTGTTGGCCAAATCCATGCCGAAGCCGGTGGACGCCAGATGCTGGAACTCCTGGTACAATACCTCCTCCTGGCGGCTCGCGAGGAGGTCGACGTCGATGAGCTGCAGAACGTGCTGAGCGATGCGATCGGACCCGAATCCGAGGAGTTGATCATGAACACGGGCGAGAAACTGATCCAGAAGGGCAAGGAGAGAGGGTTGGAGGAGGGCCGGAAGGAAGGGATGCGGGAGGGAATGCAGGAAGGACGGCGAGAAGGACGGCGAGAAGGGATGAAGGAAGCGCTCGCGAACGTCTTGCGAAGCCGCTTTGGCGCAATCCCGGGGGGTATCCAGTCGCGGATGGAGGCCGCCAATCTGGAGACCCTCCAGCGCTACCTCGATCGCGCGATCACCGCGCAGTCACTGCACGAGGTCTTCGACAGCTAGACTTGCGGCGCTGGGAGGGAACTCGAGGGTGCTCACCTTGGAAGAGCATGAACGGCATGAAGGGGACGTTCGTGGAAAAAGGAATCCCCGTATCTCGCGCCACCGACGACAGACGTTGCACGGTTCTCGAGTGACCTGCTACGGTACCCTCCCCATGATCGCCATGAAGAGTTCAGCCTGGTGGAAACTCCGCTCGCTCCTCTCCCCGGGGCTGCGCCCCCTGAGAACGCGGGGGCTGTACGTGCTGGGGATGCATCGCAGCGGCACATCCTGCCTGACCGGCCTCCTGGAGACGGCCGGCCTGTTCGCCGGGTCTGTCCGCGGCCTGTATGAGGACAGGTCGATCCGATTGCTGAACCGGGACCTGCTGGCGAAGGCGGGCGGCACCTGGCGCGATCCGCCGGAGCGGATCGAGATCGGATCGGAGGAGGCGGCACGGGTCCGCAACGCACTGCGACCCTTCAGCGATCATCCGGAGTGGATCCTGAAAGACCCCCGTTTCCTGTTCACCCTCGACGCCTGGACCGCGCACACGCCGAACCACAGGTTGGTCGGGACCTATCGCCATCCCCTCTCGGTGGCCCACTCGCTGGAGAAGAGGGACCGCAAGCTCCGGGAGGAGGACCGCCGCAAGGGAGAGTCTCCTCTTTCGGTCGAGGAGGGAGTGCGCATCTGGTGCGCCTACAACCGCAACCTGGTCCGCCTCCAGCAGCAACGCGGACTGCCGATCATCGATTTCGACCTCGACGGCCCGGAGTATCTTGCCTGTCTGCGGAAGGTGTTCGAGCTGTTGGGGCTCGAGTACGATTCCAGGGCAGTCGCGGAACGGTACGACGTGGACCGGATCTCGAATCGGTTCGCGGATCAAGATCTGAGTGGCGAGGCGAAGGAGCTGTACCAGGCTCTGAAGGGTTGTGCGCTGCGCTGAGGGGCCGGTGGAGAAGATCGGAATCGGAATCGATTGTTTTTCGGTTCCATTGGAACTTCCCGCCTCTGCGCCGTTCTTACGATCGTGGGCTCTAAAACTGCCTTCAGAAAGGCCCTGGCATGTGGCTGTTCACCCGATTCGCGTTCCTTCCCGGCCTCGCGGCCGCCTCGCTCCTGCTGGCCCTGGTGGTTCCGTTCGTATCCAAGGAGGATTCCGTGACCGACTCGAAGCGGCTGGCGAAGCTCCTCAAGGACGGCAACTACAAGGAGGCGTACGCCGGGTACAGCAAGCGGCTCCTGGACGGGATTTCCGTCGCGGATGAGGTCCAGCAGGACCTGGATCGGGCCGCTGACTGTCTGCAGAACCTGGGACAGGAATCAGAGTTGGATGCCTTCCGGGAGGAACTCCTGGCAAGGCGCCCGGACGATTGGCGGGTCCTGTGGGCCGTGGGCCGCAGCTACTACTTGCGTAACCACTACGGATTCCTGGTCTCAGGGGAATTCCAGCGGGGCCATCACCGCGGTGGCGGGGAGTACACGAACTCCCTGGAGCGGGATCGCGTCCGGGCATTGCAGCTCCTGACGCAGGCCACCGAGAAGCAGCCGAAGGACGCCTCTCCAGATCTCGCCGGCAGCCTCTCCCTCGACCTGGCAGACGCGCTGCTGGCCACCAGCCAGGGGTACCAGGCATGGCGGCTCCAGGTGCTCACCGACCTGTCGCAGTTGCCGGACCTCGATCCAGGGTACGGGAGCCGCTACGGCCGCTCCCAGTCGTACGCGCCGGTCGACGCGGACGGTCAGCCGGTCTTCCACCGGTTGCCGGAGTCGTTCGCGGCCGCGCAGTCGGACGGAGAGCGCTGGCGCTTCGCGCTCGACCAGGCCGGCCGGCTCTCCGATTCCCACCTCGCCAACGCCCTCTGGCGTAGAGCGGAATTCAACAACAGCCAGTTCAGCGTCACCACGATGGACTTCCCCGCGGCCATTGATCCCGCGCAGGAAACGGATCTGAAGAACAGCCCGTACGCTCTCGAGAGCCTGCAGGAGAATGAGACGATCGCCCGGCTGGCGACCGGAACCCGCCGGTTCCAGCTTCCGGACGAGTTCAACCACTTGATGCTTTACCGGACGCTCGCGGAGATGAAGAGGTCTGGCACGGGCACCCTCGCTCTCGAACGGCTGGCGCGGATCTTCGAGAACCGGCGCCAGCTCGGCAAGGCGGCCGCCCTCTGGAAGCAGCTCGCCGAGATGGAAAAGAACTCGGAGACCCGGAAAAACTACGAGCGGCAGTGGCGACAGATCGTCGGGAACTGGGGCGAGTTCCAACCGGTCATGACCCAGCCAGCCAGGAAGGGCGCGACGATCGACTTCCGCTACCGCAACGGCGACAAGGTGGTGCTCGAGGCGCATGCCATTCTCATCAACCTCTTGCTCAAGGACGCCAGGGACTACCTGAAGTCAAATCCGGGGCGGATTGATCAGCAGAAGATCGAGCTCGATCAGATCGGCTACCGGCTGGTGACCGAGAATGAGGTCCGGTACGTCGGCAAGAGGGTGGCGCAGTGGGAGCAGAAGCTCGAGCCGGCCGCCGACCACCACGAACGGCGTATCACCCTCGCCACGCCGCTCTCCGCCGCTGGAGCCTACCTGCTGACCTCGAAGATGGAGGACGGCAACACGAGCAAGATCGTGCTCTGGGTGGCCGACATGACGATCGCCCAGAAGCTGCTCGACCAGGGGACCTGGTACTTCGTCGCCGACGCGGTGAACGGCACGCCGATCGAGGGAGCCACGGTCGAGTTCGTCAGCTACCGCTCGGTGCGGCAGGAGGGAAACCGGTACAGCGTAACCTTGAAGGAGTTCGCCGAGCACACCGACCGGGACGGCCAGGTCGTGTTGAAGGAGTCCGATCTGCCACGCGGCCAGAGTTGGCTGGCGGTCGCCCACACCGAGACCGGCCGGCTGGCGTATCTCGGCTTCGCCGGCGTCTGGTACCAGCCGTACGAGAAGGGGCAGTACCAGAGCCGCCGGACCTTCACCCTGAGCGACCGCCCGGTCTACCGGCCCGATCAGACCGTTCACTTCAAGTGCTGGCTGGGGACGCCGCGCTACGACAACGACGACCCGTCGGAATTCGCGGGCAGGGAAGTGGCGCTGGAGATCAAGAACCCGAGGAACGAGACGGTCCTGAAGGAAAAGTACACCTGTGACGCGTACGGCGGTCTTGCGGGATCGCTCGAACTGCCGGTCGGCGCGGTGCTCGGCAACTACCGTTTCGAAGTGGACGGCAGCAGCGCCGGCGGTTTCATGGTCGAGGAGTACAAGAAGCCTGAGTTCGAGGTGAGCGTGGAAACGCCCAGCCGTCCGGTGGCCCTGGGGGAGAAGCTGAACGTCAAAGTCGCGGCCCGCTACTACTTCGGCGCCCCGGTCGTGCAGGCCACGGTCAGCTACAAGGTGCTGCGTACCACCGCCACGCGCACCTGGTTCCCGGACGCCCCGTGGGACTGGCTGTACGGCAAGGGGTACTGGTGGTTCGGCACCGACAGCAGTTGGTACCCGGGCTTCCGGCATTGGGGCTGCCTGCCCCCCGCGCCGCCGTGGTGGGGCGGGTCGTACGAGCAGCCGGAGGTGGTCGCCGAGGGGGAGGCTCCGATCGGCGCGGACGGCACTCTTCAGATCGAGATCGACAGCGGCCCCGCGCTGGCGCTCATGGGAGACCGGGACCACCGGTACGCGATCACCGCGGAGGTCACTGACCAGTCGCGGCGCACCATCGTCGGCCACGGTTCGGTCAGCGCCACCCGGGAGCCGTTCCAGGTCACGGTCTGGACCGACGGCGGCCATTACCAGGTCGGCGACCCGATCGAGGCGCATGCCGCGGCCCGCACGGTCGACGGCAAGCCGGTCTCCGGCACCGGTACCCTGAACCTGTACCGGATCCGGTACACCAAGGACGGGCCGGACGAGATCCTGATGCGAACCCAGCCGGCGGAGTTCGGCGAGGACGGGCGTTTCGATGTCCGGCTCGAGGCGGCGAAGCCCGGGCAGTACCGGCTGTCGATCACGCTGGCCGACGCGCGGGAGCGTTCCGTGGAGGGGGCGGCCCTGCTGACGATCCGGGGGGAGGGCGCCGTTTCCTCCGACTTCCGGTTCAGCGGCATCGAGTTGACTCCCGACCGCATGGAGTATCACCCCGGCGAGAAGGTGAAGCTGCTGGTCAGCACCGCCCGCGACGACAGCGTGGTCGCGCTCTTCCTGCGGCCGGTGAACGGCGTCTACCTGCCGCCGGAGATCGTGCGGCTCCGAGGCAACTCGCAGCTGGTGGAACTGGACGTCACCACCGCCGACATGCCGAACTTCTTCGTGGAGGCGATCACCTTCTCCGACGGCAAGCTGCTGGAGGCCACGCGGATGATCGCGGTGCCGCCCGAGAAGCGGCTCTTGAACGTCGCGATCCAGCCCGAGAAGGGAGAGCTCCTTCCCGGCGAGGAGACCAGCGTGACGCTCACGCTCACCGATCAAGAGGGGAAGCCTTTTGTCGGCTCGACCGTGGTCTCGATCTACGACAAGGCTCTCGAGTACATCTCCGGCGGCTCGAACATCCCCTCCCTCAAAAAGCTGTTCTGGGAGTGGCGGCGTTCCCACCGTCCGAGCACGGCTTGTTCCCTCAGTCGGACCAGTTACCGCCCGATCCCGAAGGACGGGGAGATCATGAGCCGGATCGGGAGGTTCGGCGGGCTGGAGCAGTTGGATGAAAAGCTGCGAGAACTCGGCTACGTCGGCGGCGACGACAGCGCCCCCAAGGGACCGGGTGGGCCCGGGGCCGGGGGGATGGAGAAGCTGGCTCTCGGCCGTTCGGCGGTGTTTTCCACGTCGGGAGGATTGCCGGAGAGCGAGGCGGGGGACGGGGTCGTCCTGACGAGTCGATACGCTGACTTCGATGCCGGCGAAGACTCATCTGCGGCGCCCGACGTCGAGCCGACCATCCGCAAGGAGTTCGCGGACACCGCCCTGTTCGAGGGCGCGCTGGTCACCGACGTGGCGGGGAAGGTCACGGTCAAGGTCACCATGCCGGACAACCTGACCACCTGGAGGGTCCGCTCCTGGTCGCTCGGACACGGGTTCCGGGTCGGCGAGGGAGAGGGTGAGCTGATCACCACCAAGAACCTGTTGCTGCGCCTGCAGGCGCCCCGGTTCTTCACCGAGAAGGACGAGGTGGTACTGTCCGCCAACGTCCACAACAAGCTGGAGCAGGCGAAGGACGTGCGCGTCGTGCTCGAGCTCGACGGGGACGGCCTGAAGCTGTTCGGCGATCCCGAGCGGACCGTGAAGATCGACGCCGAGGGGGAGGCCCGGGTCGACTTCCGGGTCCAGGTCGTGCGGGAAGGGGAGGCGGTGGTGCGCATGAAGGCGCTCACCAACGTGGAGTCGGACGCCATGGAGATGCGCTTCCCGATCCATGTGCACGGGATGCAGAAGATGGATGCGTTCTCCGGCGTGCTGCGCCCGGACGATTCGGCAGAGAAGGTCACCTTCTCCATTCCGGAGGAGCGGCGGCCCGCGGCGAGCCGGCTCGAGCTGCGCTACTCCCCCACCCTGGCCGGCGCCATGGTCGACGCCCTGCCATACCTCGCGGAGTATCCGTACGGCTGCACCGAGCAGACGCTGAACCGCTTCCTGCCGACGGTCATCACCCAGAAGATCCTGATCGGGATGGGTCTGGACCTGGCCGCCATCCAGGAGAAGCGCACCAACCTGAACGCCCAGCAGATCGGCGACGACAAGCAGCGGGCGGAGGAGTGGCAGCGCTTCGATCGCAACCCGGTCTTCGACGAGAAGACGGTCAGGGACATGGCGAACCAGGGGCTGCGCAGGCTGCAGGACATGCAGCTCTCGGACGGCGGCTGGGGTTGGTTCTCCGGCTACGGCGAGAACTCCTGGCCGCACACCACCGCCACGGTGGCCCACGGTCTCTTGATCGCCCGCGAAAACGACCTGGCGCTGCTGCCGGGAGTGCTGGAGCGGGGCGTCGAGTGGCTGAAGAACTACCAGGCGGCCGAGGTGCAGAAGCTGGAGAACGCGGCCACCAAGACCAAACCGTACAAGTCGCACGTCAGCAATCTCGATGCGCTCGTCTTCTCGGTGCTGGTAGAGGCGGAGCAGCCGAATCCCGCCATGGAGAAGTGGCTCTATGAGGACAAGAACGAGCTCTCGCTCTACTCCAAGGCACTGCTCGGCCTGGCGCTCCACCGGCTGGAGCGGACCGAGCAACTGGAGATGATCCTGCGGAACCTCGGCCAGTACCTGGAGCAGGACGAGGAGAACCAGACCGCGTGGCTCAAGCTGCCGCAGGAATGGTCCTGGTACTGGTACGGCAGCGAGATGGAGACCCAGGCCACCTACTTGAAGCTGCTGGCTCTCACCGATCCCAAGGGTCAGACCACGTCAAGGCTGGTGAAGTACCTGGTCAACAACCGGCAGCATGGGATCTACTGGAAGTCGACCCGGGACACCGCCCTCGCGATCGAGTCACTGGCCGAATACCTGAAGGCCTCTGGCGAAACCAGGCCGGACATGACCGTGACAATCCTGCTCGACGGCGAGCAGAAGAAACAGGTGCGGATCACGCCCGAGGATCTCTTCTCCTTCGACAACAAGCTCGTATTGGAAGGCGAGGCGGTCACCAGCGGGTCACACTCGCTGGAGGTCCGGCGCGAGGGGCAGGGCCCGGTCTACTTCAACCTCTACTCCTCCTACTTCACGCTGGAGGATCCGATCACCGCCACCGGCCTGGAGCTGAAGATCGACCGGGCGGTCTACCGGTTGGTCAAGGAGGAGGCGACCCGCCAAGCCGCCGGCGCCACGGGCCAGGTGCTGGATCAGAAGGTGGAGAAGTACCGCCGCGAAAAGCTGGCCGATCTCTCCGAGGTCACCAGCGGCGACCTGCTCGAAGTCGAACTCACGATCCACTCCAAGAACGACTACGAGTACGTGATCCTGGAAGACGTCAAGGCGGCCGGCTGCGAGGCGGTCGAGATCAACAGCGGCTACACCAACAACGGCCTGGGCGCCTACATGGAGCTGCGGGACCGCACGGTCAGCTTCTTCGTCCAGAACCTCCTGCGCGGGGACCACTCACTCAAGTACCGCCTGCGCGCCGAGATCCCCGGCCGCTTCAGCGCCCTCCCGGCGCGTGCCTACGCCATGTACGCGCCCGAGCTGAAAGGAAACTCGGACGAGATCAAGCTGGTCATCCAAGATCGGAACTGAATCCTGCAAGAACGTGCCGCACGTTCTTGCAGGATTTGGTCCTTTGGACAGGTCTTGAAGGAGGGGACCGTTTCAGTCGAGGGGGATGCGCTGGGCGACCACGGTGATTCCGCCCGGTGACATGACGAAGGTCCTGGCGTCGCGCTCCGGATCGAGGCCGATCTTGCGGCCCTCCGGAATGCTGACGTCCCGATCCACGATCACGCGCCTCAGGTGCGCGTCCGGGCCCACCACGTCCCTCCCCATCAGGATCGAATCCTCGATCACCGCCCCCGGAGCCACCCTCACTTCCGGGCCGATGAAGCTCCCGCGGATGGTGGCTCCCGAGATGACCGAGCCGCCAGACAGGACCGAATCGACCACGTGCGGTTCCATGCCTCCGGCGGAGCGGATCTCGGTCGCGGGAAGGCGAGGCAGGAAGGTGAAGATGGGCCAGTCCTTTGCCCACAAGTTGATGCTCGGGTTTTCACCCAGGACATCTGAGTGCGCTTCGAAGTAGGCGTCGATGGTGCCCACGTCCCGCCAGTATCCGGGCCCTCCTCCCGACAAATCCCGGAACGGAAAGGCGAAGACCTTCGACCCTTCGGCCACCATGTGCGGCAGCACGTCCTTGCCGAAGTCGTGATCCGACTCCGCCCGCTTCATGTCCCACGATACTTCCCGCACCAGGGTGTCGGTGTTGAACAGGTAGATGCCCATGCTGGCCAGGGCCAGGTCCTTCCTTGAAGGCATTGGCTTCGGCCGCTCCGGCTTCTCCTCGAACCCGACCACCCGGTAATCCTCGTCGACCTCCAGCACGCCCATCCTGCTGGCTTCCTCGATCGGGACTTCTATCACCCCCATCGTCATCGACGCGCCCGATTCCATGTGACTCCGGAGCATGTCGCGGTAGTCGAGCCGGTAGACGTGGTCGCCGGAGAGAACTAGCGTCCGCTTCGGGCGATCCCGCTCCAGCAGGTAGATGTTCTGGTAGACGGCATCCGCCGTTCCCTGGTACCAGCGCGAGGAGGACCGGAACTGGGGCGGAACGGTGTCGATGAATTCGTCCAGCTCCCTTGGGAGAAACGAGTACCCCCGCCTGACATGCCTCTCCAGGGAGAGTGATCGGTACTGCGTGAAGACGAACACGCGCTTCAGCCCGGAATGCACGCAGTTCGTCAGCGTGAAATCGATGATCCGGTAATGTCCGGCAAACGGCACCGCCGGCTTGGCCCGATCACGCGTCAGCGGATGAAGCCTTGAGCCCTGTCCACCAGCCAGCAAGAACACCAGGATGTCTGAAGTGATGCTCTCGCGTCTCGTCACGCCGGATCCCCCTGATCCTGTTCGCGATCACTTCCCCGGTTCTCGGAGGAAACGCGCTCGAGCACTTCCCTGATCCGCTTCTTCAGAATGCTGACGTCACCCGACTTGACCACGTAGGCATCCGCCGACCAGG
>JAZDLC010000442.1:0-3861 GCA_043802345.1 Planctomycetota bacterium | reverse complement strand
TCAGCGGAACTTTCTCGGCAAGTGCCAGCTCCCCGCGATTCAGGAGTTGGATCATTTCCTGAGGCGGGGCGGCCGAAGGCGAAGCGGCCGCGTTTCCGGCGCCGCCCCCAAGGTATCCGAGCGCCTGAAGGTCCTCCAGGTCCCCGGGACTGGGATGCACCGTCGGCGTCACGCGGGTCGCAAGCTCGAGTTCAGGGCCGAACAGCCCGGCCAGCAGCGCTTCCATCTCGGCGGCCTTCGCGGGCTCCGATGAGTGCAGGTTGTTCTCTTCCCAGGGATCATGCAGCAGGTCGTACAGCTCCGGCGACGAACTGCGGATGCACTTGGTGCCGCCGCTGCGGGCGCCGATCAGCGGTTCCCAGCCGTAGTCGAGGGCTCCCGCCAGCGACTCGAAGAAGACTGGCCGCGCCTCTGGCTGGACCTCCGTGAGCGAGGTCCCGTCGCCGGGCTGACCCGCCCTGACTCCGAGTAGCGAGAGCACGGTGGGCATGACATCCACCTGCGATACCGGGCGGGAGCAGTGCACCCCTCCTCCCAGCCGGGAGCCGCAGCGCATGAGCAGCGGAACGCGCAGCGTCGAGTCGTAGGTGAGGTAGGCGTGAGTGTACTCGTGATGCTGGCCAAGTCCCTCGCCGTGATCTCCGACGACCACCACCAGGCAGCGCTCGGAAAGACCGAGGTCGTCGAGCGAGGCGAGGAGCCGCTTCAGTTCGGAATCGACGTAGGCGATCTCGCCGTCATAGAGGTTCCCGGCATACTTCTCGGCGAATGGACTCGGCGGCGAGTAGTCGTGATGAGGATCGAAGTAGTGGACCCAGAGGAAGAAGCGCTCCTGTGCCACGGCCCGCACCCAGTTGATGGCCCGGTCGGTGGTTCGATCGGCGCCGCGCGCCCGGTAGTGCCGCTCCGCCGGATCGTCCGCGTCGGAGAGATCATCCTCGTACTGCTCGAATCCCTGGGACAGCCCGAACTGCGAAGCGAGCACGAATGCCGACACGACCGCCCCGGTGCGGAACCCCTCGGACCGCAAGCGTTCGGCCAGGGTCTCATGGCTGTCCTCGAGACGGAACAGTCCGTTGGCGCGCACTCCGTGGTGGGCGGGATACAGTCCGGTGAGAATCGATGCGTGCGCGGGGAGCGTCGTCGGCGCGACCGCGGTGGCGGCGGAGAAGAGCGCGCCGTCGTCGGCGATCCCGTCGAGGGTTGGAGTCTCGATTTCCTGGTTCCCGTAGCAACCGATCCGATCCGCGCGCGTGGTGTCGAGGGTCACCAGCAGCAGGCTGCAGTCAGCCAGGGAGCCGGTGCCGATCGGCAGGGCATCGACCAGTTCCAGTTCCCGCCCGATCCGAATCGGAGCCAGCTTCTGGCTGAGATTCGCGCCGGAGGGGTGTGGAGTCTCCGGGTCCGCACCCTCCCTCGGGAAGCAAAACCATGCCGCGACCGCCAGGGCCGGCACGGCCAGAAGCAGGCCGATGGTCCAGGCCGGCTGCCGCCGGCCCTCTGGACGAGGCGTGTCAGGAGCGGACTGGTGCCGTGACTTCGCTCTGGCCATCCGCCGGCGCTCCGCGAGAAAGAGCTCTCGCCATCTGCATGCCTCTCGCACTCCGCATGGTCTCATCCCATGCCGTCGAGTGGAACCTACCCTCCGGGAATCTGGATGGCAACGAGCGAGCGGGCCCCCTACGAGTCGCGCCGGGCCGGAAGCCGAACGCTGAAGGTGCTTCCCTCCCGGGGCCGACTCTCGACCTCGATCGCTCCTCCGTGCGCCTGGACGATCCAGTGGGCGATGGAGAGCCCCAGGCCGGAACCGCCGTGAGCTCGGGACCTTGCCGGATCGACGCGGTAGAACCGCTCGAAGAGGTGGGGCAGTTCCTCCTTCGCGATGCCGATTCCCGTGTCGCTCACGACGAGCATCACGCTGCCGTCTTCCTGGGAGACAGCCACGTTGACCGCGCCGCCCGGACGGTTGTACCGAATGCCGTTATGGACCAGATTGGAGAGCACTTCGGCCAGCAGCCGGGAGTCGCCCAGAACCCTCGCGGGCTGCGTGGTGCAAGACAGCGTTACCTCCGCGGGGACCGCCTCCGGGCGCAGCAGGTCGGTGGCATTCCTGACGACCACAGCGAGATCCACCGGCGTGAGCGCGGGCCGCTCCTCACCCGCGTCGGCGCGGGAGAGGGCAAGCAGGCCTTCCACCAGCCCGGTCATTCGTTCCGCTCCCCGCAGACACGCCGCCAACGCCGCCCGGTACTCCCCGGGAGACCGGTCGTTCCGGAGCGCCTGTTCGGCCTGCGCGCGAATGACCGACACCGGCGTGCGGAGCTCGTGGGAGGCGTCGGCGGTGAACCGGGTCTGCCTCAGGAAGGCGCTCTGGAGTCGGTCCAGGGTGGCGTTGAACGACCTCGCCAACGGTTTCAGTTCCGATGGGGCGGACGATTCGTCCAGCCGGGTCGCCAGATTCCGTTCGTTGACGGCGGCGGCCGCGCTCGCCAGGGAGGAAACCGGAGCCAGGCTGCGCCGGGCCAGGAAGACACCTCCGCAGAGTCCCAGCGCGAGGACGATGCCGCCGACAGTGCTGACCAGCAGCCGCAATGAGGCCAGGCGCTCGATCTCGGCCCTGATCGGCGTGCCGACGAGGATCATCGCCCCCTCGGGGCCGGCGCGCTCGATCTCCCGCAGCCCATCTCGCGTCAGAAAACCCGCGACCCCATGTGGCAGGTCCGGACCGCCCGCGCCGCCGCTGCTGACCGGAGTGCCAGCGGGATCCCAGACGCGGTAGTACCCCCTGGCAGTCAGCCCTCCGAGGTAGTCATCGGAAAGCTCCAGCTCCCATCCTTCGCGGTCGTCCCACTCCAGGGCGGCGGCGATGGCGTCCGCCCGGTTCGTGAGCCCGGCATCCACCCCCTGGAGCGTGGCTGCCGCGGCCTGCTGGTAGAGCAGGACGCCAAAGGTCCCAAGCACCACTGAAAGCAGCAGTCCGAACCAGCCGATGATGGTCCAGCGGATCGAGCTAATCATCAACCAGGTATCCCTCTCCCCTGCGAGTGGTCACGAACCCCCGCCCCAGCTTGCGGCGAACGTTCGAGACATAGACATCGACCACGTTGGAGAGAGTGTCTTCGCGGTCGTCATACAGGTGCTCATACAGGGTGCTCCGGCTGACCACCTCACCCCGATGCATCGAGAGGTACTCCACCAGCGCATACTCCTTGGGTGTCAGCTCGATCCGGACTCCGGACCGCGTCACCTCCCGCGCCAGCAGGTCGACCTGGATCGATCCGAGCTGAAGCCGCGGCCGCGGATCGTTGGCGGACCTGCGAATGAGCGCGCCGACCCGGGCCAGCAGCTCGGCGAGCTGGAACGGCTTGGTGAGGTAGTCGTCCGCACCGTCGTTGAGCAGACGGACCTTGTCGGCCAGGCCATCCCTCGCGGTCAAGATCAGCACCGGAACTCTCCGATGCTCCCGCAACCGCCGCAGAATCTCGTCCCCGCCGAGGCCCGGGAGCATCAGGTCGAGGACGAGCAGGTCGTAGTCACACCCCTCTGCGGCGTGGAGTCCGGATGGACCGTCGTGGACGACGTCACAGGCGTATCCTTCCTCTTCCAGCGCCCTCTTGAGGGCGCTGGCGAGGTCGACCTCATCCTCGACGATCAGGATTCGCATCGCCTCCGCGACTCAATCGTCGTCATCGTCGTCGTCATCGTCGTCATCGCCGTCGTCTTCGTCTTCGTTGTCGTCGCCATCCTCCTCGATTTCGATCACCTTGCCGTCCGCGGAGATTTCGATCTCGTACTCCTTGCCGTTGGCCATGCCTTCGACTTCATAGACCAGCACGCCGTCCTCGATCTCCTTCTCCGCCT
>JAZDLC010000441.1:0-10403 GCA_043802345.1 Planctomycetota bacterium | reverse complement strand
TGTTCGCGATGCGGAGGGGAAGACCGAGCGCCTCGACGCCAATCAAGTGATTTCGAGCATGGCGCTTTCCGAGGTGATCGCCTGCCTCGACCCGGTCCCGCCGGACGCGGTGCTGGAGGCCGCCGCCAGGCTGCGTTTCCGGGACTTCCTGACGGTCAGCCTGATCATCGACAACCCGGATCTCTTCCCCGACAACTGGATCTACGTCCACTCGCCCGACGTCAAGCTGGGCCGCATCCAGAACTTCAAGAACTGGAGTCCGGACATGGTGCCGGATCCCTCCAAGTCCTGTCTGGGGCTGGAGTACTTCGTCTTCGAAGGGGATGAGATCTGGAGCATGCCGAACGACCAGTTGGTGAAGTTGGCTGCCAGGGAGATCGAGTCGCTGGGGCTGGCCCGGGCGCGCGATGTCGAGGACGGCACGGTGGTGCGCCAGCCGAAGACCTATCCCGTGTACGACAGCACCTTCAAGTCGGCCCTGGCCACGATCCGCTCCTACCTGGAGACGCTTCCCGGCCTGCAGCAGGTCGGCAGGAACGGCCAGCACCGCTACAACAACCAGGATCATTCCATGATGACGGCGCTGTACGCGGCGCGGAATCTGCTCGGGGACCGGCACGATATCTGGGACGTGAATGTGGAACAGGAGTACCACGAGACCCGGCGGAACCCTCGCGTGCGGGAGGTTCCGGCCGGGAAGAGCCCCGAGGTGGCGAGCCGCTGATGAGCGTGGCCTCTCCCCCAGCATTGAAGGTGGACCGTCCGACCCGGAAGGAACCGGCGCCGGACTCCGACAGCCTGGCCGCCAGCATCCGGCGCCGCTCGCGGGATCTCGCCTGGATGCTGTTCGGCAAGTTCGCCATGACCGGGGCGAACAGCGCGCTGATGCTGCTGCTGGCCTGGCTCATGGAGGTGGGCAACTATGGACTGTTCGGCCTCGCGGTGGGAGTCCAGTTGCTGGTCAGTCGGATGGTCCTGCTGGGCGTCGACCAGGGGATGATCCGGCTCTACACGGTGGAGGACTTGAAGGACCGGCCGGAGCGGGTGGTCCAGGCCGGGCTGAGATCCACCAGCCTGCTCTCCATTCCGGTGGGAGTGGCGGCGGTCGTCCTGATCCTGGTCGGTGTTCCAGACTGGCCCTGGTTCTCCCTGGTGGCGGTGGCGCTCGGTTCGGTGGGGATCGCACTTTTCGACTACGCGGTCTGCGTGCGGCTCGCCCGCCTGCACTATCGCGCCGCGGCGCTGGTGCAGGCCTCCATGCCGCTGGGGCGTCTGGCGCTCACCCTGGGCGCCTTCCTGATCTTCCCGAACAATCTCGAGAGCGTCTTCCTGATCTACGCCGGAAGCGCCCTGCTCTTCGGTTCCGTGCTCTCGAGGAACTGCGCGCGCGAGGCGGTCGACCTGCCGGATCGAAAGTTGATCTTCCGGTTGCTGAACTACTCCAAGTGGCCTGGGTCGTGCGACATCGCGATGATGGCATGCTTGCAGCAGGGCCTGTTCCTGCTGACCTACCTCGGAATGGAATCGGAGCGAGGCATCTACACCTTCGCGCTGACCCTGAGCATGGGTTTCTTCGCCATCTTCCTTGCCTTCTACCAGACGATTCTCCCCCGCGCGGTGCGGCTTGAATCGGCGGAGGAACTGCCCCGCTACATGACGAAATGCGTCTTGGCGGCCTTGCTGCTGGTCCTGGCTTCCGCGCTGGTGACGGTCGTGATCGGTCTCTTCTTGCCTGGCTTCCTGGCAGACATTGGCAAGCCGGAGCTGCAAGGTTTCGCGCTGCCCTTCTACGGCCTGGCGGGATTCATGATGTTGCTGATGGTGGAGGCTCCTCTGACGGTGGCCTGCCAGTATCTGCTCCTGCCCCAACTGGCATTGGCGGGGATGTCGATCAGGATTGTCCTGGTGGCTGCCTTCGGTCTCTTCCTCGCGGAGGATTTCGGGGCTGCCGGCACCGGAGCGGCACAGGCCGCGGGGGCCGCTTGCTCGTTGGTGCTGTATGCCCTGCTGGTTCACCTGGCGGTGCGCCGTCGGCTGAGGCAGGCTGCATGTGCGGAATAGCCGGCACGGTCCGGATCGGCGATCTCGACCTGGTCCGCCGAATGGCCGACCTGATGGCCCACCGGGGCCCGGATGATTCGGGCGTCTATGAAAGCGGCGACGTCCGCCTCTCCCACCGCCGGCTGAACATCATCGACCTTTCGGCCGCGGGCCACCAGCCGATGGTCAGCGAGGATGGCGACCAGGTCATCACGTACAACGGCGAGGTCTACAACTTCCGGGAGCTCAGAGCCGAGCTGGAGCGGCGAGGGCATCGCTTCCGCTCCGGCACCGACACCGAGACGGTGCTCGCCGCGTATCGGGAATACGGGCTCGAGTTCCTGAAGAAGATCGACGGGATGTTCGCCTTCGCGCTCTGGGACGAGCGGGAGCGGCGGCTCCTGCTGGCCAGGGATCGCACCGGCATCAAACCGCTGTTCTACTGCAGGCATGGGGACGGGCTGGCCTTCGCCTCGGAGATGAAGCCGTTCCGGCTGCTTCCCGGGTTCCGCTCCGAGACGAATCGGGCCGCCCTCCGGTCGGCGCTGCGGCATGCCTGCAACGTGGAGCAGGAGTCGATGCTGAAGGGGGTGATGAAGCTGCTGCCGGGCCGTTTCCTCACCTGGAAGGACGGCGTCATCGAGGAGGGGGCCTTCTGGAACTTCCCCGACCCGGCGCCGCTGGTCTGGGACGAGGACCAGCTTGCGAGGGAACTGAGGAGCCGCCTGTCCCGGGTGGTCCGCTCCCAGATGGTGAGCGACGCGCCGCTGGGCGCCGCGCTCAGCGGCGGGCTCGATTCCAGCGGCATCGTGGCGCTCATGGCGGAGACGGGTGAGAAGGTGGATACCTTCACGGTCGGCCATGGAGAGGACGACCCGGACCTGATCCAGGCCAGGGTGGTGGCGGAACACTGCGGGACCGAGCATCACGAGGCGATCATCTCCTCCGAGAACGTGATCGACCTGCTGCCCCGTGTGATGTGGTTCATGGAAGAACCCCTGGGCCAGATGGAGTCGGTCCAGATGTACATCAACTATCGCGAGGCGGCGCGCTTCCTCAAGGTCCTGCTGGTGGGGGAGGGAGCCGACGAGTGCTTCGCCGGCTACTCGCGGTACAAGCTGTTCAATCCTGCGCTCCCCCTGCCGATGGGCGTTCGCCTTGACCTGTATGAGCGGGTCTACATGTATGCGGACCGGCAGCCGGCATCCCTGTTGGGGAAGGTGCTGTCGCGCGGGTTCCTGGGGCGGCTCCCGGGATCGCCCCTCGAGGATCCTTTCCCGCGGACGGAGCTGCCCGAGTTCGACCGGACCCGTTGCGACCGAGCCCTGGAACAGGCCTTGAACCATGATCAACGGACCTACCTGCACCACCTCTCCTTGAAGCGGGCGGACGCCACCGGCATGGCGCACTCGCTCGAGATCAGGGTTCCATTCCTGGAACGTGAGATCGTGGAGCTGTCCGCCCAGATACCGGCCGGGTTGATGCTGAAAAGAGGCGTGGAGAAGTCGATCCTGCGCCGCGCGCTGGCGCCCTTGCTGCCGGCCCGAATCACCGACCGCCGCAAGCGCCCGTTCCAGATGCAGCTCGACGAGCCGCTGGTGCAAACGCTGCAAGTAATTTGTGATAAATTATTTACAGCGGATTCCGTGAAGCGTCGCGGGTACTTCGACAGGTTGCGGCTGGAGAGGTTGCGGCGGGGACGCCCCGGGAAACTCGCGCCCTATATCGCGCACAAGGTCTGGTCGTACCGGCTCTGGTCGGTGATCATGTGCGAGATCTGGGCCCGCCTGTTCCTGGATCGAGATCCCGCCCTTCCCTGCCCGGCTGGGCTGGGTGAGTTGCTCTGACCCAGCAAAAACGGTACTGTTTCACCTGTTCGTATCGTCCGGGAGACCCGCCCCCACCATTCTCCTGGGTTCCTTGATCGACAGCCTTGACGTGCCACCGACCAAAGCAACTCGGGAGATCGCATCCTTGGCCTCGTCTCGACAGCTCGTACTCGCCCTCATCGTGGCGCTCGCTTCCGCTCTGCCCGTGCACGCGGCCGGGTATGTCTATCCGGGAACTGACTGGCAGACCGCCACACCGGAGAGCGTGGGGATGGACGCGGCCCTGCTACAGGCCGCCCTCTCCTCCCTGAACGGGAATGTGATGGTGGTCCGCAACGGCTACCTGGTGGGACAGGCCAACGGCATCGATCAGGAGACCCTTCTCTACTCCGTCAGCAAGTCGCTCACCGCGCTGGTCTTTGGTTGTTTGCTCCAATCGGGCCAGGCCTCGTTGGACGATCTGGTGCCGTACTCCGACAATCCCGGCGCTCCGCTGGCGTCCTACCGGCAGTTTCTCAGCATGACCAGCGACTACGGCCTGTCGCCGCACTCGCCGGGGAACTATTACGCCTACAACAACAAGGCGGTGCATCACTCCGGCTGGGCCATGCAGCCGTACTTCGGGGGGCAGGCGCCGGACGCCATTCTGGATCAGGCGTTGTTCAGCGTCACCGGGCGCCAGGACCCGATCGACTTCCGGGGGCTTTGGAGCGGCTGGGGCGGAGGCTTCACGCTCAGCGCCAGGGATTGTGCCCGGCTCGGCTACCTGGTGCTGCGAGACGGCGTGTGGGAGAGCCAGCAGGTCATTCCCGCGAGCTTCGTCTCCGCCCTCCACTCGAACCAGGTGCCCACCGGTGGGGCCGCGAACTGGTCGATCGGAGCGCCGCCGACCGAGGGTGTCGACGGGGACAACTGGTGGAACCAGTATCACCTCACCTCCATCCTGCCCGGCAACTACTCCTTCGGTTGGTGGACCAACCAGAACGGTCTCCATCCAGGCTTGCCGGCCGACCTCATCTGGGCCAGCGGACTCGGCGGGCATCTGATCGTCGTCTGTCCGTCGTACGATCTCCTGGTTTGCGTCATCTCTGGGGGCGACTTGCAGTCGCTCGACACGGTGATGCCTCCCATCCTCGCGGCGGTGTTGCCCGCGTCCCGTGAGCATGAGGCAGGCACCTGGGGCATGGGCGAGGTCACCGGTGAACAGCGCGCCTGGCACAAGGTGTCGGTCACGTTTGATGGCCTTCCCACGAGCGAGCTGGCGACCATCAATCCGTTCCGGGACTACCGGCTGGACGTGACCTTCAGCAAGGGCGGCCGGAGCTTCGTCGTCCCGGGGCACTTTGCGGCGGACGGGAACGCCGCGGAGAGCGGAGCCAATGCTGGCAGCAAGTGGCGTGTCCACTTCACGCCGGACGAGGCGGGGGTCTGGTCGTACCAGGCTTCCTTCCGCACCGGACAGAACGTCGCCATCGACAGCAATCCCCTGGCGGGCGTTCCCACCCAGTTCCACGGCGCTCGTGGCAGCTTCACGGTCGCGCACTCCGACAAGACCGGCCGGGACTTCCGGGGCAAGGGGATGCTCCAGTACGTGGGTGAGCGGTACCTGAGATTCGCCGGGAATGGCGAGCCGTTCCTGAAGGGTGGCGCCGACTCTCCCGAGAACTTCCTGGCCTACTCGGGATTCGACCAGACGCCCAATTCCCATTACTACGCGCCCCATGCCGGGGACTGGCGGACGGGGGACCTCGACTGGAAGAACGGCCAGGGCAGGAACATTATCGGGGCGCTGAACTACCTCGCCGACGTGGGCATGAACTCGGTCTACTTCCTGACGATGAACGTGAATGGCGACGGCAACGATGTCTGGCCCTGGATTTCCATGGCCGTCCTCGACCGGTACGACTGCAGCAAGCTGGACCAGTGGGAACTCGTCTTCGAGCAGATGGATCGGCTCGGAATCCTGCTGCATGTGGTCACCCAGGAGACGGAGAACGATCACCTCCTGGATACGGGAACGCTGGGCGTCGAGCGGAAGCTGTACTACCGGGAGCTGGTCTCCCGCTTCGGCCATCACCTGGCCCTGGTCTGGAATCTCGGCGAGGAGAACTCGAACGACGACCTGGAGCGGAAGCAGTTCGCGGATCATCTGCGTGCGCTCGATCCTTACGACCACGCGATCACGGTGCACACCGAGATCGACGCGCAGCAGGCGGTGTACGGGTCGCTGCTCGGCTATCCCTCGATCGAGTCCGCCTCGCTCCAGCTAGGGCAGGTGAACGAGACCCAGGACGAGACTCTGACCTGGGTTGCGGCCTCAGCCGCGGCGGGCAGGCCCTGGGTGGTCTGTCTGGATGAAATCGGGCCGTCCTCCGTCGGAGTGGTCCCGGACAGCATCGATCCCGAGCATGACGAGGTCCGCCGGGAGGGGCTCTGGGGCAATCTGATGGCGGGCGGAGGCGGAGTGGAGTGGTACTTCGGCTACCTCTACGCCAACGACGACCTGACCTGCGAGAACTGGCGTTCCCGGGACGCGATGTGGCGGCTCACCGGGCTGGCCCTCGATTTCTTCCGGACCTATCTGCCCTTCTGGGAGATGACGCCGGCCGATCAGCTGGTCTCGATTCCGGAAGCGCACTGTCTGGCCCGCGCCGGGGACGTGCTCGCCGTCTACCTCCCGCACGGCGGATCTCCCGGCATCAACATGACCTACTTCCCGGGGATCTACTCCATCGAATGGCTCGACCCCAGGAACGGGGGGGCGCTGCAGGTGGCCGGCACCCGCTTTGTTCTGGGCGGGTCCTGGACCTCGGTGGGATCACCCCCTTCCAGTCCGGTGGATGACTGGGTGCTGCTTCTCCGGTCCGTCGATTCGTCGCAGCAACTCTACGGTGCCGGCGTGGCCGGATACGGCGGACTCACGCCGTTCATCCTGGCGAACGCCGGGTTCGTCGGGAATCCCACGTTCAGGATCTTCCTCTCCGGGGCGCGACCTCAGGCAGCGAGCATGATCGTACTCGGCAACCGGCCGGTATCCGTGCCTGTCTTCGGCGGCCTGCTGCTGAACAACGCGGCCCTCGGGTATCACCAGTTGGGAACCGACGCGGCGGGCAAGGCGTACGACGGGCTCCCGCTGCCGAAGAGCCCGTCGCTCGCGGGTCGCGATCTCTACTTCCAGTGGTTCATCAGCGATCCGGCCGCGGTGGGTGGCGTGGCCATGTCGAGAGGGCTCCAGGTCACGCTGTACGGGCAGTAGCGGGCCGGTTGAGGAAACGGGTCCTTCGCGGTGAGAGCAGCCCGTCCCCCGTGCGTCGCCCTTCATTTCCGGCTGGTCCTGACCTTGCCGACGGTACTCTGTAAGTCATGAGCGGCGGTGGGCAAAACGGTCCTGGTCTTCTGGGTCGGTTGGGGCTCTTGACGGGAAGAGTTCTGCTCGGTTCCTCTTTCGCCGATGCCTACCGCGGGATGCAGGAGGCCCAGTGGCTCTCGTCCGAGGAGCTGGGACGCCGCACCGAGGACCGTCTGGCGACGCTTCTCTCCCACGCGGCCCGGACGGTCCCGTTCTACCGGGAGTACTGTGAGGAGGCCGGGCTCCGCCCGGAGAGCCTCCGGACCCTCGAGGATCTGAAGCGGCTGCCGGTGGTCGACAAGAACAGCTACCGGGAGGGGCCGCTGTCCCGCTTTCTGGCCGAGGACATTGGCGGCCACCGGCGTCTCGAGTTCACCACCTCGGGGTCGACCGGCGAGCCGCTGAAGTTCTGTCTGGACCGTCGTGCGATGCCGCTGGTCTTCGCCAGCCACCTGTTCTACGACTCCTGGTTCGGCCTGCGCCCCTTTGACCGGTATGTGAGGTTCATGGCGCCGCCCGCGAAGGAGCCTCCGCTCGAGAGCCGGGCGCCGCTCACGTTCCGGTTCAAGCAGCAGGTGTCCCTTCACCTCAAGAAGCTCTACGAGTCGTTGACGCAGCAGCATTTCAGCATGTTCGACGTCGATCCCGCGCAGGTCGAGAGGATCTGCGAGCGGATGAACGCGTTCCGGCCGGCATACGTGCTCGGGTACACCTCCACGCTGGCCACGCTGGCGGATCAGTTGCTCCAGAGGGGGCTTCGCCTCGACCGGCCCCTGAAGGGCGTGATCACCATCGCCGAGCCGCTGACGCCTCCCCGCCGGAAGCTGATCGAAGAGTACTTTCGGGCCAGGATCATCAACCGCTACGGGCAGCGTGAATTCAAGTACTGGAGTGCCCAGAGTTGCGCCGTCAGCGACTCGAGGTTCCATGTGAACACGGAGCTGGTGGTGGCGGAGGTGTTGCGGGCTGACGGCAGCGACGCGGAGCCGGGAGAGGTGGGGCGGCTGGTGATGACCAACCTGCACAACCACGTGATGCCGTTTGTCCGCTACGACACGGCGGACCTGGCGTCGCTCATGTCGGGTCCATGCGAGTGCGGCCGGGGGTTCCCGGTGATCGCTTCCCTGGAGGGGCGCTCCCAGGAGGTGCTGGTGACGCCCTCCGGGCGGATGGTCAATCCCACCAGCCTGGGGCACTTTCTCTTCGTGGTTCACGACTACGTGGAATCTCTCAAGCACTTTCAGCTGGTCCGGCTGGACGAGCGGCGGGTGCGTGCCCTCGTGGTGCCCTTCCAGCCGCTCGGGGAGGAGGTCCGCGGACGGCTGGCCGCCGATCTTTCCGGTCTGCTGGGCGGAGAACTGGAAGTGGCCGTCGAAGAGGTCTCGGAGATTGCGTTGGAACGGTCGGGCAAGCGGCCGGTGATCAAGTCCCTGGCAATGGGGGAAGCCCGTGGAACAGCAACCCCGTCCTGAGCAGGAGCCGCCCCGCGAGGGGAGCCGACTGTGGGTGGTCCTGACCTTCCTCATCGGCGTCCTGGTGCTGGCGGGGACGCTCCGCACAGGACGGGACCGCAACGGGCTGGCGACCTCCGACGAGGCGGCGTACGCCGAACAGGCGGATTCACTGCTCGATGACGGCTCTCTCACGGTCGGGTTCGTGCGGCACTACCACGTCCAGTACCCCGCGGGAATCGACCACCCGGAGGACTTCTACCCTCCCGGGAATGGGGGGCTGCTGGCGCTCTCCAGGGGCCTCCTGGGGCGCACCGATTTCGCCAGCATGGTCCCCTCGGCGCTGCTGGCCTGCCTGCTGTTGCCGCTCCTCACCTTCTTCCTGGCCCGGGCGATCGGCGTGTGCCCTCCTTTCGCTCTCGTGACTGCTCTGGCAGTGATGTTCGATGCCGAGGTGAGAGAACTCTCGATTCAAGGGCTCGCGGATCTGCCTTTTGTCGCCTTCTTCCTGCTGGCCATCCTGATCGTCCTGCGGCGCGCCGGCATTCCCGGAGTGCTGCTGGCTGGAGCGTCTCTCGCGGCCTCGTACTACTTCAAGCCGACCGCGATCCTGTTCGCGCCGGGCCTGTTCCTGGCCCACTGGATCGTGGCCCGTCCGGGGTTGCGGCGACTCAGCCTGCACGGGTTGCTGATGGCCGTCGCCTTTCTCGCGGTGAGCGGGCCCTGGCTGGTGCGGAATGCGTGCCTGTTCGACGATCCGCTCTACTCCGGGAACAAGCATCTCTCGGCCACTGCCAGCGATCCGCATTTCGAGTACAACGACATCCGCAAGGTCTACTGGGCTGATCCGGAGTTCGAGCTGCCGAGCATGGGCGGGACGATCTCCCGCTACGGCTGGCGCCCGGTGATCACAAGGTTCTTGCTTCACCTCTACGAAGCGTTTGTCAGCAAGGGCGCGGGCGTTTTCAGCTTCTGGTTCCTGTTGGGCATGCTGGTGCTGTTCCGCCGGCCTTCCGTGCTGGCGATCATCGTGGTCGTGTTCAGCTTCGCGCTTGCCTTGAGCGCTGTCTTCGCGGTGGAGACCCGCTATCTGCTGCCGTGCGTGCCACTCTGTCTGGCGGTGGTCTTCCTGCTGGCCCAGAGAACCGTGGCCGCGCTCGACCCGGCCCGGTTCGTCGCTGGTACCGGCCTGGAGTGGCTGGCACCGCTGTCAAGGCGGCTCGGCCGGATGAACGGCGCCGCGCTGCTGGTTGGGGCGATCTGGCTCTATCCGGGTCTGGCCGCCACCGGCCGGGAGGCGGCATTCGGAGTCGGGAGCTTCGCCCCGGGGAATGAGACGATCCGCAAGTCGGCCCTGTGGGTCGACCGGAATCTGCCCGAGGATGTGCGCGTCATGCACCAGCAGGCGCTCCGATTCCACTACTACTCGCGGCGCCGGACCGTGGAATTCCCGTTCGACGGGCCGGACGAGATCCAGGCCGTGGTGGCGCACCATCGGATCGGGTGCATCGTCTTTGACCCGGCGGCCAGCTATGCGATCCGGACCCGCAAGTTCCTGGACGCCTACCTGGAGCGATACGGCGACCTGTGGCGGCTCGAGAAACCAGAGGGACTCGAGATCGAGGTCTACCGGCTCAGAGACGGTCCAGAATCAGGTCCGCGTTGATCTCGTGCCCCGTCAGACCGAGGGGTTCATCCTCGGGGATATACAGCCCCGGGGAGGCCTTCAGCGCC
>JAZDLC010000440.1:0-3272 GCA_043802345.1 Planctomycetota bacterium | reverse complement strand
GATGCTCTCCTGCTCCAGGCCTACCTTTCCGGTGACGCGGACGCCTTCGCGGCGATCGTGGCCCGGTACGAGGGCGCCCTGCTCGCCTACGCCCGGTTCCTGCCGGGCGGAGAGGACCAGGCGGAGGACGTGGTTCAGGAGGTCTTTCTGCGGCTCGCCCGCACGCCGCCCGTCCTTCCGCAAGGAAGCGGGGACTCCGGAGACTCCTCCCGGTCCCGGCTCGCACCCTGGCTGTATCGCGTCACGAGGAACTGTGCCATGGAACAGGTTCGCAGCGAAACGAGGAGAATCGTCCGGGAGCGCTCGGCCGCGGCCAGGGAGGCGATCGCCGGCGGCCAGGCGACGGTCGACGCCCGCGACACCCACCGGGCGGTGGAACGCGGGCTCTCCGAACTCAATCAGGATCAGCGGGAGGTGCTGGTCCTGAGGCTGCTGGATGACCGGTCGTACCGGGAGATCGCCGAGATCACCGGCAAGAAGACCGGCACCGTGGCCTGGCTGATCAGCGAGGGGTTGCGATCTCTGAGCCACACCCTCTCACCGGTACTGGCGCTGAACGCAGCGGCAGCGTCTTGTGCCCCTCGTGCCAAGGAATCGAAAGGAGAAGCCTCATGACTTCCCAGCAATCCAATCACGACGACCTGCACAGCAGGCTCTGCGCCCACCTCTTCGGCGAACTCTCGCCAGAAGAAGCGAAGGAACTGGAGCAGAGGCTCGAGCACGATCCCGAGCTGCGCGCGGAGAGAGCCCGGCTCGCGGCGACCATCAACGTCGTCCAGGAGACCTACCGGGAAGGGGCTTCGCTCCCCGGCGACCGGAAGACCGCGTTGATCGCGGCGGCCCGGCAGGCGGCGCGTGGTTTCCAGCCGGCGAGGCGCTCGCGGATCCGGCTGGTCGCGGCGGCCGCGGCGGCAGCGATCCTGCTGGCTTCGGCGGTCTACCTCGGCATGCCGGGATTCCCGACGGAGTCTCCTGAGACTCGCGTCGCGGTGGACCTGCCGAGGGAATCGATCACTGTGAACCCTCCGGTCAGTGCGGTCCTCAGCATCGCAAGCTCAGAGGCGCCGGCTGCCGAGAGCACGGTCGCGCTGGTCCAGACTCCGAATACGGGCACCTACAAGGGCCCTGGCGACGCCGTGTCTCCGAGTGCCGGCGTACCGGCCTCCCTGACCCAGGACGAGCTCGACAGGCTGCGCCAGTTCGGATACATGGGCGGTGGCGGAGCGGGAGGCGCCGCGCCGGCCCGGCCCTCGGCAGGTGGACCGAGCACTCCGGAACCGCAGCGTATTCCCGGCACCAAGACCTTCCTTATAGGCACCATGCCGCCGAAGTCGACTTCAGCGGTCATCTACTCGAACACGCTGGGGGCCGGATTCTATTCCGGAATGGGCCGCAAGGAAGCCCTCGCCGAGGCAACTCGGAGACGCCCGGTCATCACCGCCGCCCAGATCCTGGCCGACTGCTCGCGCCGCCAAGGTGAGACGCCCAGGATGATGTACTTCCGCTTCTACGGCGACAACCAGTTCGAGCTGGCCGAACTCGACCGCTTCTCCACCTTCGCGGCGGACGTCGACACCGCCAGCTACGCGCTGGCGCGCAACTACCTGAGCCGGGGCCTGGTGCCGGAGAAGGCTCAGGTGCGGACGGAGGAGTTCGTCAACTACTTCAAACCGGACCTCGCCCCGCCCGAGGAGGGCGCTCTCGCGATTCAGATGGAGGCGGCGAAGAGCCTGTTCGGCGGCGACGACTCCGCGCTCTGGATGCTGCGGGTGACGCTCTGCGGCAAGGAGGTCGCGGCGCAAGAGCGTGCGCCCCAGCGGTTGACCTTCGTGATCGACACCTCCGGATCGATGAAGGAGGAAAACCGGCTGGAGATGGTGAAGCACGCCCTGCGGCTGCTGCTGACCCAGCTCGACGGGCGGGATCGGGTCTCGATCGTGACTTTCAGCAGCGACGCCTCTCTCCGCCTGCCGATGACCGCGGCGAGCGACCGGGCCACCATCGAGGAGGTGCTGTATTCGCTTCAGCCGGACGGCAGCACCAACGCCGAGGCGGGTTTGAAGCTTGGGTTCGAGCAGGCGCTCGGCGCGCTCGACGGAGAGGGCTCGGAGAACCGCGTGATCCTGCTGTCGGACGGCGTGGCGAACGTCGGCGTCACCGATCAGGATCGGATCAGCGACGACGTCGCCGCGTGCCGCGAGAAGGGGATCTACCTCAACACGGTCGGCGTCGGCATGGGGAACCACAACGATGTCTTCCTGGAGCGGCTGGCCGACCGGGGGGACGGCGTCTGCAACTACATCGACTCGCCGAAGGAGGCGAAGCGCGCGCTGGTCGACAACTTCTGTGGCGCCATGATCCCGATCGCGAGAGACGTCAAGATCCAGGTCGAGTTCGATCCGCAGCAGGTGCGCCGCTACCGCCTGCTCGGGTACGAGAACCGGGCGATCGCGGACCGGGACTTCCGGAATGACGCGGTCGACGCGGGCGAGATCGGCTCGGGGCATCAGGTCTGCGCGCTCTTCGAGATCGAGCCGGTGACGCAGCTCCGCCAGGAGCCGGTCCCGTTCGCCACCGCGCGGGTGCGCTACAAGCCGCCTCACGGACAGGGGGACGAGGTGACGGAACTCTCACAGCTGATCCTCGTGGGAGAGGTGCTCAACCAGTACGAGCTGGCCGGGCCCGGCTATCGCCGCTCCGTTCTGGTCGCCCAGTTCGCCGAGTTCCTGCGCAGGAGCCGGCACGCCCGGGGCGATTCGCTCGATCTCCTCGTTCACGAGGCGAAGAAGTTGGAAAAGGAACTGAACGATCCCGATTTCACCGAGTTCTCCGCCCTGGCGGACGCGAGCAGGGAGCTGATCCTGCGGAACCTCCCGGCCGGCGACCCGCTCACGGAGGCGATCGACGCGGTGCGCAAGAACAGCGTCCTGAGAGCCGAGCTCGAGGAGCTGAGCCAGGCCGGGGACCGGGAGCTGCTCGAGCAACTGGAGCGCGAGAATCAGAAGCTGGAAGCCAGAATCCAGGAACTCCTGGACCAGAGGAACGGGAGAAAATGAGCCAGGACCGTGCGCGGTGCCTGTCCTTGGTCTAATGAACAGTCTTCCCACACTGGAGTGAACGGAGATTGTTCATGAAGATTCCTTTTGGACTCCTCGCCGGAGTCGCTGGTCTGTCCCTGCTGTTTGCCGCCCTGCCCGCTTCCTCCCTGGCCGCCCGAGGCGATGACGCCGAGAAGTCCGATCTGGCAAAGATCATGGACCAGGTGAAGGACA
>JAZDLC010000439.1:0-2914 GCA_043802345.1 Planctomycetota bacterium | reverse complement strand
CAGGCCGCTCTCGAAGCCCTGCGGGCGAACCCCCCTCAGAAGGAGAGCACCATGGACTTTCTGGTGAAAGCCAAGGACATATTCAAACCAGATCAAGTTTCGGCCCCGGCCCCGAGCAAGGCCGAACAGATACTATTGAGCCTCGGTGAGAAGGCTCTGACGGGCGGCATGAACAACAATAATGCGCAGCAGAGCCCGAAGGAATATCTCAGGGACGTAACCGAGACGGCCGGTCTGCTCGGGTTCCAGCGCCCATCGACCGGCCCGGCCGAGGCGGACGATACCGATAAGGTCGTGCGGATTATCGAGAGCGTCAAGACGGGTCTGATGGAGGCGGGGCCGTCCATAATCGGAGCGTTCACGGGCGGCGACAACATCACGCCGCAAGACATGGCGGAGGCCCAGGCCATGATGAACCAGGGCGCACCCCCCGCAGCACCCGCACCCCCCGAGCCGCCCCAGCAGTTCCAGAATCCCACGCAACCCATTCCCCAAGAGGAACCTATTGTAACCAGAATCATACCGATTGCGGAAGGACTGAGAGACATGAACCCCGACGAACAACGTGCCGAGTGCCTTGAACGTGTGGAAGAAGCGAAGCAGGCATATACTCGCCTGTTCGGTTTTTTCATGCAGTACGAGACCATGCTGCTCGCCCCGGGCGCGGATATCGTAGTGAAGGCCAGCAAAGACCTGATATTGGGTGGCATGAGAAAAATGAAGCCCGAGAACCTGGCAATGCTGGACAAGATCATCATGGCCACCCCAGACGGGAACATCAACAAGACCATCAGCACCCTCATAGACAACTACCGCGAGTCCATACGCCGCTTTGCGCCAACGGAGGTCAAACTGATGGCCGCCCTGAACCGGGTGGACCGAGTATTCAAGAGCGCAGGCGGCCAGGCCGCGCTCAAGATTGTCTACGCCTACCGCAAGGCCAGTGTCGTCATGCCCCCGGCCGCCGTGGAGGCGCACCAGCAGACCAAGCCCAACGACCCTCTCCCCTGGTAAGCGATGTCCAACGCACAAAAATGATGGAGCGATACCCATGAGCCCCCGCAAGAGAAATACCGCAACTGGACAGACGGAACCCCAGACCGCGCCGACCGTGCCGGTCCAACCTGCCACGACCCCGGCCCAGCCCCGGCGCGAGTCCCGCGCCCCCCCGGGCGAGAGCGAGCCCGAGGATGACATGCCGGAGCAGGGGCAGACATTGGCCCCAGGCGAGAACCCCGAGGACGTTGCAGACGACGTGGACTCTCCCCTTGATGAGGAGGGTGAGGACGAGGAGGACGAGCCTGATTTCATGCTATGCCCGGCGTGCGGGAACGAGGTTGAGGTTCGTGATGATGGCTACTGCCCCACGCCCGACTGCGGCGAGGTCCTGGACATATTCAAGGCCCAGGAGGCCGCCTACCAGCGGGCCAATGAGCATATCATGGACAAGGTACAGGATTTCGCTCTCATTGTGCAGACCGTTCCCGCCCAGATGCGGATCGACCCCACGAAGGTTCCCGGGCAGTACGTCATCCGTGAGACCGCGCCAGCCCAATTCAAGATCATGGTGCATCCCGCTATCATCACGGGCCTGCTCTGGCTCGGCACCATCATGCACTACAATGGGGAGGACCTGGCTTCCTGGGCCGCCATCGCGCCCGGTATGCTGCTGGAGTCCAAGGAGCGGTACGAGGCCGCCATGGCGGAACTGCCGGACGGTGTGGATGCCCCTGGCGATTTCCCGCCCGCTGGGCCTGTGCCCTCCGAACTGCACATCAAGACCATGATAGGAAACATGCTGGAGGATCCCGAGGTACGAGCGCTTATCGAGGAGCGCCTGGCAGAGATCAACGCTCGGCAGCCCCAGGAGCCGGAGCCCGAGTCCACTGAGGGCGAGGGGGAGGACGCGGTGGAGGGGGAGGAGAGCCAGGAACCGGAGCCTCGCGTTCTGCTCCTGCGCAAGAGCGTGGGGAACAGGATACGCACTCAGAGGCAGGGCGGCATCGGGATCGCCACCGGCAGCGAAGCGGTCGCGGATCCCACGGTTTATGGTGTTCAGATGGCCCCCGGCGCTCCGGCGAATGCAACGCCCCAGATGGACGATGACGTTCGGACCAAGGAGGACAAGCGCCGGGACCCGCCGGCGGAAATGACCCAGGACCAGGACGTTCCCGAAACGCCCGAGGGTGGCGACATTCCGGACGGGTCGGACGAGGGGGAGGACGATGGTGGCGATGGTGGCGATGATGGGGAATCGGCAAAGAGCGACAAATAGCGCAGCACGACAAGCAAGGAGGAATACCATGCCCGACAGCACAATATCAATGCGTTTCAAGGCGGCCGATATCGACAAGATATATGCCGCAATCTCAAAACAGGGTTATGGTGCGAACCCTCCCGGCTTACGGTCATTCCTCCTAACAAAGATATTCTCTCAGCCATTCCCCGCGCCGGAAAAGGTGATTTGTGTAATGGCGTTCACCGACATGAGCCACATGCCGGGAGCGGTACGCACAATGGAAATATACACCATCCCGTATGACCTGTACAGTGGCAGGATTGAGATACCCGTGCGGGAGGATGGTTACGCAATCCCTACCCCCGACGAGTTCCGGCGAGACCATGCGAATATCTTGAAGGAATTTGGCGGCAGGCGATATATTATTAAGAAGGGGAAATGTTCGATAGGGCAAGTGGATTGCGGTGGGTTTGCGCCCGAATTTCCTACACGAAATCCGTTGCGTCTCGCCATGATGCGCGAAATGCTTGCATTGGACCAATCCATTTATGATGCGTGGACCATAGACGAAACGACCGTCCCGCCCCGATGGGTGCGCAAGGCCAGGCCCGCCCCTGAACAGAGGTCCACCGATAAGGAGCACGAAATAACGGTGCAACTGGCGAAAGCGCTGGC
>JAZDLC010000438.1:0-6838 GCA_043802345.1 Planctomycetota bacterium | reverse complement strand
TCGACGCTGTCCTTGGCCACGGTGCCGGCGGCGCCGAACCATTCGAGCCCGAGGGAGGGACACTCCACGTAGGCGCTCACTCCGGGTGCGCTCGGGTTTTCGGCCAGGAACCGGTCAAGGACCGCCTGTAGCCTGGTCTCCAGGGCGGACGCGGCGACGGAGCCGGCCGCCGGAGCATGGCAGCCGGCCAGGAACAGCAGCGGAATCAGGCAGGAGGTGAGGAGCAGGACCGCACGCCGATGGACCGGAGAACACAGGCGGGGAATCGAATTTGAAGGCGACGTGAGTTGCATTCTGTCCTCGTCAGGAAAGTGAGACCGAAGCCGGACTAGCCGAGCGCCACATCCAGCATCATCATGACGCCGAAGCCGAAGATGCAGCCTAGCGTGGCGAGGTCCGTGTTCTTCTCGCGCTGGGACTCAGGGATCAGTTCCTCCACGACGACGAAGATCATCGCTCCGGCCGCGAAAGCGAGTGCGTACGGCAGGATCGGACGCATGGCGATCACCGCCATCGCTCCAATCACGCCGGCAATCGGCTCCACGATCCCTGACGCCTGTCCGTACATGAAGCACTTGAGCTTGCTCAGGCCCTCTCGCCGGAGCGGCATGGCCACCGCCAGCCCCTCCGGCATGTTCTGCAGGCCGATGCCGATCGCCAGGGCGATCGCGCCGCCGAGCGTCGCCCCGTCCATTCCGTGCGCGAGGGCGCCGAACGCGACGCCGACCGCCAGCCCCTCGGGGATGTTGTGCAGGGTGATGGCCAGGACGAGCAGAACGCTCCGCCGCCAGCTCGTGTGGATTCCCTCCGCCTCCTCCACCGCCAGGCCCGGATGCAGATGCGGCAGGATCTTGTCCACGCCGTAGAGGAACAGGCCGCCGAGCAGGAAGCCGACGAGCGCCGGCATCCAGTCCCCGCCCGACATCTCGATCGCCGGAGCCAGGAGCGACCAGAAGCTCGCCGCGATCATCACGCCGGCGGCCAGACCGAGCATCCCGTCGAACATCTTCCGGTTGAAACGGCGCGTGAAAAAGACCGGCACCGCGCCCAGGGCGGTCATCGCCCAAGTGAACAGGGTGGCCAGCAGGGCCTGCAGAACGATCGACTGCTCGGCGAACCAATCCATGGCGATTCTCTCCAGCGCGCGGCTCCTCGTATATCACAACCGCCCCACGGTCTGTCCACGGCAACCCGCGGAAGAACCGAACGGAATCCCCGTCAGGGAGGCAGCCAGAGACTTTCACCGCGCATGCCGGCAGTGGACAATGTCGCCAGGAAGAGAAGAATGGTTCCACTCCCGTTTTGACATTGCGCTCCTTTCGCCCGTCATGAAGCTGGCTGAGCAGGTCCCTCCTCCGGGGCCACCCGGCAAGGGAGCGATGGCTACTGATGAGAGAGTTGGACAACTCGACCCTGGTCAAGGAGATCGTGGCCGGCCGCACGGAGTGCTTCGCGGAGGTCGTGCGCCGGCACGACGATGCCGTGCGGCGCATCGTCGCCAGGCAGATCAGCGATCCCGACACGGTGGAAGAGCTGGTCCAGCGGACCTTCTACTTCGCCTTTCGCCGCCTGGCGCAACTGAGCGAGCCGGAGAGGCTCGGCGCCTGGCTCGGGACGATCGCGCGGAACAACGTCATCGAGCACCATCGCCGCAGCTCCCTGCGCGAGCGCGCGCTCGAACTGACGCAGGTGGAAGCGGTCTCGAGGAATCGTTCGGCCGACTGGATCTGGGGCGAGGTGGAGCAGCTTCCGCACGACCTTCGGGAAGTGCTGCTCCTGCGCTACCAGATGAACTGTTCGTACGCGGAGATCGCAGACCGGCTCGGCGTCAAAGTATCGACGGTGCGGGGGCGCATCTACGAGGGCCGCAAGGCTCTGAGAAGGCGTCTCCTCGACTGAAACTCTCGTGGCAGGCCAAGACGATGATGAACGAATGCGACGCGATCCGACCACTCCTTTTCGAGGCGATCGAGGAGGAACTGACAGGGAGCGACCGCCAGCGCGTCACGACCCATCTGGCGATCTGCGAGGATTGCCGGCGCGAGCTGGCAGAGGAAAGGGCTCTGACGGAGTTGCTGCGGCGTCCGCGGCCGGCTCCTTCCCGCTTCCCGCTTCTGCGTTCACCGCTGGTGCGCCGTGTGGCCGCGCTCCTCGTCATGGGCCTTTGCCTCTTCGCGGTCGCGCGCGTGTTCAACAATTCAACGGCGTACGGCTCGATTGAACCGTCGACGCTCTCGCTCACGATGACCTTCGAGGACGGGCGGGTCGCGCCGCTGGAGAGCCAGAACCACCTGGTGATTCCATTCGACTCGGTAACGGTGCTGAAGGTGCTCGGGACGGCGAGCATTCGCGTGCCCGGGCCGGCGGTGCTGGACCTCGATCGCACCACGGTGGGATGGAAGCTCGCGCTGCTCCGCGGCCGCATCCAGGCGACCATCGAGGAGTCCGCCAGCCTGACGGTCACCTCCGCGTTCGGCATGCGCGTGCTGGAACCGGGGCAGCACCTCCTGGCGAGCGACGCGGCGAGCTTCTCCCAGGATGATCCGGGGCAGGACGCGCCGAGTCCCGACCAACTCTTCAAGCTCGGGCTCGACGAGTTCTTCGACTACGAGCGGATGGAACAGGCGGAGAGCTACTTCCGGGCCATTCTCGCCCGTGACGACGCCGGCGAGGCCGTCCGCTCCCAGGCGCTCTTCTACCTCGCCGCCTCCCTCGGCCGGCAGAAGAAGTACGCCGAGGCGATCGAGATCCAGGCGCGGTGGCTGCAACAGAATCCGCATGACGATTCCCGCCACCACGTCCTGTTCTTCCAGGGGCTCTACCACCAGTACCTGGGTCATGCACAGGAAGCGCAGGAATGCTGGCAGATCATCGCGGACGAGGATCCGGAGTCGGCCCTGCTGGAGAGGGTTTCCAGCGCGAAGGCCGCCCCCCCGGCCGGCGAAGCGGAAGAACCGCCGGCCGACCACGAGGCCGCCGCGATCCACAGCGTCCCCCGGTTCGCGGCTCAACCGGCCGGGAAGTACCTCGTGGTCACCCTGGACGTCGGCACTACGCGCGAGGACCACCTGGCCTTCCGGCGCGTCGCGGACGAGGTCTCGAAGTTCCACGGCGGAGTGACGGAGCATCACACGACGAGGGACCTGGCTTCGCTCGAACGGTCGCTGGCCGGGGGAATGCCGGAGTTCGTGCTGTTTGTCGTCCCGCCAGACATTCTCGACGTGAACCTCCACCGGCGGCTGCTCCTGCTCTCGGCAAGGCTCGACCAGGACCCTCTCCCCGACTTCGCGTTCGGCTACTTCACGGGCAAGGACGGGGCCGCGCTCGAGAGGCTGTGGCAGCGCACGAGGAAGCTGCACGAGGAGGGTCTGCCGAATCGGCACTGGATGAGCGCGTTCGTGACCAGCGGCTCCCGGTCGTTCTCGTACGAGGACGGCGTCGACGCCCAGGGCCGGGCTGCCGGCTTCTCGGGACCGAGCTTCGCGTTCGCCACCGCCGAGGACGACCCTGATTGCATGGAGTTCGTGCGCAAGTCGCTACCGACTCTCGAAACAGCGTCCGTCCTCACCTTCACCGGCAACGGGGACCCTCAGGGGATCTGGCTGTTCGATGACCAGCGGAACATGGATTCAGGGAAGCACTGGAAGTTCTCGCCGGAGCTCGTAGGAAACGATCCAAAAGGCGAAATGCCGCGCATCATGGCGGCACAATTCGCCACGCTTCACCTGCACAGCCCGATCATCTGGAGCGGCACCTGCCATTCCGCGGCCACGCGCCGCGTCTTCGTCGAGGGGGACATTGTCTCGACCTTCGGCAGGACCGATCGGACGACGGCCTACGATCTCGATCCGGACGAGAGTCTCTGCCTGGCCATGCTGCAAGCGGGCGCCGTGGCCTTCCTCGCGCCGATCGGGGGGAACCACGGCTTCAGCGTCGACCTGGAAACGGAATTCGCGTTGCGAGAAGGCGCGCCGCTGGGGAACGCCATCAAGTCGACCTACGACGACGTCTTCCTGGCCGCCGGCGGGAGCCTCGTTCTCGATCTCGTTGAAGCGGGGCAGCCGCAGGTCTCCACCGGGGCGGTCATGCAAGGTGGCGGCGCGAATCGCGTGCTGATCGGTGATCCCTCCCTGAGCCCGTTCCAGGCGACCGCGAGACCGGGAGAGGAGCTGGAGATTCGCCGCACGCGGAACGGATTCGAGGTCGTGCTCGACTGGGACGAGGGGTTCCACGCGCGCGAGTGGGACATCTACGGCATCTCCGGGCATGACGGCCGCGTCTTCGAGCGGATCCGGGTCGATGGACTCCTGGCGGAGGGCGCCTCCTTCGAGGTGGACGTCACCGTCGTCGCCGGCGACGGCGAGCCGCTTCCGTATCACCTCAGCCGCGTCGAAATCGAGCAGTTTCACGGCCGCCGCTACCTGCACCTCCAGGCGAACGCCGACAGGAAGCTGGTCCAGGACCAGGCCAAGAAGGCGACGTTCCGCGTCGAGATCCAGGGCTGCGGCCCCGGGGATTAGATAGCCATTCACCCCGCACGGGCCGGATCCCTACGCGTCCCCCGGTCTCTCGATGTACTCCTTGGTGCGGAACACCCAGCAGGCGAGGGCGAGGAGGACCAGGGTGGCCACGAGCAGGCCCACTCCGGACTGAAAGGTCGAAGGCAGGGTCCCGGCCTCATCGAACGAGGTCATCTGTCCGGCCAGTTCGCCTCCCTCGTGAGTCTCGTTCCAGAGGATCGCGCGCAGGTGGAATGAGACGGTCGCCAGGGCGGCCTTGCTCGGAATCACGGCGGAGACAAACACTTCCCAGCCCAAGACGAAGAACACGCCTGTGATCACCGCGTGCCGCAGGAGCAGGGAGAACAGCAGGAACAGGGCACCGTACGAGAGCGACGCCAGGACGACGTCACCGAGCATCACGAAGAGGAGCGGCAACTGCTCGTGAAGCAGCGCGGAGCCTCTCGCTCCGACCTGGATCAAGTACAGCAGGATCAACGGCGGCGCCAGCAGCACGACCGAGCTCAGCGTCGCGGCGAAGTACCTGCCGCATACGATCGCCCCCCTCCCGACCGGCCGCAGCCGCAGGTAGAGCAGCGTGCCGTTGTCAATCTCGTCGCCGATGGCAGCCGCCCCCAGAAAGAGCAGGGTCACGGGGAAGATCACCGTGATATAGAGGCTCGTCGCGCCATCCACGAATCCGCCCACTCCCAGGCTGGAGGTGGCGCCGAAGATCCGCATCAGAAGAACGACCAGCACCGGGCTGTAGGCCAGCAGGATCAGGGCCAGCAGACGCCTGCCGCGGAGCACCCGAAACGGCGAGACCCGGGCCACCCGGTAGGCCGCGCTCAGGAACGGGAGCACTCGGGCGCGGACCTTCGGTTCGTGCTGGACGATGAGTGTGTCGCCGCTGCCTTCCATGTCGTCAATCCACCAGATAGTCGAAAACAGCGTCGAGAGAATCGTCGCGGGTGTAGAGCTTCCTGACCTCCACCCCGTGATCGAGCACCAGTCCCTCCAGCACTGAGTAGAGATCGTCCGGGCGGGTGGTTTCGATGGTGAGGCTCCGGTCACCGAACCGCAGCCCTGCCAGCTCCACGTCCGACACGAGGCGGGCCGCCAATTCCCTCGGTTTCTCCACCTCGACGGTCACATGGTGGGGGTAGGCGCTGAGGAGGGATCGGATCTCGTGGACCCTGCCTTCGGCGAGCACGCGTCCATGGTGGATCAGCACGACGTTCTCGGTCATCGCCTCGACTTCGTGCAGCACGTGGCTGGAGACCAGCACGCAACGCCCTTCCTTCCCCCACCTGCGGACCTGCTCGATGATCTGCCGCCGGCCGAGCGGGTCCATGCCGGTCAGCGGCTCATCGAGAATCAGGACTTCCGGGTCGGTGACCAGCGCCTGGGCCAGCTTGACCCGTTGGCGCATCCCCTTGGAGTACGAGCCGATTCGCAGGTCGCCGGCATCCTTCAGGCCGACCTCCTCCAGCAGTTCCCGGGCCCTCTGATCCGCCTCTTTCGGGGCGAGCCCGCTCAGGTAGGCGGCGGCCCGGACGAAAGCGAATCCGGTCCAGTCGTCGTTGAACCGCTCGATATCGGGGCAGCAGCCGATCCGGGTCAGGATGTCCGGGCGGCGAAACACGGGCTGACCGAAAACAGTGACTTTTCCAAGACTTGGAGAAATCTGGCCCGTCACGAGCCGAATGAGGGTTGACTTCCCTGCCCCGTTGGGACCTAGCAGCCCCATGACGCCGTGGCCGATCTCGAGCGAGACATCGTTCAGCCCGATGACCTGCCCATACCAGCGGGAAACAGCCTGCAGGTGGATCACAGACTCGGAGTTCCGACCGTCCAAAAGCTCCTCCAGTCGCTCAGGTCAGCCGGACATCCTACTGTCCTCCGGCCCGATGCACTCTCGAATGGGGACCTCTTGTGAGGCTCCGGGAGGCGGTTCCGCCTCGCCCCGCCTGACCACGCCCCCTCTGATCCTCCTGGCAACGTGGCTGCTCCTTTCCACCTCCTCGCAGGTCTCGGCGCAGGAGATCCTGCTGTCCGACCACGGCCTGAGCGCCGGGGAAGGTCTGGGTGCGGACGCAGAAAGGGTGTTCGACCGGGATGGAGACGGCCGGGACGATCTGCTTGCCGGCGCGCCTCTTGCCTCTCCGGGAGGCCTGTCGGGCGCGGGCGCGTTGGCCGTGTTCTCCAGTGCCACCGGCGCGCGCGTCGCAACCGTGCCGGGCACGGTGGCGGGAGGGCGTTTCGGCCAGTCGGTGCGGCAGACCGGGGATCTGAACGGAGACGGAATCCCTGAACTCCTGGTCGGTGAACCGGGGAGC
>JAZDLC010000437.1:0-27469 GCA_043802345.1 Planctomycetota bacterium | reverse complement strand
CGCTCCAGCCCCTTCCCCTCCGGGTGCGGCGCGGTGACATGGTGGCTGTCCGTGCTGCAACCATATCCAAGCACAACCCCCTGGGGCGGAGGACCACCACGTTGCCGATGGCCGGTTCGCGTTTCCAGCACCACCACTCCCGCGCCCTCACCCAGGTTCAGTCCGTCCCGCCGCCGATCGAACGGGCGGCAAGCACCCTCCGACGTCACCATCAGCGACGCGAAGCCAAGACAGGTGACCCGGGAAAGCTCGTCCGACCCGCCGGCCAGCACCAGGTCGCAGCGCCCCTCGAGCAGCCAACTGCGTCCCAGGCCGATTGCATCCGTCCCGGAGGCGCAGGCGTTGGCCACCGTCGCCACCGGCCCGTGGAGGTCGAGCACCCGAGCCAGAAGCAACGCCGGGTTGTTGTTCAGGTAGCGCGCCACCCCTCTCGTATCCGGCAGCTCTCCCCGCCGGTAGGAACGGTAGAATGGCTCGTTGTTCAGGGTGCACCCCACCGTCGTTCCGAGACAGACTCCAACCCGCAGCTCCCGCAACGCATCTCCGTCCAGCCCGGCCTGGGCGCACGCCTCCTTCGCGGCGAGCACCGCCATCCGGTTCGTTCGAAACCAGCCGCTCCCGTCGAGAGAATGCGCACCCAGTTCCGCCGCGAAGTCGGAGTCGATCTCGAACACCGGCATTTCCCGCCCCAGACCGAGCGGAAGACGTTTGGGAGAAGCGAGCGAGCGCCTCCCCTCGAGCATCGCCTCGTGAGCCTGGTTCACCGAGAGGCCGGGAGCGGAAATGCACCCGAGCCCGGTGGCAAGCACCTGCTCCACGGGGGCTACTCGGCCTGGCCGGCCTGGCTAGCCTGAGCCGATCGGATGTAGTCGGCGAGAGTTCGGATGGTGGCAAACACCTCGCGCCCCTGTGCCATGTCCTTGACCTCGACCTGATAGGTCTTTTGCAGCAGCACGACCAGTTCCACCGCATCGAGAGAATCGAGCCCCAGGCCCTCGCCGAACAACGGATCGTCATCCTTGAGCTGCGAGGGATCTACATCCTCGAGCTTCAACTCCCGGACAATCATCGACTTGAGTTCCGATTCCAACGACACGGAGCTCACGGGCAACCTCTTGATATACTCAGATAAGCGGTTCGATCAGGGGGCTGGAGTCTGTTCGCCACCCCTCCAAAAGTCAAAAAAATTGAACCACTGGAAGGGAGATTCCTCGACGTGGCGTTCGAGGAACTTCACGTACCGCCGCAAGCTGCGCTCGATCCGCTCCGATCTCGGGAGATCCCGGCCGGGACGACCAGTGGCGAGACGGACGCAGCGGACGCGGAAGGCCTGCTTGCCGGTGCGGACGGTGAGCAGCGCCACCAGATCCGCTCCCGTGCTCGCGGCCAGATGGTGCGGCGTCACCGGAAAAGCCGCTGCCTCGCCCAGGAAAGGGACCTGCCGCACCGGGGCGCCAAATGGCCGGTCCCCCATCATCGCCACGCACTCGCCCGCCTGAAGCGCGTGCGTCAACTCGATCATCCCGCCCAGAAACCCGTCCGGAGAGACGAAATGGAACCGGTCCTTGCTGTTCGCCAGATCGAAGAAGTGCCGCCCCTCCGTATGTTCTTCCAGTCGAAACTGGAAGTGCACCGGAACCCCCAACGAGGGCATCCTGACCATGCTGGACTGCCAGTTGCCGACATGGCTCCCAAGCACCACCACGCCCCGGCGTCTCCCCGCCAATCGCATGAACCTCTGCTTGCCCGGAAAGTCGATCCGGAAGTGCTCCTCACCCAGGATCCCCAAGGAGCCCTGGTCGACAAGAACCTGACCGAAGCGATAGAAGTGAAGAATAGTCGCGAAGAACCTCCAGACCGGACCCCGATCCGGGAAGCGGTGTCGCAGGTACGGCGCGGCGGAGCGGCGCGCCTTCCCCCGGATCAGGACATAGTAGGGCGCGACGAATGCCAGCAGGACATACGCCGGCGTCACGCCGAACCAGCGCATCAGGCCGTAGAAGATGCCATACCCGAGCCGTCCGCCGTAGTTCGGAGAACCGCGAGTGGTGCCCGCATCAGCCATGCTGAGAGGCCTCCCTTCGCGCCCCGTGGCGCAGCGAGAAGAGGCCGTACGCCACCCCTCCCACGAGCAGTGCCAGCAGCGGCCCGACCACCAGCGATCCGACCAGGTACTCGAGCATCCGCAGGTGCGCCTCGGCGCACAGCGTTTGGAACAGCGCCTGCTTCGACCCCAGATCCTCCAGAGTCAGGAACCGCCCGTGGAGCAGATAGTGCCCCACCTCGATATCGATCGCCGGCACAAAAGGCGGCATGAAAGGCGCGCACAGGTTGCTGGCATAGAAGGCGATCGCCCGGTTGAGCCCGAGCCGGGTGGCGTAGAAGACGATGGCGATGGTGTGCACGAAGAGAAGCGGCAGGGCGCCCAGGAAGACACCCAGCATGCAGGCCAGCGCAATCTCCTTCGGGGCCGTCCGCTCCAGATGCAGGTTCCGGACCGAGCGGATCGGATGGCGCCACGAGAGTCCCCGTTCCCCCTCGTCCAGCCGGCGTGTGACCCGGGCATGGAACGACCGGTGCCAGGCCAGGATGTTCCGGAAGGAGAACGGAACCTCACCGGGATAGGAGTGAAACTGCTTCTGGAAGGGCCAGGGATTCAGATTGCGCAGGCAGAGCCGCGCGTAGACGCGGCGCGCGCCCGGCTCACGAGCCGGCAGCGGTCGGTCCAGGGCCCGCGAACCGCTGGGCAAGTCCACCAGCTTCAACGGCAGGCCGGCCCAGGACGAGCGCGCCAGGAACTCCAACTCGAACTCGCGCCCCCTCCCGAAGCAGGCGATGCGACTCAGGGCGGCCACCGGATAGACCCGAAAACTCGAGCGCGCCGCGGCCGGGTCGATGCCACCCGCGAGGCGCAGCAGCAGATCTCTCCGGAACGAGCCGTCCTGGCCGTCGCGGCGGGCAACCACCAGCGCAGCCGCCCCCTGCTTCGCCTCGGCCCGCAAGATCTCCAGCTCGCGCGGATCGTCACCAAGGTCCGCATCGAGTGTCGGGAGCAGACTCTGGCCGCGCTTCTCCGCCTGACGCCCAGCCTCCAGAAGCCTCTCTCCAGGCGGACCCGCACCGCAGAGCGGCCATGCCTCAAAGCCGCCCGCCTCGAGGAGGCCTGTGACTTCGCGCAGGCGACCCTCGGACCTACCGAAGACAGCGACCAGTTCAGACATCCAGACCGACTCAGCTATTGTACTCCCGGCGAACGGCCAGGAACTCCTTCAAGTTCTTGAAGAAGCGGATCCAGCTGTTCGGCGAACGCCAGATCATGGCCGCGTACCCGAGCAGCACCGGAAGCCGTTGATAATACCGCCGGTAGAACTCCCGGTACCGCTCTTCGAGCCGCTCGTGCGTGAATCCCTTCGGAATGAAGACGAAATTCAGGCAGTTCATCCGCTCCCAGGTCTCGTCGAACTCCCCCTGGCTCCGCACCGTCTCGTAGAGCGGCGAGCCCGGAAACGGCGTGAACTTCGTCAGGTTCAGGTCGTCGAGCTTCAGACCGAGCGCGAAGTCGATACTCTGATCGATCGACTCCTCCGTCTCCCCGGGCAGGCCCATGATGAAGAGGCCTTTGACCCGGATGCCGGCCGCGCGGATGGTCGAGACCTTCCTGCGGATCAGCTCCAGGTCGCCCCGGGAGCGGTGGGCATCCAGCAGGTCGGCGTTGCCGGTCTCGATCCCCATGCTGATCATCCAACACCCCGCCCGCTTCAGCAACGGAAGATGATCGTCATGGATGTGGTCGGAGCGGGTGGCCAGGTTGAAGGTCATCCCCAGACGAGCCTCGATCATCCCCTCGCAGAACTCCTCGACCCGGCCCTTGTTCACGGCGAAGTTGTCGTCGTAGAAGTTGACATGCCGGATGCCGAACCGGTCGCTCAGGTGGGTGAAGAGCTCGACCATGTACTCGGCGGAGTTGTGCCGGAACGACCTGCGAAAGACCGACCGATCACAATAGGAGCAGGCGTAGGGACATCCCCTGCTCGTGATCGCGGTCGTGCCGGGCGCCTTCGGGTAGTTGAAGATCGGCAGGGTGTATTCCTTCGGGAAGCCGGACAGCTTCCCGTAGGCGGGGAACGGCAGGCTGTCCAGTTCGAGGGTCGGCTCCCGCAACCCGCCGAACCGCACCTCATCCCCGTCGCGGTACAGCAGACCCTTGATCTCCCCCAGCCCCTCGCCGTTCGCCTCGATGAGCGCCTGGATCGCCTCCTCACCCTCGCCCACCACGCCGAAGTCGCACTCGGGATACCGCTCCATCAATCGCTCCCGTAGCGCCGAGACGTGCACCCCGCCGAACACGGTGCGGATCTTCGGGTAGGCCTGCTTGATGCGCCGGGCGATGCGGGCCGCGTCCGGGAACGACGACGTGGTGGTGGAGAAGCCGACGAAGTCGGGCGACTCGGAACGCAGGTAGTCGTCGATCCGGTCCTCTCGCCCGGGATGAGCGTAGCAGTCGTGGATCTCCACCTGATGACCACGCTGCTCGAGCCAGGAGGTCAGGCTCAGGAGCCCGATCGGCGGCAGGATGTTGGCGATCCTCGACATGTCGGTCTGCCCCGGCATCCAGTTCTCCCCGAGGGGGTGGACCAGAAGCACCTTCCTCGGTTTGCCCAGGGCGGTCATTGGCTGCCCGCCCCGTCGCCACGACTCCGAGATCCTCCGGAGAAGAGCAGCAGATCCCAGGCCGGTCCGCGCAGGCCCATCTCGTAGAGGCGGGCGATCTTCTCGCTACCGGTGGGGATCGGGTAGATCCGGTCCAGCCTCGCGCCGAACGAATCCAGCACTGCCTGGTGGATGAACTCGCCGCTGACCTGCTTCGAGGTGTAGTAGGTTGGCCTCAGCAGGTCGTCATCCTCACTTACCACACCTTCTTCCAGCGCGATCCGATGCACCTCGGTCCTCGGGAGGACGCGCACTCCCCGGAAGACGAACACCACGGACTCGCTGAGCCGCTCGATGTTGGCCAGCCCCTCCGCGACCGTCTGCTCGGTCTCGCCCGGGCCGCCGAAGATGATGAAGTGCGCGTTCTTGATACCAGCCTCCGCGAACAGGCGATTGCTTTCCATGACCTGGTCCCAGCGGAAGCCCTTGCGCATCGCCCGCAAGGTCGTGTCGCTCGAGCAATCGGAACCCCATTCCACGCTGTGAAGACCTGCCCGACGCAACAGTTCGACCTGCTCCTTCTGGAAGTGGTCCGGTCGGAAGAAGGCCATGAGGCGCACTTTCACCCGCCGGCGCACCAGCTCCTCGGCGACCTCCAGGTACTTTCCCTGGGGATCGTTGAAAGTGGAGTCGGTGAACGCGAAGTAGTCGGCGCCGAACTCAGATTTCATCCGGGCGATCTCGGTCACCACATCCGCGGGATCCCGGAAGCGGTAGGTCCGTCCCTCCAGCAGAGGGTAGGTACAGTAGGCGCAGCGCAGCGGGCAGCCGCGCTTCGACTGCACATTCAGCATGCCGCCATTCGCGAAGTAGTAGGCGGCCAGGTCCGGATTCCTTCCTGTGACCGCGATCTGCTCGCCGGCCACCGGCTTCTCTCCCGCAAACAGCCGCCGCTCCGGCCGCTCGCCCGCGGCCAGCCTCTCGGCCAGATCACTGAAGACCAGCTCCCCCTCTCCGACCACCCCGTAATCCGCCCCGAGGAACTCCAGCATCCGCTCCGGCATGAGGGAAAACCCGGCGCCCCCCACCACCACCGGCCGGTCCGTGAGCTCCTTCAACTCCCGGACCACCGAAAGGTACCAGTCGACGTACAGCTCCTGGTTGACCATGTTGATGTTGTCGATGTTCCGCAACGAGACGCCGATCACGTCCGGCTGCTGCTCGGAAACAGCCTGGGCCAGCGTTCCGCCCCGGGACGACTCGAACAGGTAGTCCCATTCCCGCACGTCATGCCCGCGGCTTCTGGCGGCATGGGCCACCAGCGACGCCCCGAGCGGATAGACCGGGTACGGTTCGCGGGTCTCGTTCGGAATCACCAGCAGGATCTTCGCCATCAGTCCTCGCTCGTCAGGTTGCACACCCGAGCATACGCGCGCGCGCTCAGGGCGCCAGAGTCCCGGCCGGCAGTGCCTGGAATAGCACCCCCTGCTGGATTCGCCTTTACATGGCCAAACGGAGTCTCGACACTTCCTCGGAAGATCGTCTCTCCTCGCGAAGCGGATCCAGAATGAACCCAGCCAGGCCGCGGCAACCAGAACCAGGACACCCCGGGCGGCGGAACGAGATCCTGGTCGTGGCCGGCCTGGCCCTCCTCGCTTTCTTGCTGCGTCTCATCTATCTGCTCAACATGCGGGAGAATCCAGGCTTTGACCATCCGATCATGGACGCGGCGTACCATGTGGACTGGGCACGGGCCCTCGCCAGTGGCCAGGACTTCCAGCCCGGCCCGTTCTTCCGTGCGCCGCTCTACCCGTGGTTTCTGACCGTGGTCCGGGTGCTGTTCGGGGAAGGCCTGTTCGTGCCCCGGCTGATCCAGTGCCTGCTCGGCGCGGCGACCGCGGTGCTCTGCTACATGATCGGCCGCCGGGCCTTCGACGCCCGGGTCGGCCTGCTGGCGGGACTCTCCGCCGCGACCTATTGGGTGCTGATCTACTTCGACGCCGAGCTCCTCCTCCCGACGCTGCTCGTGCCACTCAGCCTGGCGGCTCTCTACGTCACGCTCGGCCTCGCGAAACGGCCCACCCCGTCCCGGGCCGCATGCGCCGGCCTCCTGTTCGGACTCTCCGCCATCTGCCGGCCGAACATCCTGCTGTTCATGCCGCTGGTGGCGCTCTGGCTCTGGCTGTTCTGTCCGAAGAGGACCCGAGCCGGGCTGATCGCCGCGGCCGCCTTCTCCCTCTCGCTGCTGGCGCCGATCCTGCCGCTCACCGCCTACAACTATTTCGTCGGCCACGACACGGTCCTGATCTCGTCCCAGGCAGGCGTCAATTTCTGGATCGGCAACAACCCGGACTCGGACGGTGGTACCGCCATCGTGCCGGGCACCCGGGCCGGCTGGTGGGAGGGCTACCATGACGCGATCCGGCTCGCGGAGCATGCGGAAGGCCGCTCCCTGAAGCCTTCTGAAGTTTCCGCGCACTATTCCCAGAAGGCCTGGGACTGGATTCTCTCCCATCCGGGCGACGCGGCCAGACACCTGCTCTGGAAGGCGCGCCTCTTCTTCACCAACTGGGAGCTGGGGAACAACCAGGAGGTGCGCTTCTTCGCCGAGCGGTTCAACCCGTTCGTGCTGTGGCTCCCGCTCGGCTTTCCAGCGGTCGCCGGCTTCGGCCTGCTCGGCCTGCTCCTGCTGCTGCTCCTGCGGCCCACGGCGACCTTCCCCCTGACCGGGTTCGTCGTGGTCTACACCGCCAGCATCCTGGCCTTCTTCGTCTGTTCGCGCTATCGCGTCCCGGTGCTACCGGTGCTGATGATCCTCGGCTCCTACGCCACCTTCTGGTTGATCGATTCCCTCCTCCAGCGGCGCTTCCTGCGGGCTGGCGCAGGGCTTGCGGCTGCGCTGCTGATCGCGTTTGGCACCACCCGCATCTCTCCCTACATCGTCACCACCGGAGACAACGGACGCCTTCAGCTCGCCGCCGCCCTGGCGGCCGAGGGACGATCAGAGGAGGCGGTCGATCAGTACCTCCAGGCGCTGGCGGAGAACCCCCGCAACCGGTACGCCGCCGTGGAGCTGGCCACCGCCTACATCGCGATGGGACGGTTCGACGAGGCGGACCAGACCTTCCGGGAGGTGCTGGCCAACTTCCCCTTCCTGCCGGAAGCGGTGGACCGCCTGCTCAACCTGAGGATCGACGCCAAGCACCTGCAAGCAGCGGAACTCCTGGCCGAGGAGGCCGAGCGCCATGATCCGAACCTCCCCCACCTCGCCTACAACCTCGGCCGTATTCGGGCCGCCCAGGGCCGGATCAGCGAAGCGCTCGCCTACTTTCGCACCGCCGTGAAGGAGGAACCGGATGCATTCAATGCGAACTACTCCCTCGCGCGCCTGCTGGAGCTCGGCGAGGACCCGAAGCAGGCGATCCCCTACTACCGTCGCGCGCTCGACGCCGCCACCTTTGAGTACGCGCCCCACGCGGAGGATGCGAAGGCACGCCTGCGGAAGCTGGTGGGACAGTAACGGTCGGGGGTGTCAGCTCATCCGCTCTCGCTGGAAGCGTCTCGCCGCGGCCCACAGAAGCAGCATCGCCAACACCAGGAACGAACCGGCCACGATGGCAAAGACCGGGGTCGGCCCGATTCTCAAAAGAACCGCCTTCAGATCCCACTCCGGCCAGGACCGCCCGACCACCAGCACGATCGGGCCGAGGATCGCGGGAGGCAGGAACATCACCGCCGCCATGGTCTGCTGCGCTTCCTGGACCGTGCCGGCGCGGAGTGAGATCAGAACCCCTGCTCCCGTCGCGCAGAGTGACGTCAGCAGTCCCAGGACCAGATTGAAAGCCAAGCATTGCGCGGAGTAGAAGACGACCCGTCCCTCCCAGTGAGCGACGTTCACCGTCAAGAGGCCCAGCGCCAGAATGATCCAGACCAGCCCCCACGCCATGCAGACGGCAAACAGAACCTTGCCCAGGAGGATCGACCAATCGGAGAGACGACTGGCCAGGAGAGTCTCCAGGGTATGCCGCTCCCGCTCGCCGGCGAATGAGTCGGAGACGACCAGCATCACCATCAGTAGAGGCACCGCGATCGAGGCGAGGATCGAGGGACCTCCCTCCAGCCAGCGCTCGCCGGCTTCCCATGGGCAGTAAACAGCGAAGAAGGCGAGCGGAATCACCAGCGTCATGAACGTCCGCATCCGCCCGCCCCGCTGGCGGAACATACCACGCCACTCCTTCCACATGATGGTCCGCGCGTCCTCGATCAAGCTTCGTCCCCCATCATGTCCAGAAAGGTCTCTTCCAGGCTGACCTGGCCCCGATGGACCTCGCCCACCCGGGCGCCCCCTTTCACGAGCAGGCTGACGAGCGGTGACGTGTCGATGTCGGTTTCCATGTCAACCACCAACCGCTCATTCTCGATGCGCACCCCCGCCACGGACGGGTGCCGCCGCAGTTCGTTCAGCAGATCCTCGCTGAACCCACTCCCCACGACTTCCAAGCGGGTTCCGCCCCGGGCCCGCAGCTCATCCGGATGCCCGGAGGCAATGATCCGACCCTTCTGAACGAAGGCGACCCGCCTGCAGAGCCGCTCCGCCTCCGCCATGTTGTGCGTGGTCAGGAAGACCGTGATTCCCTCCCGCTCCGCGAGGGTGCCCAGGTCATCCCGCACCGCCGCCGCCGCGATGACATCCAGGCCAGCCGTCGGTTCATCCAGAAAGAGCAGCTTCGGCCGGTGAAGCAGGGCGCGAACCAACGCCACCCGCTGCTTCATCCCCTTGCTCCAGTTGCCGACCCGTTCCTTGCGCCGCTCCCAGTAACCATGTCGCTGAAGCAACTCCCGGGCACGCGCCCGGCGCGCGTCCGGCGGCAGGTGCCAGACCCGGCCGTAGAACTCCAGATTGTCTTCCACACTGAGTTGCTCGTACAGACCGGTGTGCTCCAGCAGGGCTCCGGAGATCTGCCGGATCCGGCCGGCGTCCTTCCGGGTATCGAACCCCATCACCTCCGACCTCCCCGAGGTCGCATGCAGCAGCCCCAGCAGGATCCTGATGGTGGTGGTCTTCCCCGCTCCGTTCGGTCCCAGGAAGCCGAAAATGCTGCCCGCCTCGACCTCGAACGAAAGCCCGTCGAGGGCCCGCACCGTATCGAAGTCATGCGTCACGTTCTCGACGCGAATGGCCGCCTGGGACATATCACCGCCCGCAAGAGTTCCAGGGAATCCACAGCGTACAAGTCGGCACGGCCAAGGTCGAGAAGGTCCACGCTCTCCGCTGCGCTGACTCAGCGGCCATCGAGGACCGCACGCACCTTCTCCAGGAGGACGCTGACGGTGAAAGGCTTCTGGAGGAACTCGACATCGCCTTCGAGCTCACCACGATGATCGAGAATATCTGCGGCGTGGCCGGACATGTAGAGCAGCGCGATTTCCGGATGGACCTTGCGGATCGTCCCGGCCAGGTCGCGGCCGTTCATTCCTGACATGATCATGTCCGTGAGGAGCAGCTCGGGCGGTTGGTCGATCGTGGAGATCAACTTCAGCGCTTCCTCACCGCTGCTCGCCGTCAGCACCTCGTATCCGGATCTACTCAGGGCTCGATGGATAAGCTGCAGGACGGCCGGCTCGTCTTCGCAGACAAGCACCCGCTCGGTGCCGAGGGGGGCCTGGAAGACGGTGCCGAGGGCCGGCTGGCCCTCCGTGCTCCGCTCCGTCGACGGAATGAAGACCTCGAACACGGAGCCCTTCGCCAGCTCGCTCCTGACCGTGATGAAGCCCGCGGACTGACGCACGATGCCAGTGACGGTGGACAGTCCGAGTCCGCTTCCCTTGCCCACGGGTTTGGTGGAGTAGAACGGTTCGAAGACCCGGGCAATCGTCTTCTCGGCCATGCCCGCTCCTTCATCCTCGACACTGAGCTGGAAGAAGTGACCGGGCCGACAGTCGATCTGCGAGGAGAGGTCATCCTCCGTCAGGAGGACGCGATTGGTTCGAATCTCGATCGTTCCGCCACTGGCCATGGCGTCCCGCGCGTTGACGACCAGGTTCATCACGACTTGCTCGAACATGGAGCGATCGATCCGTATACAGCCGGCGGCGGCGGACAGTATCAGAGCGAGTCGGATGTTCTCGGGAATGATGCGCTCCAGCATCGCGCCCATGTCGGCGATGATGCTGTTGGGGTCGAGGACCACCGGCTTCGTGACCTGCCGCCGGCCGACGGTCAGCAGCTGGCGCGTCAGCGCGGCCGCGCGCTCTCCGGCGTGACGGATACCCTCGACGGCGGCGAGAATCCGCGGATCGCGCAGCGGGTTCTCCTCCAGCAGGAAGGACAGCTCCGACGCGTTGCCGAGGATCGCCGTGAGGATGTTGTTGAAGTCGTGCGCGACGCCGCCGGCGAGCTGGCCTACGGCCTCCAGCTTCTGCGCCTGCAGCAGTTGACTCTCGAGCCGCAGGCGCTCCGCTTCCGATTTCCTCCGTGCCTCGACCTCCCGTTCGATCCTGGCCCGCGCCGCCTCGGCTGCCTCGGCGCGCGCGGCGCTCTCTCGTTCATTTCGCCCGCGGCGCACCAGACGGAAGGACTGGCAGCCCACGGCAAGGAGGAGCAGGAGAATCATCCCCACGAACCAGGCCTGCTGCCAGACCGGGCGGACCACGGCGAAGCTCGCCACCGCCGGTGTCGGGTCGACGTTGAAGTCGCGGTCCCGCGAACGCACCTCGAGGACGTGTTCGCCCACGGCGAAGGGGCCCAGGACCCGGCTCGTCTCTTCCGTGAATGGAGACCATGTGCCGTGGTCGAGGCGATACGACCAGGTCAACTCGGTCGTTGCGGCAGGTTGCCAGGGATCACAACCGGTCCACGAAATCCGTACCTGGCTGGACGGAGTCAGGCTGTCGATGAACGGCTCGATGGTCGAGTCGGGACAGAGTCGTTCCGGCCGGTAGCGAGTCGTTCTGTTCACGTCCTGCACCCACACCGACCCGTCCGTGGAAGAGGCGACGCGCAGACTGCTGGTCTTGTACCATGGCAGAACCCCTCTCCATTTGTGACCATCGAAGCGGCTCAGTCCGGCGCGCGTGGTTGCCCACAGGACTCCGTCGCCGTCGAGATCGATGTCCGACACGTTGTTGCAAAACCGGTTCTCCGACAGGAACTCCGTCCACCGCTCGCCATCGAGCCGGTAGAAGCCGAAACCGAAGGTCCCGATCCAGAGCTTGCCGTCAACATCGAGACAGGCCGCGGTGGCTCCCCCTCTTTCAACCCTCTCGGGCAGTGGTGTTTCGCGAATCTGGGAGTCGATGACCTTGTAGATCCCCCTGTTGGTCGCGAGCCAAGCCGAACCATCCCCGCCCGCCACGATGCCCATGGGGCTGCCCTCCAACAGCAGGCTCGTGATCCGATGCCAGCTTCCGTTGCGGCAGCAGAGAACGCCGGCGAGTCCTGCTTCATCGTGTCCCGGGCCGATCCAGATCTCGCCATCCGAGGCGCTGCTGATGAGTCTGTGGAGGCTGCTCGGCAAATCGAGGAACGGCAGGACTTCGCGCACCCAGACGTCGCCGTTCCACCGAGCCAGGACCGTACCCTCCGACGTCATCCCGACGGCCAGGACCTCTCCATTTGGTTGAGCGACTGCATCCAGGATGCGCGCGCCGAGAACAGCCTTCCTGTCATGCAGAACCCATTCACCCCCCAGTCGCTCGGCTAGATCACCATCCTCGGTGACGAACCACTCGGATCCACCGGTGTCACGGCCGATGAACCGGAGAGATTCCAGCGACTCCAGGCGGTCTCCGGACACGTCGACTCGTTTCAGGGCCCCCGGCGCATCGCCAAACCAGATGTGACCGTCGGAGGTGGCCACCGCGAACCGCGCCCGGTTCTGGCCGAACGGATTGGCGTGCTCGACCCACCGGTCGTGCTCCCAGGAGAAGATGCCGATATCAGTGACGATCCAGGGCGTGCCATCCCTGGCTTCGGTGATATCCTCGATGCTGGCCTCTGGCGGAAGGTCGAACTGCTGAACCTCAGCACCGAGGTGGCGAATCAGGCGGTTTCCCTCTGTAGATTGTTCCCAGTAGGCGCCCTTCGTCGACCGCGCCAGAACTGTCGAGTACCTGGAATCCGTTGCGCCGTGTGGTGCCGACCAGGTGAGTTCGCTGTCGCTGTCCGCCCTCCGGCAGGTGACGATCCCCTCCGGCCTCAACCCGAAGACGAGGTTCCCCTCCCCATCTTCCACCAGGCTGGTAGCGTGAAAGTCCCCTTGTACACCCAGGACTTCTTCCGTGGTGATGTCCGCGCGCAGTGGTCCCGAACCCGGATGTCTGAACGAGATCCGGTGCACGGTTCTCCTGGGGTCGGCCCCGGCCTCGCGGTCGGGATCCACCACCCGCTGCATGGAGGAGACGCGGTCTCCCAGCTCGATCCCGGCTCGCGCGGCGGGCCCCTCCGGCGACAAGGCGGCGACGAACCAGCCAACGCTCAGCTTGCCCAGTTCGAAGCCGAGGCCACGTCTCCATTCGGTCCAGCGAAGGGCGAGGTCCGGAATCGGCGCAATCGGCAGGTCGAAACCCAGGGACCGCAGCGCCTGGCCGGAATCGGCGCCGCAGTGCAGCAGCGGCGCGTCCTGCCCGGTCATGGTGAAGACACCGAACCTGGTCACGATCCACAGAGTGCCGCGCCGGTCCTCGTGAAGAGCATTGACGCCCCAGGTGATGTCCTGGGGCCCCGTCGGCACGGACACCCACGCGTCACCCTCCAGCCGCATGAGCCCTCGCCGAAACCCGCACAGCACCGAACCGTCTGCTCTTTCGATGACACACCAGACCACCGGGTCGAACAATCCGTCAGCGACCGTCCAGTCATGCCAGCGCCGTCCGTCGAAGCGGGAAACGCCTCCGGTCGTGGCGACCCAGATCTTTCCGTCGAGGCCCTCGAACAGGTGGTAGACGCCGAACCCCTTCAGCTCATCGTAGGACTGGATCCTCCATGGTTCCGCCAGCGGATCGGTGTGTTCCGGCACGTAGGACTGTGCGAGTGCGATCGACATCCAGACCGGCACGAGGACCATGGGCAGCAGCGACCGCCGGATGCTCCATGCCTTGGCCACCTTTCTGAGCGCGGCTTCAATCATGCGATCATTCTATCTGTGGCGGAGACGGGGTCGGCACCGGGTTTGTTTCAGGAAATGGACTCCCCCTTCAGGATCCTCGCAGCTCCGCGATCAGCGCCTCCACCTCGCTGCGCACCGTGTTGCGCGTCCTGCGGTAGTCGTCGAGCCCCCCTCCGTAGCAGTCAGTCACCGGCCGGCTGCGCACGGCGATGTCGCCGAGGTTCGGCGGCATGCATCCTGCCAGATCGAGGATGATGTCGGCCCGGGCGGCCTGGGCCTCCTCGAGAGACTTCGAGTGCTGGCCCTCGATGGAAATCCCCTCCTCCTCCATCACCTCGGCGACCTTCCCGGGGATGACGCCGAGCGGGTTGAGTCCAGCGCTCGCCGGCTCGAGCACGCCAGCGCCCATGAAGCGAGCGTACGCCTCCGCCATCTGGCTGCGGCAGGCGTTTGCGTAGCAGAGAAACAGCACGCGCGGCAACGGGTCTTTGGCCTGGTCCGGAATCGTCGTCACCTCCGATTACTCCGCCCGCCGAATCACTCTCGCGGGAACGCCCGCGGCGAACGCGCCCTCCGGAATGCTCTTCGTCACCACGGAATTCGCGCCGATTGTACAGAAGTCACCGATCGAGACTCCCTCGGTGATCCCGACGCGGGCCAGAACCTGCACGCCCCTGCCTATCGTCACGGGGGCCCCCTCGTACCGGTTCACCTCGTAGGGAGACTTCAAGTCGTAGACATGATGATGGTCGTGAATCGACGTGAATGCCGCCAGCGCGCTCCCGCTGCCGATCTCCACCGCCTTGTAGGCGCTGATCCGGACGTGCGAGTTGACGTGGGCGGCCTCGCGCAGGATGAGAGTCCCTTCGGGAAAGACGTGGAGGTAGACGTCGTCGCCGATCAGCACACGATCCTCGAGGACGAGACGGGCCCCTTTGTCAATCTGGATGTTCACGTTCCGGCCGAACCGCACGTCCGCCCCGATCGAGACCCCCGGCCGGCCCGCCGGCAGCACGAGCGTCATGGCCCGGCTGCGGACCGCGGCGACGAATCGCTTCCGCAGGGGCCACTGCCGGAACCACAGGAAAGGAACCACGAGGCGGGCGAGAAGCGCGACGATCAGGTAAACCACTGCGAGTCTCCTCTGGTGGCGGATGACATCAGCTCTTGCCCCGGCCAAGAGCGCGGACGAGGCGGTTGCGGAAGTCCAGGAAGTCGGAGGGGCCGGGAATGAAGGTCTCCTTGAAGCCGCATCCCGAGCTCCTGGCGAAGGCGATCCAGATGACCACCGCTTCGAGCCCGTACGAGATCACGCTCGCGATCGCGGCGCCCGCGATCCCGTGGCGCGGAATGAGGACGAGGTTCAGGCCGATATTGACGACGACCGACACGGTCTGGGTGACGATGTTGACCGTCTGGCGGGCGAGGGAAACGAAGTAGCGGGCCAGCACCCGGTAGATCGATAGGAAGACGACCGCGGGCAGGAGAATCAGGAGCGGACGCACGGAACTCGCGTACTCGGCGCCGTAGGCGAACGGCACGAACAGGCCCGAGATCAGGGCCATGCCGATGACCATCACGAGGGTCGTGAAGAGAGTGCTCCGCGACACCCGGGCGGTGAAAGGTCCCACCTGATCCTCGGGAAGACCGGCCAGCTTGGGGAAGAGGGCGGTGGCGAACGACTCGGGCAGCAACTGCACCAGCGCGACCAGGCTCACCGCGATCGCGTAGAAGGCGACCTGCGAGTTGTCCTCCACGAGATAGGCGATCATGAGGATGTCCGCCCGTTCGTGAATCTGACCGGCCAGAACCTGGAGGTAGTTCCGGAACCCGAACTTCGCGCTCTCGATCACCTCGTTGAAGTCGATCCTGCGCGCCACGCCCGTATGTCGAGCCACCACCCCGAAGAGCCCCAGCGAGGCCACGATCTGGACCGCGAGCAGGCCAAGGAGCGCCATCATCAGGCCGGCCTGCAGCAGGATCAGGAGGATCCCGAGCACAAGGAGGAGCCCGGCTTTCAGCGTGAGCTGATAGATGTTTTGCCAGGCGAACCGGTCCAGGCCGCGGCAGATGCCGCTGAACACCGTTCCCGCGAGGAGGAATGGGACCAGGAACAGCCCGGCGTAGAAGGCCCCTGCGGGAAATCCGGGAGGGGCGCGGTCGAGCAGAAACGGTTTGAGCGGCAAGGCCACGGCGAAGGTGAAGACGCTCGCCGCAACCACCAGGAACAAGGCCGCCGTGACCACACGATCGGGAGCGGCTCCAGAACGCCGCAAGCGGTAGATGGAGGCCGCGCCCCATCCGACCTGGGTGAGCAGCACGGCCATCTCCGCTCCGGTGAGCACGACGCCGTACGCTCCCCGGTCGTCGGTGCTGAGGAAGCGAGCAAGGATGATCCCGGTGACGAATCCGATCCCGACGCCGGCGACCGACGTGAGCAGGAGCGAGGTCGCGTTCCGGGCGAAGTTCATGACTCCGGTCTCTCCGGCTCTGTCTCGAGCGCCGCGATCGCCTCCGCAACCGCCTTCGCGTTCGCTTCCAGATGATCGGGCGAAGTGCCGTCGAGGCTCATGATCCGGATCTTCCGCTCCCGCGCAAGACCGTCTGCCGCCTCCCGCACCGCATCGAGAACATTGCTGGCATGCACGTAAAGGTGCGGCTGACCATGGATGACCTGGCCCAGACGGCTTCCATCCTCCGCCCGGGCCGCGAGGCGGCTCAGTCCCGACTGCGGTTCCACCGTCACCAGCACGAGCAGATCCGGCCGGGGAAGCCGCGTGAGATGCCGCTTTGCGTCGAAGTAGGCGGCGTTGAGCCCGACCGACCAGACGGCCTGGAAGACGCCCTGGTCGAAGAGATGCACCCCGCCTTCGGCACGCGCCCGCTCGGCGAGCCATGCGACCGTCACGAGGTTCTCAAGGACGGTGCGCAGGTCGGCGTGCGTCTCCTGGCGCGTCCGGCGGATGGCCGCGAAGGCGCGCCACAAGGCGGCCGGATGCCGCAGGAATCTGCCGCAGAGAAAGGCGAGACGAGACGCCTTGTTCCGCACTCCTCCCGAGGGATGAACCTCATGGACCGCGGGCAGGAAAACCCGCACTCCCTCCGCCCGCAGGATGTCGGCGACGGCAAGAGCCAGCGTGGTCTTGCCCGCGGCGGGCAGCCCCAGGAACTCGATCACCTTGCCCTTTGACTTACACCTAGACGACATCCCACACTGCTCGCCGCGCCTTTAGGAGAACTTCTGCGAGCGGGAGGTCCGCATCGATCTCGACGACCTTGGTGCCGGCGGGGAAGGCCAGCTCCCGGATCGACCCGGCCTTGCGGCGGGCGGCCTCCAGGGTCATTTCGCCGGGACGACGGGCGCAACAGACTTCCGGTGACACGTTCAGCTTCAACACCAGATCGGGAATCGTCCGCGACTCGTACGCCGCGAACTCAGAGCGGGCAAGCCGCCGCACCAGGAAGTTCGGATGGTCGCGCCAGGCGCTCATGAGTGGACCGTCGTTGAAGTTCATCGTGTGGGTCTGAGGGTAGCGATCGCAGATGACGACAAGCCCCAGATGGCGCGCCCGGGCCGCTCGCCTCAGCTTGAGGCGCTTGTCGAGGGCAATGGCGAGGGCCCAGGCGGCGCGGAGCATGGGCCGCAGCAAGCCCGGCTTAGCTTCTGTCCGCGGTTCGGACGCGGATGATCTCTCGTCACCCGGCGCAACCGCGGGAACGGCCCGCACCACCTTCCGCAGCAAGGAGGTGAGCGCCCTGGGAACTCCCATGTACATCGGAAAGACGTCGATCTTCCACGACAGCCACCGCGAGAGATTGGCCACCGCGGTGCTCTTCCCGGAACCATCCGACCCCAGAACGGCGAGCACGACTCCTCCCCGCGGGTTGGTCCGCCGGCGCGGGACAGGCTGCTGCAACAGGCGAGCCCGGACACGCGCGCCCTGGCGGGCGACGGATCTCCGCCATCGAGTGAAAAACCGCCCGGCGGGCCCTCGACGCGCGAAGGTCTCGAGAAGAGGACGCGCGTTCCGGCACAACTCCGCGACCCTCCCTCTCGACGGCCCCTCCTCCAGGATGGCAATCACCAGACGCGCTGCACCCGCGCCCAGGAGATCGGCGGCGACCCTCTCCAGGCGTTCCGGGTCGAGCTTCCGCCGCAGCCAGACCACTTCCCTTGCCATCTCCTCGCCGAGCGCGGCATCCGCCGCCGAACCGTTCCAGGCGTCCTTCAGATGCGCACGAACCAGCAGCAGCAGATACTCCGCCTCCGGGGTCGCGACCGGACAGCCGTGCTCCTCGTCAACGAGGCGCGTCTCCAGGATGCGCCGCTCCCAGGGCAGCCGGTAGTCCTTGCTCCCCCGCCGCCCCACGCTCAGTTCGTAGTGCCAGTGCAGATGGATGAGCCTCCCGGTCTCGGGATCCATCCCAAGGTGATCTTCGATCCCGTCATGCCGGGCAAACGAGGGCGCCACGAACCGCTTGAAGCCGAGGTCGGTGAGGATCTTCTCGCTGTTCCCGCGTTGCTCGTGATCGACCAGCAGGTCCAGGTCGGTCTCCCCGGCCAGGCCGGCCGCGAGGTGCTCGTTGCTCTTCCAGTGGCAGAAGGCGATTCCGGCCTCGTCCAGCCGGTCAAGCAGGCGACGGGAAAGGGCCAGCTCCGTCATGCGGACCCCTTCCCCACGAGCAGCGTGGAGAACAGATCGTGGTACTCGCCCGCCATCCGCTTCGCGGTGAAGTGGGATTCGATCCTCTCCCTGCCGCGCCGTCCCATCTTAGCGCGGAGATCCGCGGAGGCCGCAAGTTCGACCACGCCCTTCGCGAAGCCGGCTGGATCCTCCGGGGGAACGACGATTCCATAGGTTGGGTCGGTGATCACGTCGCGGCTGCCGGAGATGTCGGTGACCACGGGAGGGAGCCCCATCGCCATCCCCTCCAGCAGGGCGCGCGAAAGTCCCTCGGTGTGAGAGGCATGGACGAACATGTCGGCCGCGGCCAGGGCTCCCGGCACATCCTCGAGCACACCGGGAAACCGCAGCCTTGGCAGGATCCCGAGCGCTCCGGCCAGTCGCTTCAGCTCCTCGGTCTCCGTCGCTTTTCCGATGAGCAGCCACGTCACGCCAACACCCTGCCGTTCGACCTCGGCCGCGGCATGGAGCAGATCGAAGACCCCCTTCGGGCGATGGAGTTCTCCGACGAAGGCCGCGACCAGGCCGGGATCGTCTCCCCCGAAGAGCCGCTCCCTGGCCGCGCGGCGCTGCTCCTCTGAAGGAGGTGTGAAACCGCGGAAATCGCCCCCGCTCAGAATGACCTGGATCCGCTCCTCCGGGATCCCCTGGAAGCGCATCTGTTCACTCATGCGCGTGGCAAGCAGCACGACGCGATGGAAGCAGCGGCGCAGCGCGCGCCGGTGGGCCGCCCAGGCGAGGCTTCCCACGCCCCGACCGTACAGATTCCGATAGTCGTCATACGGCACGTTGCAGAGCGTCTGCACCCGCGCGGGCACCCCATGGGCCAGGCCGGCGGCGCCCCCGAACAGATCGGGCCGGATCCCCATGGTGTAGAGGATGTCCGGATTCTCGCGACGGACCAGGTCGCGCACGCAGCGCAGCGGAAGCCATCTCCTGGCGCCATCCAGACCGAGGGAGAGACAACGGAAGCCACGGGCCAGGAATTCGTCCCGCAAGTTGTCTTCCGGATCGGACGACAGGGTGGCCACGCAGATCTCGTACTCATCGGGCGGCAGGCCGGAGAGGATGTCGAGAATCAGCCGGATCGGGCTCGTCCGCCTGGTCGTCGACACCAGCGACAGGAGCCGGCGGCGCTTCACCATGCCACCCCCTCCGCGACAGATCCCGACCCTTCTCTTTCAGGCTTGGCAGCGCATGGGGTCGTGATCAGCATCTTGAAAGTTGACTCCAGGATGGGGGCGGACTACGAGGATACTCCTGGTAATGTCCGATCACCGCTTCTGCTTCCGCGTGAACATCCATTCGTCAACTCACCGATAACGGGCGCCCTCCGGCAAGCATGCACGACCGCTCCAAGACCGCTGGCACAACTCTCCGGTATCGTCTCATCGACTTTTTCCGGAAGACAGATGCGTACCGACTCACTCCTGAACTCGAGGAGCATCTCCGCTGGTCCAAAGATCAGATCGATCGGCTGCAGTTTTCCCACCTCAAGAGAATGCTCGCCCATGCCTATCGCACGACAGCTCACTACCGGAAGTCGTTCGACGAGGCTGGCTTCGATGTGGAGACCTTCTGTCCCGACCGGTTCGAGGAGTTCTGCCGCATCCCGATCCTCACCAAGGAGCAGATCCGCGAGGACCCCGCTGCGTTCATTTCCAGCGAGGCCAGGCAGCACCGCCCGCGGAAGATGGCGAGCGGCGGGACGAGCGGCAATCCGCTCATCTTCCAGATCAGCGCCGAGGCGTACTCGCATGGCTGGGCCGACTGTTACCGGCAGTTTCGCCTCGCGGGCTGGGACTTCGGCGTGCCGATGGGAGTCTTCCGCGGTTCCGCGATCAACCGGCTGGGCGAGCTGCAAAACGCCGCCTACCGCGCCCTCAACAAGTGGGTCTTCCTGGACACCCTGGACGAGTGGGACGATCAGACCTTCGCGGCGTACCACGAGCGGATCGAGCGGCACCGGCTGGAGTTCGTCTTCGGCTACGCCGCATCGATCGCCGAGTTCGCCTTCTTCCTGAAGCGGAACAGCCTGCGCACGGATCTGCGCGCGGCCCTCTGTACCACCGAGGTTCTCCGCCCAGAGTGGCGCGAAGTCATCGGCGAGGTGATGAGCCAAAGCGTGTTCGACTTCTGCCAAGTCAGCGACGGCGGCTTCGCGATGTTCGAGTGCAAGCGCGGCCGCCACCACCTGTCGGACGACGTGGCGTACGTCGAGCGAACCGACAGCGAGCGGGAAGAAGAGCCCGTCACGGTCACGAGCCTGCACAACCACGCCATGCCTTTCATCCGCTACCAGAACGGCTACCTCTTCCGGCCGAGCCGGGAGCCCGGCTGCCCGTGCGGCTGCCAGTTCACACTCATCGACCGGCTGCTCGGCCGCCGCTTCGAGTATTTCGTGCTGCCTTCGGGCGCCAAGCTCCACGGCGCGAAGTTCGGCGACACCCTGCGCGACTTCGAATACGTCAAGAACTACCAGGTCGTGCAGACCTCCGAGGACCGGATCGTGATCCGGCTGATCGAGGGGGTCCGGACGGACGATACCCGGACCGCCTTCTGGAAAGGCATGGATCACCTCGCCCGCCAGCTCAGCGGCCTCCGCCTCGACTTCCGCATCGTCGACCAGATCCAGAAGCACAGCAAGAACCAGAAGACCGTGCCGTTCGTCTCGCTCGACGCCTACCGGGAGGACCCGGAGGAGTACGCGGTCGATGACGGCCGACCTGCAGACCGGGTGGGGTAGGCGGGACGAGGTACGGGGATCATGCACCACGAAGGGCACGAAGGGGATGCTGGCCGCAACCAAAGGGGGTGGGGCGCTCCCGGCCTGGTCCAGCAGGCGGTCAATTGCGGATCACGACCTCGCCGAAGTAGCCCGCGATGCTCTCCGCCCACCGTCAGTCCGACGGTCGATAGGTTGTGGCTTTGCCCACCCCTTCGCGGATGATGTACCCGGCATCGATCAGCTTCTTGAGGTCCCGCCTGGCGGTGTCCTCGCTCGCTTCAATCCAGGCGGCACACTCCGGGCTTGTGGCAAAACCCCTGTCGGAGATCATCTGGAACAGGCGCTGCTGCCGTGGGCTGAGGGGATGGTCGTTGCGTCCCGGAAGCCGCGGCAAGAGTCTGATGAGGAAGAAGTTGCTCGCGCCAAGCTCGAATGGTGGGTTGCCGTTCTCTGCAAGAGCAGTGCGAATACGGGAGAGACCGCTTCCCAGTTGTTCCACGTACTTCGCTCGTAGGCGGAGGTTCGCAATGGTGGGGTTTCGCCTCACGCTCCTCTTGCCCAGATCGCTCTCGGTGATTCCGGGACAGAGCCCCCCCGGATTCTCCACCTCGAGGCGATCAGAGAACATGTGGGCATAGCAGTGGCTCAGGTCATAGAGGTAGTCGCGATGCATCACGGCATTCGTGATGATCTCTCGCAGAGCCGTGGGCGGATACTCGTGTAGCTCACGCCTGCGGGCCTTGCCCTCGAGAACGGTCTCGACCGAGCTATGCCGCATGAAAAACTCCAGGCCCTGCTCGATGATCTCGATGGGAGTCCCTGTGTAATCCCGGCGGTCGAGAACCTGGTAACGATCGGTACCACGGTAGCGCACGCATGTCAGGCCGGCTTCAGGGAAGAACCGAGACGGCTGCTGAGCGAAGAACAGAACGGCTGCGTTGGTGAGTTCGAGGCCGTGACGGCCCGGGCGTGCAACGCCAAGGTTGATCAGGCAGTCTTCAACCGAGAGATCGATGTCGATTTCCGCAAGCGCCAGGTACCGATCAAACCTCTCCGCGAAGTTGCGCCGCTGCGCGTCGAGGTTGGTCCGCTTCGTCAAGCGGCAGAGCTGAAAGCAGTCGTCCACGGCCGACTCCTCGTGAACGGATCGCCTGGCAGCAGCTATCGGGTGTCCTTCGGGGGGAGTCCAGGCCCGCCGCGACTGATCGCCGTCGAGGCGGACGAGCGAGGGCTCTTCACTCTTCGTCGGGCCAGGCCAGGCGCCAGCGTAATCTGGGTCTACCCACCGGAAGGGTCTGGCAAATGGCCGGAAACGCCGCTTGCAAAATTCACAGTGAACGTGCGCGACGGAGTAGATCAGCGGACCGACTGCTCGCTCCACATCGGCCAGGTTCGTGGCCGCTTGCTCTGGGCAGATGACGCCAGCCCGATATCCGGAGCGAGGCTGATCCTGAGTGGCTTCGAAAAGGGGCGACGGAGGATTGTGGCAAGCAGCCGCCAAGTCGCGTTCAGCGGGGCGGACGGATCGTTTGCCTTCGAGCGTGCGTTGGCGGGAAACAACGAGCTCGACGTGGGGATCATCGGTCACCCGGCCCATTCCGAACGAATCAATGTGCCTGAAGGCGGCACAGTCAGCCCGGTCGAGATTCGTATCACCAGGGGGATTCGCGTTCATGGACATGTTGAACTTCCAGAGCGAGGGACCGCCGTGCGTGGTCTTGGGCTCCAGTTTCAGCGGCCGCTGCAAGCGGGGATGGTTGAAGTCTGGCAAACCAGCTTGAGGGTCACGGTCGACTCGAGGACTCGGGAGTTCTTTGCCGACGTTCCTGATGTTGGCACGTACCGGATCATCGCCTCAGCTCGTAATCATGACCTGGCACCCGGGTTGTTCGAGGTGTACCTGCCCGCGGGAGGTCTTGAGAATGTGGTCCTGAGAGTGACGAGTGTCAGGGAGTTGGAGTGGGTCCCATTCTCGGGCCGTGTCGCCGAACCGACTGCCGGCGAATCACCGATCGTAAGGCTCGAGTGCATTACTGGGGAGGCAAGCCACGTGGTGCCGGTTGATCGCGACACAGGATTGTTCCCTGGCAAAGTCCTCTCTGGCGAGTACTACGAGATCGTGTTCATCACGGAATCTGGAAAGCGGTACAGGTCAGAGAGGGACGCCGTCCCAGCACAGGGCCTCACAGACTTGATTCTCGAGCCGACCCAGTGGCGGTGACGGTCCTGTACGCGATGATCGGAAGGTGAACTCCGGATTCAGGGATTCCCAGGATCAGCGTGTCCGATTCGCTCCATCTGGGGGAGGGCCAAACCGGGTCTGCGTCAACAGAGACCGGGCCCGCGGGAGGCAAACTCCCGCGGGCCCGGATCGAGTTTCGGGTCAGGCGTCCTCTAAGGAGCGATGCCGATGGTCACCCCGTTGGAGGTGATGACCCCGGCGGTGGAGTCCTTGACGAGAGCCTGCATGTGCAGCTCGAGGAGCGGCCCGGCCGGCATCGGCAGGGCCGCACTGGTGCTCAGTCCGCCCGCACCGGCGCCGACTCCGCTGAGATACCCCAGGAGAATGAGCTTGGCCGGCGGCCAGCCGATGTCGATGGTGCATCCGCTCGGCAAGGTGGTCGAGCCGAGGTTCGTGTCGAACGCCAGCACCGCGAAGGCGCCACCCTCGCAGTCGGTCAGGTCGAGGGAGATGACTTCACCTGGGCAGGCGCAACCGCTCATGGTGATCAGCGGCGAGTAGCCGCCGGCGCCCGGGCAGGATGAGCCGAAGTCCGCGAATGACTTGTGGCCGGTGATTTCCATGTGGAAGGACGCCATGGGGGTCCCGCCGAACCAGAAGGTCCCGACGAGGGTGTTGGTGAGGTCGTACTTGTCAAACGCGTTGGCCACCCCGGCCTCGTTGGGAGGTCCGACCAGGAGCGGCCCGCTCAGGGTGTCCAGCATCTCGTAGAGGTACCCCACATCGCCGTCCGGCAGGTTGAAGGTGGCGTCGGCACTCGAGAGATTCACGTTGACCGTGTAGGCCACGATCGCAACCCCATCAGGCGAGCCCGGCAGGCCGCCGAGAGCGAACGAGACCACGGTCGTTCCCATGGTGCCGTAACCGAGCGTGCCGACCCCGCCGGTCGTGAAAGAGATGTTCATGGAGATGGGCGCCATCGCGCTGGTCGCATATCCGATCTGGAAAGCGGTGATGCAGTCGTATCCAGACGTGGTGATGTTGCCCCAGTCCATGACCTTGAAGCCGGGTTGGGGACGGTAGAAGGATCCGTTGCCCGTAACGTTGCTGTAGACCACCGCCGGGGCGCTCTCGGGACCCTCCATTGGGTTCGAGATCGTCCCGGTCGCCAGGTCGTAGTCGACCTCGATGATCGTGCCGTCAAACCTGTCGAAGTTGCTCAGGTTCTGTGCCCGCGCCGAGACGGCGGTAATCGAAAGAGCCACAATGGCCAAGACTGCTGCTACTCGCATGTCTCCTCCAATAGCTAGGAATCGCGCCGATACGAGCCCGCCTCGAAATGAGTCAAGTCATCATATGGCGGTCGGGAATTTCCCCGATTTAGACTCGTGCCAACCTACACGATGAGGACGCAGTGCGATAGGGTATGGAAGGGGGTATCTACGCTGTGGACTCCAGACCCTGCTGTGGTCCAAGACCATGAGTCGTGGGATAGGGAATCCGAATATTGGATCGACAAATCCCATTGAACAAACCCGGTTTGATCGGGCTCGGAACGAGCGCCGTTCCGGTTCCGGGACTGGCGGCCAACGGGCGCGGCGCCTCACGAGGTGTGCTGTGGCCGCGCCGGGCCCTCGTGCCGGGCCAGGGCCTCGACCGTCCGCGCCAGGATGCCGATCTCGTCGCCCGTATGAACCCGCGTGCGGTGCTCGGTGTGTCCGGAGCGGATGATGTCGATGTCATCGACGAGTACGAGAATGCGACGGGTCAGCCAGCGAGCTGAAGAGTAGGCCGCGGCCCCGACGATCAACAGCGTAATGAACCCGCCCACGATCAGTCGCCGGGCGATGCCACCGAGGCTCTCCTCGACGGGCGCCATGGACAGGAAGACCAGGACGCGGTGCGTGGCACGGCCCGCAGCGTCGCGGATCGGCCAGGAGTAAGATCTCGCGGCGCCTCCATCCTCGAACTGCCCGTCGACGATCTCGGCGTCGGTCTCCACCGGGAAACCATCACCGGAGACCGTGAACCGGCGCGGAGCGGAATGGAGAGCGAACGACCCGGCCGACGGGTTGGCCCGCACCAGGCCCCTGCCTCCCTCGGCTTCCACCACGCACACGTCGACGACTTCGGCCGGGACGGTCGATCCCGCGTCCGCGTAGAGCGTGAGTGCCCGCAACCGGCCCTGGTTCCGCTCCTTCGCGTTTTCGAACTCGGTACGGAAGGCCGCTTCCTCCTGGCGCATCCGGTCACGCATCTCGTCGTTCTCGACTTGCGCCGGCTGTCCCTTCTTGGAGCGCTTGGCCGCGTTGGTCATCTCGTCGGTTTCCCTGCTCTCGAACAGGAGGCCGTATTTCGTGTCGAGGTAGACCGAGTAGTCCTTCGCCGCTCGGGTGACCCTTTCCACCGCCTCCTTGAGCGTGCCGTGGGATGCCTCCCACCACTGGGCTCCCGGCAGCGCGATGGCCCTGGCGAGGTTGACCCCGCAGGCGTCGGCTTCCCGGCAGAGCGTTTCCTTGCTGCCGCTGTAGACCACCGCTCCGCAGATGATCAACGGAACGACGGCGCCAAGCCCGCACATCAGGGCCACCTTCGCCGCGATGCTGAGCCCGGAGGTCGCGTGCGAGTGATGCACCTCGCGCGCCTGCCTGCTGCCGGGGGCGGCCCGGGCCTTCGAGGATCGGCCTTGTGCCATGCCCCCGCGGTTGGTGTTCATTCGATCGCTCATGGTCCCGCCTCCATTCGCAGTGGTGGCGCACCGATCATCCGGCAGCGTCCAGCCGCTGCGTGTCTGACAGACATCAATAGCAATGCGTGTACCACTTTGCCCGCCGGGACGGTCTCCACCCTCCCTGGCAGAGGCGTCGTGCCCGGTCAGAGGCTGAATCAAAAGGGTTTACGTCCATCATGGAGCACCGTGCCGCGACCCTTCCCACCGGCTTCACCGCGTTGGACGGGCTGTGGCGGTATCAATTTGATCGAGGATTCGGCGCGCGACCACGGCCAGCGCAGTTGGGTATGCCGGCTCGCTCTGAAGTATCTCGCGACGCTGTCCTTGGAGTCGGAAGGGGCGAGAAAAGGGACAGGCGCATCTGTTGCGCTTCCTCGGGCGCCAGGCTCCACGGCGCGAAGTTCGGCGACACCTTGCGCGACTTCGCGTACGTCACCCACCTCCTGTCCAACTCCGCCTTCCGGAGAGGTTCGGTGCCCCCGCGGATAGCCGCCTTCTTGTTCCTATCCGCCACAGGGTCGGTGCCGGCGGCGAATCGTCGTCCGAATCGCGCCACGAAGGGAATCTCTTCGACTCTCCTCGCTCTCGTGTACGTGAACTGACAACCAGCTCATGCAAGACACATGACTGATTCGCGAGTGGACCGTTCGTCAACCGTCGCGGTCCTTTCGGCCGCGAGCAGCGCAAGTACTTGTTGCGATCGCTTGGCGGTGCGACCTGCGCAAGAAGGGTCACGCCTCCTGCAGAGGGTCTGAACCGGGTCTGTTTCAACAATCTTCCCCAGACCCCGCGAGCCTCGTCCGGTAGCCATCCGACGCACGTCGCCACAATTCCTGACGTGGTGCCGGAATCCTGGCCTGTCTTCTCGTTCGGCACGAGGCGTAACCTCTCGAGACGGAGATCAGGCGGCGCGGTTTCGGGGGGCGATCCTTGTTGAAATAGGCTCGGTTCGATCTCGCTTGACCCAGCACTTTCCCGTCAACGGCCGGAGAGCCCCCGCCGCCGCGCATCGAAGGCGGCGCGCGCTCTCGGAGGGAGGCGCGCGTTCTCCGCAGCCACGGCGTAGACTGACGTGGCCCCCTCTCTGTCGCCGGCCCTCTCCTTGATTCCGCCGAGAAGCGAATAGGGCGAGACGTCTGCGGGTTCGTGCCGGATGCACTCCTCCAGGATCTCCGCCGCGTCCTCGACCTCCACCAGGGGTAGTAGGCGAGCGTGAAGGAGTACCGCGACTGGAGGGGACGGACGTCGTGCGCCTTGCGGCACCACCCGATCGATTCTCCGGGCTTCGTCTCGGCAAGGAGGACGCCGAGACTGTGAGCGGCCAGGTCGAGGTTCGGATCTGCATCCAGGGCGGCGCGGAGTTCGAACTCCGCGCCGGCTCCGTCC
>JAZDLC010000436.1:0-15201 GCA_043802345.1 Planctomycetota bacterium | reverse complement strand
GGGACGGCCTGTTCTTGCGGATGTCGGAGGAGGACTTCGACGCGGTGGTCGCGGTCAACCTGAAGGGCTGTTTCAACTTCTGTCGGGCGGCGGCGCGGACGATGACCAAAGCCCGGGAGGGGCGGATCATCAACATCACCTCGGTGGTGGGGCTGATTGGAAATGCCGGCCAGGCGAACTACGCCGCGGCCAAGGCAGGCATGGTGGGCCTCACCAAGTCCCTGGCGAAGGAATTCGGGAGCCGGAATGTCACCGTGAACGGCGTGGCGCCCGGATTCATCGCGACCCAGATGACCGAGGTGCTGCCTGATGTGGTCAAGGAGGATCTCCTGAAGTCGATTCCGCTGGCCCGTTTCGGCCAGCCTGAGGAGATCGCCGACGCGGTCCTGTTCTTGGCTTCCGGGATGGCCGGCTATGTGACCGGTCAAGTCCTGATTGTGGATGGCGGCATGGCAATCTGATCTGGATTGGCCTCGTCGCTGTAGAGAGTTGATATTCTTGGAGTTGCGGACGCAGCGGCGATAAGAAAACCGTTGCATTGCGACCCTTCGACACGTTCAATACCGTACTTCCGCGCAAGAGCAAAACGGACCGCGCGCGGTTGATCCCCTTTTCTGCCGTGGAGGAGCACGAAGTGAGTGCAAGCATTGAGGATCGCGTCATCAACATCGTCTGTGAGCAGATGGGCGCGAGCCGGGACAAGATTCAGTCAGCCACCTCGTTCATCAACGATCTGGGAGCTGACTCGCTCGACACGGTCGAGCTGGTCATGGAGTTCGAGGACGAGTTCGACATCAACATCCCGGATGAGGACGCCGAGAAGATCCAGTCTGTGGGAGATGCGATTTCCTACATCCAGAAGCGCATGAATTGACGCGGCTGCCGGGTCGCGGCTCTGTCGCTCCGCCCGGCGCAGCCCGGATCGGGTGAAGACGATATGTCCAGGAAGCGCGTTGTGGTCACCGGTCTGGGAAGCCTGACTTCCCTCGGCGTCGGCATGGAGCGACTCTGGGACGGCCTTGTCCAGGGTCAGAGCGGCATCGCCCCGGTGGAAGGATTCGACGTGTCGGCCCACGCGACCCGTTTCGCGGGCCAGTGCCGGGACTACGTCGTCGAGGACCACTTCCTGCCGATCCAGTCCAAGAAACTCGACGTATTCACACAGTACGGACTCGTCGCCGCCAAGGAGGCACTTCTCGATTCTGGTCTGAACCTGGAGAGCCTGGACCGCAAGCGCATCGGGTGCATCGCCGGATCAGGAATCGGCGGTATCCACGAACTGGAAGCGATGCACAGCATCCTTCTGGAGCGGGGACCCGGGCGCATCTCTCCGCACTTCATTCCGAAGCTGATGGTGAATGCCCTCTCCGGCCAGATTTCGATCACCTACGGTCTGCAGGGACCGAACTTCGTCACCGGCTCGGCCTGCGCCTCCGCCGGCAACGCCATTGGCATGGCCCTGCGGGCCATCCAGTATGGCGAGGCGGATGTCATCTTCACGGGTGGCTCGGAGGCCGCCATCACTCCGCTGGGACTGGGTGGTTTCTGTGCTCTCAAGGCGCTCTCCACCCGGAATGACGATCCTCAAGGGGCCAGCCGCCCGTTCGATGCGGAGCGGGACGGCTTCGTGATGGGGGACGGGGCGTCCATCATCGTGCTCGAGGAGCTCGAACACGCACGGAAGCGGGACGCCAGGATCTATGCCGAGGTCTACGGCTACGGATCAACCGCCGACGCGTTTCACATCACCGCCCCCAAGGAAGATGGCGACGGCCCGGCGCGGGCGATCCAGCAGGCTCTCGACGACGGCTCGGTGCGGCCGGAGCAAGTGGGATACATCAACGCCCACGGCACTTCCACGCCGTACAACGACGCGATCGAAACCACCGCCATCAAGAAGGTGTTCGGCGAGTATGCGAAGAAGCTCGCCGTCTCCTCGACGAAGTCAATGGTCGGACACCTGCTGGGAGCCTCCGCGGCGGTGGAGTTCGCGGTGCTCTGCAAGTCGGTCTACCACAATGTGGTCCACCCGACCCTCAACCTGGAAAATCCGGATCCAGCCTGCGACTTGGACTACGTCCCGGGAGCCGCGCGCGATTGGGACGTGACCTACGGCCTGTCAAACTCGCTTGGATTCGGCGGGCACAACGTCTCGTTGCTGGCCGGCAAGGTACGCTGAGGAGAACCGTGGCCGCCCTGACCTTCGACGGCCAGTCCCTGGGGATCGCGACCAGCCGGGAGACCCCGCCCTTGCCTCCGGGAGAGGCTCGCATCCGGCTTCGCCTGGCCGGTATCTGCCAGACTGACCTCGAGATTTCGCGCGGCTATCTCCAGTTCAAGGGCGTGCTCGGGCATGAGTTCGTGGGTGACGTGGTGGCGTGCTCCAGCCCGTCTCTTCAGGGCGCGCGGGTCGTGGGGGAGATCAACTGCGCTTGCCAGTCCTGCAGTTTCTGCAATCGCGGTCTTTACTCTCACTGTTCGAAGAGGACCGTCCTCGGGATCCATGGGCGGGACGGTGCTTTTCAGGACACGTTCCTGCTGCCGGAACGCAATCTGCACCGCGTCCCGGACACGATTCCGGATGAGCATGCGGTCTTCACCGAGCCGCTGGCGGCCGCCTGCCGCATTCCCGAACAGGTGGAGATCTCACCGTGGCTCCGGGTGGCGGTTCTGGGGGATGGCAGACTCGGCTTGCTCTGCGCGCTGGTGCTGGCGCAGAAGTGCCATTCGGTGACTCTCTTCGGACATCACCCCGGCCGGATTCCGCTGCCGATCGCGGTCCAGGAGCAGCCGGTCCCGGAACAGCCCCTGGATCCGGACAGCCGCTTCGATCTGGTCGTCGAGGCGACCGGGTCCCCCGCCGGTCTCGAGCAGGCGATCGGCCTCGTGGCGCCGCTGGGAACGTTGATGCTGAAGACCACCTCGGGAGCGCCCCACGCGGCTCAGCTCGCCCCGCTCGTGATCGATGAGATCAAGGTGGTCGGCTCACGCTGCGGTCCCTTCCACACGGCGCTGGAACTGATGGAGAGCGGCAGTCTGCCGCTTGTCAGCATGATCGCCGACCGGTTCCCGCTTGAGGAAGGCCTCAAGGGGATGAAGCGGGCCGCCGAGCCCGGCGTCCTGAAGGTTCTGCTCGAGGGGCCTTCGCGATGACCGATGATTTCACCGGATCCGAGGCGGAGGTGAGACGCAGCTTCGAGGCGGCCGGGCAGGGACATGTCTTCCGTTTCTTCGAGCAGTTGGAGCGAGGGTCACGAGAGCGATTCCTGGCGGAGCTCCAGGGGGTCGACCTCCCGACGCTGGCCCGGCTGATCCGGGAGCTGAAAGCGGACCGGCCGGTTTCCACCATCGATCTGGGTCGGCTGAAACCAGCGCCGTTCATTTCGCTGCCGCGGACGAGCGGCGCCCGCCGGAAGGAGAACCGGGCCATCGCCGCCGGTGAAGAGATCCTGCGTGCGGGGAAGGTGGCTGCGTTCGTGGTGGCGGGCGGCCAGGGCTCCCGTCTGGGGTATGACGGGCCGAAGGGGTGCTATCCAGTGGGGCCGATCAGCGGCTGTTCGCTCTTCGAGTGGCATTTCTCCAAGGTCCTGGCTTCACGCCGGCGATACGGCGCCGCGATCCCGATCTTCGTGCTGACCAGTCAGGCGAACCACGAAGAGACCGAGGAGTTCCTGCGGGAGAACTCCTGCTTCGGTCTCCCGCGCGAAGACGTGATCCTGTTCCGGCAGGGGATGTTGCCCGCGGTCGACCGCGACGGCCGGCTGCTGCTCTCGAGCAAATCCAGCCTGTTTCTTTCACCGGACGGCCACGGCGGTTCACTCGCGGCGCTGGCTCGTGAAGGCGCGCTGACGGAGATGGAGCGGCGCGCCATCGAGCAGATCTACTACTTCCAGGTGGACAACCCGCTGGCCAGGGTGCTGGAGCCTGCGTTCCTCGGGCATCACGTGCTGGCCGGTTCCCAGATGTCGAGCAAGTGCGTGCCGAAGCGGGATGCCGCCGAGAAGGTGGGGGTCTTCGCCCGCACCGGGCGGAGTCTGGGCGTGGTGGAGTACAGCGACCTTCCGGAGGAACTAGCGGCCGCCCGCGACGCTGAAGGGGAGCTGCTCTACAGGGCCGGAAATATCGCCATTCACGCGCTGTCGGTCGAGTTCGTTCGCCAGGTGACCAGCGGCGGACCAGCGCTGCCGTACCACCGGGCCGCGAAGGCGGTACGGTATGTGGACGCGGCCGGCAAGGTGGTCACGCCGGACGGGAAGAACGGAGTCAAGTTCGAGACCTTCGTTTTCGACGCCCTGCCGCTGGCGCGGAAGACGCTGGTGGTGGAGGCCAGCCGGGCGGAGGAGTTCTCTCCGCTCAAGAACCGCACCGGCCAGGATTCACCCGGGACGGCCCGGGACGACCTGTCCTCGCTCTTCAGGAGCTGGCTGGAGGCGGCCGGCCTCGCGCCCGCCCGCCCGGATGCCCTGGTGGAGATCTCGCCGCTGTTCAGTCTCGACCGGGAGCAATTCAGTGCGCGCGTCCGGAAAGAGCGCCAGATCTGTGAACATCGGCTGCTAATCTCCTGACGGAACGCTGAAAGAGGTGCGGAGCCCCGACGGGCTGCCGGCGCCGGAACCTGCGCTCCGCCGGAGATGCTTCGATGAACGACAAACCGAGGGTCGGCGTCCTGATGGGGGGGCCGGCGGGAGAGCGGGAGATCTCGTTTCTTTCGGGACAGGCCGTGGCGGCTGCCCTCGAGAGCCGGGGGTATCCGGTGATTCGGGTGGAGATCACGGAGAGGCTCGCCTGGTCGCTGGCGGGGGGCGCGGCTGTTTCCGCGACCCAGGCCGGAAGCCGGCTGCTGGAGACCTGCGACGTTCTCTTTCCGGCACTGCACGGCCGCTTCGGCGAGGACGGCACGCTCCAGGGGTTCTTCGAGACGGTCGGGCTTCGCTACGTCGGCAATGGGGTCGCGGCGTCGGCCCTGGCCATGAACAAGGACCTCTCCCGGCGGATCGCCGCCAGCCTGGGAGTGGCCGTGCCGGAAGGACGGGTGGGGCCGCTGCGCTGCTCCGACCAGGAGGTGCAGCAGTTCGTGCGTGTGGCCGGCAACCTCGGCATGCCGCTCTTCGTCAAGCCGACCTGCGCCGGCTCGAGCGTGGGGGTCAGCCGGGTGGAGGACTTAGAAGACCTGGCAGACGCGATCCGGTCCGCCCTTGCCGAGGGGGGAAGGGTGCTGGTGGAGAAGGCAGTTCACGGCGTGGAGCTGTCCTGCCCGGTGCTGGAAGGCCGGGACGGAGTCGCCCGCGCCCTGCCGGTGATCGAGATCGTGCCGAAGATGGACGCCTTCTTCGACTATCACGCGAAGTACACCGTTGGAATGACCGACGAGATCTGTCCGGCGCGCCTCGATCCGGAACTGGCCTGCCGCGTTCAGGAGCAGGCTGTCCTGGTCCACCAGGAGTTCGGCTGCAGATCGCTCTCGAGGAGCGACTTCATTCTCGACGGCGAGACGCCGGTCTTCCTGGAGCTGAACACCATGCCCGGGCTGACTTCAGTCTCGCTGTTCCCCAAAGCGGCTGAGCAGGAAGGGATCTCGTACGCAGAACTGTGCGAACAGCTCGTCTTGAGCGCGCTTCGCGGCTGAGATGACGTCACCAGCCGCGGAAATAGCCCAGTCCGGCGGATCCGCCCGCGCCAGCCATGCTGCGCTGCTCCACCACGCGCCCTCTCTCCAGGCGGATCACCCGGCTGGCCCTTTCCGCCACCCGGACATCCTGGGTCGCGATCAGGATCGTCTTGCCCAGTTCGTCGTTGAGACTGAAGAATAGATCGACCAGCCGATCGCCTGATTTCCGGTCCAGACCGGCGGTTGGCTCATCCGCCAGGATGAGGTCTGGATCGGTGACCAGCGCCCTGGCAAAGGCTGCGCGCTGCGCCTGCTCCGCGGACAGGTGCACCGGCCGGTGTCTCATCTGCTCAAAGAGGCCGACCAGGCCCACAGCCCGTTCCACGTGCTCGATCCGCTCGCCCGGGTCGAGTGGCGAGAGGAGGAGCGGCAACTCCACGTTCTCGTAGACGCTCAGCACCGGGATCAGGTTGAACCCCCGGGATACGAATCCGATGTTTTCGGCCCGCCAGGCGGCCAGTTCCGAGTCACTCAGGCAGGTCAGGTCTGCGCCATCCACCGCGACCTCGCCGAGGTCGGCATGGTCGATTCCGCCGACGATGTTCAGCAGGGTGCTCTTGCCGGCGCCGCGGGGCCCCATCACCGCGCAGAAGCTGCCCCTCTCCACCCGGAGATCGAGCCCGTCCAGGACGACCGCGGTCCCGCCTTCTTGGACGTACCCCTTGGTCACGCGTTCCAGTCGAATCATCGTTGGCATCTCATCACGTAGCAGTCGGAAAAAGCCGTCCGCCGCCTCCCGAGCACCCGGCTTCCGCGAAAGAAAGGGGATGTGGGCGGCGAGAGGTTGAGATCCACCCACGTCGTGCCAGGCTGTACAACATGGCCTGGGGTCCGGATGGCAGCCCAACAGGGTAACTCACAGGAGGCAAAAGCAATCCTGCTCAGGCAGAAAAAACTCCGCTCGCTGCGACACGAACAAAACCGTGTTCAGGCCTTCTCCGATCGCTATTCTTGCCCCCCCGGGCCAGAGTGGCGGAATGGCAGACGCGGCGGATTCAAAATCCGCAGTCCTTCACTGGGCGTGGGGGTTCGAGTCCCCCCTCTGGCACCAACACTGACGCACGGGGGGCGCGTGTCCGGGAGCGGCGTTTTTGCTGGCGTTCAAAGCTCGGGAGCTCTTAGATTCGGACGCACACTCAACTTGGGCCGTTAACTCAGTGGCAGAGTGCCATCTTCACACGGTGGAAGTCAGTGGTTCAAGTCCACTACGGCCCACCAGATCTCAACCGGGGTCGGCGCTTTCGGAGCCGACCCCGGTTCTTTTTGGCAGCCGGGCGGGAAACCGTGCGACACCCCCCTCCTTGGGTTTGCGGTTGAGGGAACCAGAGCGGCTGGCGAGTCGTCGAAGGACTGTGTTTCACCCATTTCATCGGTGGCCTGCTAGACTACGGGGACCATGCAAGACCCTGGATCACGACCAGCGAGCGCCGGTGAGCGGCCTCCGGTGACCCGATCACGCGAGTTTCAGGCCGCGGGAGCTCTCGCCGCGGGCATCGTGGGCCGGGGCGTTGTTCACGAGTTCGCCAACCTGCTGACAGTCCTCAATGGTCAGAGGCAGATGCAGCAACTCGGGATGTCTTTGGACACACGGGAGTCCGGAATCCCGGTCGTGGTCCATGAACCGGCGGACCGCTGCCAGTTGCTGGTGGAGGCTTTTCGCCACTTCTTTTCCGATGTCGGCGTGGCGCCTTGCGCCCGCCCGCTCACGGATGACCTGGACAGCCTGGAACTCCTGCTCAGGGCGACGCTCCGCGGTCAGACGACGACGGTCGAGTGCGACCCTGCCTGCGCGCATCTGACGCTCGTGGGAGGAACGGCGCACATGGTCCGCCTGGCGCTGCTGCTGGCCATCCTCTCGGTGCTGGAGCATGGTCGGGCCGGAGACCGCGCTCCCGAGCGCGTCTACCTGAGCGCCAGGAGCAGTGGCATGTCCTGCGAGGCCATCCTGGCCACCGTGACCCGGTTTCGTCCCATGCCCGCGGCGGATGTGGCGTTCGTCACCGCGCGGCGACTGTGGGACGCCGCAACCCGTCTGATACGTGAGTGTGGGGGGACGCTCCTGTTGAGAGAGGATCCTCCTGGAACGGTTGTGCTGAGGCTTCACACGCCCGCGTAGGAGTGCTACTTCCCTTCCCCTCCCGGTGTCCCGCCCGCCGGCGCGGACGGCACGGACGGGATCTTCGATTGGATCTCGTCCCACCACTTCTGGAACTCCTCCCGGACAGAATCAGGAAACAACGGCTCGACCCGCTCGACGATCACGTCCGTCAGTCGGGCCGACTCCGATTTCCCGAGCGCCTCCTGCAGCGCGGATGCACCCCGGAATTGCGAGAGGAGCAGGACGATCACCACCACGATGGCGGCCCCCTTGACGCCCCCGAGGATAGCTCCGAACAACCGGTCGTACGACTGCAGCTTCATGGCCGCGAGCATCTTGCGCAGCACGAGCGCCAGCAGAGTGCCGACGGCGAAGACGCCAAACAGAATCACGAAGTAGGCGAGGATCCGGTCCGCGGGCGGCTCCACCGAGAAGATCCGACCCAACTGAGCCGCCACGTTTCCCGCGAAGGTGCGCGCCAGGATGAGGGCGGCCACGATCGTCCCGAGCCGCACGAGTTGCCAGACGAATCCGCGCACCAGGCCCATGATGACGTTGAAGGCGATGATGATCAGGGCGCCGACGTCGATCGGCCCGAGCGACTGGAAGTACTGCTGCACGGCTGGAGTTCTCTTCGGGGTTGTGGATCGGTCAGGATTGTGGATCGGTCGACCGCTCGTCGACCGTGAACAGAGTCTTCTGTTGGGTCCCTGGTCTGGCAAGCAGTTTCTGGACCGCTCCAAAGAGATCATGCAGGAGCACCGGCTTGGCCAGGTGGAGGTTGCCGGTCTTCTTCAGGAGGACGAGCAACTCCGGATTGAGCGTGTCTCCCGTCAGGAAGAGGATCCGGCTGGCGAGCGACGGGTCGAACATGGCGACGCGCTTGTGGAACTCCAGTCCATTGAGGCCCGGCCGGTGCAGATCGGAAATGACCAGGTCCACCACACGAGACCGGAGAAACCGCAGCGCCACCTCGCTCCGGTCGAAGACATGCACCGTGTTGCCGTTCCTCTCGAACGCCTCGGCGATCATCGAGCGGCAAACAGGGTCATCCTCGACCACGACCAGGCGCTTCCCTCGCACGCGAGGAACCTGGCGCGGCCTCTGTTCCGTGACAAGATCCTTGCTGTCCGCATGGAACATCTGGAACAAGAGCTGAAACGCGGCCCCACTCTCCTGGTTCCCCAGCAGGCGAATCGAGGCCTGTTGCTTGCTCAGGATCTCGCGGCAGAGGGAGAGTCCCAGGCCGGTCCCCATCCCCTCGCCCTTGGTGGTGAAGAACGGCTCGAACACGCGGGAGCGAAGCTCCTCGGGGACGCCTGGCCCGGTGTCCTCGAGGATCAGCGAGATCGTGTCCTTGTTCACCGAGGAGTGAAACGAGATCCTCCCGCCTTGATCCGAGCCGTACATCGCCTGCTCGGAGTTGCTGATCAGATTCACGAATACCTGCAGGAGCTGATGCTGGTCCCCGTACACCATGGGCAGGGAATCGGGGACGTCCAGGTGGACGCTCACGTTTCGGACGCGCAGGTCGTGCGCCTTCAGTTCCAGCGCCTTGCGCAGGACCCGGCCGAGACGAACGCCGCCCCGCGTGGTTGCGCGCCGCCGCGAGAAGTCGAGCAGGTTGCGCACGATCCGGCTTGCTCTGAGCGCCTCTCCGTACACCTTCTCCAGAGATCCCCGGACGTCAGCCTCGAGTTCACGCATCAGCAGGAGCTGGGAGTAGCCGATGATCCCCGACAGGGGGTTGTTGATCTCGTGCACAATGCTGGAGATCAGCCTCCCCGCCGACGCCAGGCGCGTCAGGCCGATGCATTCCTTCCGGGCCCGGTACAGGTCATCCTGCTCGAACAGGAGATGGAGCTTGCGGTCTTTCGAGGGGTGGTCGAGGACGACCAGCCTGAAGCGCGAAGGCCGGGTCTGGTCCCAGAGATCCGTGGTCAGCATCCGCGACCCGGCATGCCCGGAATCGTCTTCCGGGAAGATCTCGTCGAAGCGCCTGCCGATCAATCCGGCGTGCTGGAGGCCAAGCAGCTCCCGGGTCGCTGAACCGACCTCCAGGACGACACCCTCCAGATCCACCTCTACGGTGGGAAGACGTCGCTCCAGATCGTCGAGGTACGACTGCTCCGTTGCCATCAACCCTCCGCCGGAGGCTGACGCCCACAACCCCGATCACGACAAGTCGCCGGAGCCGTGTGGCTGCGCCTGCCAAGGCCTGCAACTCCTGAATTGAACATATGATGCACAGCGACTGGCGTCGAGCGCAATCTAGATCGTTCCGCGGGAATCAAACACCCTCCCGGGGTGGCAAGTGATGGGTCATTCCTGCAACACGGCCCAGCGCCGGGGGGCTCCGCCCCGTTCGAGGGAGGTCGACGCGGCGGGAAGCGGAGGGGGCTCGGAGGCGGCGGATTTGTCCGGGCAACTTGCCAGGGCAGGGAGATGAATTTGTTACTTCCGGGTCTGCTTGACAGGACGAATGCACCGGGTAGAAGGGCAGTTTTCTCGATCCTTCTGATGCGAGCTGGGCGAACCCGTCATGCCTTTCACATTCGAATGTCCCTACTGCGGCGAACTTATCGCGGATCCGGATGATCTGGAGTACATCCGGTCGCACAAGCTCTGTCCGGAATGCGACGCTTCCTTTGAGGACGATGATCTCGAGGACCTTCTCCCCGAGGATGAAATCATCAGTGACGAGGATGATGACCTCGGGTACGACTGCTCGGACGACGACGAAGAAGACGACGACGACGAGGAGGAGGAGGATGAGGATGAGGACGACGACAACGATCCAAGCGGGGTACCGGTCGACGACGACGACGGCGACTTCGTCGATGACGATCAGGACGAAGTGCTCTGAGGGCTTGTTCCTCATGAATGCGGTCCCAGGAGCAACCCCCTCCCCGCGCGTGCCACTGCGCACGAGAGGCGCAACCTCCGCCCTCGCGGAACCTTCTCGCGCGGCGAAGGCCGGCCTGTTCCCGGTGGTGCTCCTTCTGGTCATGTTCTCTTCCGCTGCCTCCGCGCAGAAATCGCCTCCACGGCCGCGGAATCCCCCAAAGGTGCTCGAACCACCCGAGTTCGAGAATCCGCCCCTGCCAGCGGATCCCCCGGACTACGATCCGTTTCGTGACGAAGGGGGCGTGCCCGGGTTGGAGGAGGATCCGAACATCCCAGCACTGGAAGGGGGTCCGAACATCGGTTGGGCGGCCACTTTCCCATCTGATCCTCTGAGCGTCACGGTCTTCGGCGGACAGGTCGTCGTCTGCACCAACGGCGGGACGGTCCACGCCCTCTCCTCCACCTCGGGCAGGGAATTGTGGCATGCCGCCGTGGGAGGCCCGGTGACCGGAGCGCCCGCGATGGCGGACGGAAACCTGGTCGTCGGCACCAGCCTGGGAGCGCTGGTTTCCCTCGACCCGACGAACGGACAGCGGAAGAGGGTGGAAACCGGGGACGCCGCCTACCTGTTCCCGCTCGTGTCGGGTCCCGAGCAGCTCGTCGCCATGACCGACGGCTCAAGTCTCGAGATTCATGACGCCGCAAGCTTGCGCCTCCTGGGGCGTGCCCAGGTCTACGGCGAGGTGACCGCGCCCCCGGTGATCGGTGGGGAGTTGGTACTGGTGGCCACGTCGCAGGGATCGGTGGTGGCGTACCAGGTGGAGAATGGCGTGCAGGCCTGGAGCGCGCGCCTGAGCGGGCAGATCTCCGCTCCGATCACCGTGCTGGCCGGCTTTCCCTCGGTGGCGATTGTCGGCACATCTCTCGGGAGCGTGGTCGGACTCGATCTGGCCACGGGGCACGAACTGTGGAGTCACCAGGCAGTGGGCGCATTCGTCGGGTCGGCGATCCAGCAGGGCCGCCTGCTGCTGGCCTTCAAGGGGAACAGCCTGAGCGAACTCAACCCGGTCACCGGAAAGCTGAAAAACACCGCCGTGATCAGCTCGAATCCGGTGGCGGCGCCGGTGTTCACTCCGGCCGGCGTGGCGATCTTCCTGAGCGGCGGGCGCGTCGATCTGCTCCGCCCGGACCTCACGCGGACAGACAGGGTCCAGCTCCCGGGTCCGATTGTCGGCCAGCCGGTGGGGCAGTCCACCCGCATCTATGCGGCCCTGCGGGAGAGTGCCGTCTACTGCTTGAAGTTCCCCGAGGCATGACGCCAGCGGCGGCCGGGTGAGACGATCTGCCTTTTTTTGCCGCATGCTGTCGATTCCACCCAGGATAGGATCGTTCAGGCAGCCCCCACGCCGCTGGGAATGGCCGTGACGGCCCGGCGAGGCACGGCTTTTCAAGCACCTGGCTCCGAGAATGGTGAGATCTCATGAAGACATCCATACGCCGCTTCCTGTTGCCCGCGGTGTTGTCGCTGACGGCCCCCGGGTCCCTGCTGGCCGATACCTTCGTCGTCGCGCCACCCTTCTCGCTCCAGTCGGTGGTCAACGCGGCTCTCGCCAACAGCGACCCGCATGACACCATCCGCGCCCAGCCGGGGACGTACGCGGAGATGGTGACCATCGACTATACCACCGGGACGGGAGCGGCCCAGGAGTCGCTGACGATCATCCGCAACACGTCGACGCGACCGAAAGTCTCTCTTGGTTTTCTGATCCGGGATTCACGGCTGGTGACCATCTCCGGCTTCAAGGTGGACTCCGTCCATGACGATGGGACTGCGCAGATCCGGATCCGGGATTCGGTGGGAGTGGCCATCGTCGACTGCATTGGCGTCACGGGTGACGATGGGGGAGTGGACGCCAACACCACCTTCGAGGTGATCGTCGACAAGTGCGTCTTCAGCGGCATGGAGGCGACTCCGGGCACGGGGATCGGCGTCTTCATCGAGGACACCTGCTCCCACATGGTGCGAGATACTTTCACGGAGGGGAACGAGTCATGGGGCATCGTCGTCAATGCGAACTCCTCGCTAGTCCAGCGGTGCACGTCGCGCTCGAACGGGGCTGGCGGGATCCGGGTCTACGGATTGCAGAATGACGTCAAGAGCAACCAGGCACACCTGAACACGGGAATCGGCATCCATGTGGTCGGCGTCTGCGATATCAAGAGCAACACGGCCAGCACGAACACCTCGGAAGGGATCCGCTACGGAGAATCCGGATTGGTCACGTTTACCGGCGGGTCCGTGGTGAAGAACAAGACCAACGGCAACGGAGGAATCGGGCTCTCGGTACGGAACGACCAGGAAGGGGCCGATGTGTCGGGCAACTCCTGCAAGTCGAACTCGGGAGGCGGGATCAAGATCGCCGGCTCGTTCCACAAACTGCGCAAGAACAACTGCAGGAACAACTCGGTCGGGACCTCGGGGGGGCATGGGATCCTGATCGCCAGCGGATCAAACGCAAACTGCCTGGTGGAAAACGTCACCAAGGGGAATTCGGGTGACGGGATCCGCGTCAGCGGCGATCAGAATTTCCTCAAGCTGAACCGGGCCAATGGGAGCGACAGCATCGTCGAATCCGCCGGCGCCGCCGGGAATGAGGGGTACTCGAACGTCGCCGGCGGGGTGAACGACTTCCCGTAACTTCTTCCCGTACTCATACTCAGTCGCTTTAGCGACGGTACTCGTACGCGATTCTCCCGTCCCACCCCCGCGCGGCGCGCATCATTCGAGTACGAGTACGAACCTGACCGCGCCGTGTGCCTCGAGGTGATTGCCCCGCCGCCCCTAGCGGCGCCGGGTCCGGCTTTGCGCGATCTCCTGCCGGAGAAGCTCCGCCAGGTTTGCGGGTTGAAGCGGCTCCGCTTGTGCGGACGCTGAGAAGGTGACGGGGACCGGGGACTTCAGGCGGCGCCGCGTCAGGATCTCACCGAAGGAGTACCGCCCGCCTGGTTCGTACGTCCGCGCGAGGTAGTCGGCCACGATCGGCAGGCGCTTCTCCATGGAATCCCCGTCAAGCACCGGGACGCCGAGCGGGCTGTCTCGGAGAACGAGCCGGGGACGGCTCCGTTCCAGTTCGGTGATCAACTCCCACTGCAAGTCCTCGGTGCCGGCATAGGCGGCCAGGAAGAAGCGGCTCGGGCTGCGGCGCTCCAGCAGGAAGTGGATCGCGCTGGCGTTCGAGAAGTCGAACAGCGGCTCGCCGGGGGGGAGACGTTCCTGGATGAAGGAGGCCAGGGAGGCGATGCGCCGCGCCTGGCCGATTGGAACCTGGACATGACCCGCCCGGTCGAGGGGAAGCCTGCAGTAAGGCACCCTCGGCAGGTCAGCCGAGGGGTGCGAGAGCCGCTGGAGGTGCATGGCCAGGCCGTAGAGCGGGGCGTGGGACGTGACCATCCAGAGCGCCAGCAAGGCGACTGGAGCCACCCTCGGCAGCAGGCGTGAGCGTGAGCGCGGTGGGGGAGCGAGCAAGATCGACTCCCCCAGCAGGAACAGCGTCGGCCAGAGCAGGGCCGCCGCATACGCGAAGTGCCCCGCGTCCGAGCGTCCCAGGGCGCTGCGGAAGAGGAGCAACTGGGCCAGGACCAACAGCAGCAGCAGGTAGTCGGTACGCCGGAGCGATCTGCAAATCGATCGCCGCAGGAGGACGGCCGCGAGGGCCAGGGTGCTCGCGGGCACCAGCAAGCCGAGCAGCGCGGGCTGCCCAAGCCAGGCGCCGAACGAGACCTGTCCCGACCGGAGCGGCGCGGCGATTTCCCGCACTGACGGGAACGGCAGACCGAACAGCGTGAGCTGGAGCCGGAGCTGGTCCCAGGAATTCTGCAAGAATGCGAGCAGCGCCTGTTCCCCGGCCAGATAGAGCACGAACGGCAGCATGCCGGCCAGCACGCCGGCCCAGAAATCGAGGAGCGGAACAGCCCGGCGGGCAAGCCGCTCGGTGCGTCCGAACGATTCCAGGGCGAGGAACAGCGTCGCGCACCCCAGGGCGTAGAGCCCCGTATCCAGGCTGAAGAAGAGGCACAAGGCGGCCAGGGCGCCGGCGAGTCGCAGAGGCCAGCGAATCGTCCTGGCCAGGGCCGAACCATCCGCGCCGCGGGCCTGGCGGAGGTCCAGCGCCAGCAAGGCCAGCACCAGGAGGAAGCCGGTCAGACGCTCGGCCACGCCGAATCCGTCGCAGGCGAGGACCAGAGTCAGCAGCAACGCGAGAACGCGCGATTGAAAGAGCTGCAGGCAAAGGAGCAAGAACGCGCCGTAGGCGAGGGCGATCATGGCCGCGTAGCCGAACTGCTCTGTCTCCAGGGTCGCTCCAAAGAGGAAGAACCCGAGCGCCGGCCGGAGCGCGTTCTCGACCAGGCCATGCTGCAGGTGGACGTCCCGGTAGGGGGCCTCGCCCTGAAGAGCCGCGATGCCAGGGGTCACGCGCTCTCCCAGGTGGTAGAGGTCGAGTTCGGACGGGAAGGGAGGGTGGTAGACGAGAATCAGCGTGAGGACCAGCAGCAGCCCGAACATCCACAGCCGGTGAACATCGTCGCC
>JAZDLC010000435.1:0-7820 GCA_043802345.1 Planctomycetota bacterium | reverse complement strand
CCATGGTGGGGATCTGGCTCTCGGTGATGGCGTTGATCGCCACGATCTCGATCATGAGCGGGTTTCTGCGCCTCACCGAGGAGGCGCTGCTCAGCACCACATCCGACCTGATCCTGACACCGGATCTTCAGCAGGAGGATGCCCCTGCCGGCGCTTGTCCCACCTTCGAGCAGATCGAGGGCGTGGCCCGGACGGTCAGCGGTGTCACCGGAGTCAGCCCCCGCCTGCTGCGGCCGGCCCTCATCCGGTCGGGCCCGGAGACGGCCTACCTGCGCGGAAACCGCAAGCTCCTGGAGAGGTCGTTCGTTCAGGTGGTGGGCGTGGATCCGGACGCGAAGGATGACCCCACGGGCTTCCGCGAGTGCGTCCGCCGGGATCCGGTGTACGGGATCCGGCCGCTCAATCTCGATCGCCCGTTTCACGTCGATCGGAGCCGGATTCCGTCCGAGTATCTGAACGCTGATCTTCCGGCGGTGCTGCTCGGTGACGTTCTGCTCAGATTCCACGACCTCCACATTGGTTCGGTGGTCACCCTGGTGACATTGCCGGAGAAGATCGTCGTCGATGATCTGAAGCCTCTCTCGCAGAGGTTCCTGGTCGCCGGGTCGGTCCGTTCCGGCCACCAACTCACCGACGAGAAGACCGTCTACATGCGGCTCGAGGACGCCGTGCAGTTCACGGAGTCGAAGCATGGGCTGAGCGAGGTCTGTATCGCCGCCGAGAAGGGAGTGGAGCTGAAAGAGCTGCGCTGGCGGCTCGAGAAGGCGATGCTCGGCGCAGGGTTGCGCGTCAAGGTCGAGACCTGGATGGACCGGTACGCCAATTTCATCGGCGCAGTGGAGAACGAACGCGGGATGATGGGGATCCTCCTGTTCTTCTTCGTGATCGTGGCATGCTTCAACGTGTTCGCCACGATCACGATCATGGTCTCCGACAAGACCAAGGACATTGGAGTCCTGACCTCCATGGGCGCGGCAGGTAGGGGACTGCTGAGCATCTTCGTCGGTTGCGGACTGATCATGTCGGTGCTTTCGTCCACCCTCGGATGTCTGACGGGCGTGCTGGTGGCCCGTTACATCAACGGCATCAATGACGCCCTGGAGTGGGCGACCGGCCTGCGCATGTTCCGCACTGATATCTTCACGTTCACCGAAATCCCCGTCGACATCCACGCCTGGTTCGTGGTGGCTGTCTTTGTATGCACCCAGTTCTTCGCCGTTCTGTGCGCCTTGCTGCCGGCGCTCCGGGCGGCCCGGATGGACCCCGTGAGAGCGCTGCGACATGAGTGAGACCATTCTGGAAACCAGGGCCCTGGAGAAGCGGTTCGTCATGGGGGGCAAGAGCCTCGAGGTCCTGCGTGGCGTGGATCTGGCCGTGCGGCGGGGAGAGATCGTCGCGGTGGTCGGCTCGTCAGGCGCCGGCAAGTCGACGCTGCTGCACCTGCTGGGACTGCTCGATCGTCCCACCGCCGGCGAGGTGCTGTTCGAGGGGAAGCCCACGGCCACGATCCGGTCCCCCGAGCGGGCCAGGATCCGCCGCCGGAGGGTCGGTTTCGTGTTCCAGTTCTACCACCTGATTCACGAGTTGAACGCGCTGGAGAACGTGCTGCTCGCGCGCATGATGGACTTCTCGGTGATGGAGTGGTGGCGCCGGCGAGGCCAGGAGCATGAACGGGCAAGGAGTGTGCTGGACCGCCTCGGCCTGTCGGAGCGCCTGGGCCATCGCCCCTCCGAGCTTTCCGGCGGGGAGCGCCAGCGGGTCGCCATCGCCAGGGCTCTCGTCTCCGACCCGGATGTCGTGCTCTGCGACGAACCGACGGGAAACCTGGATGAGATCACGGCAAGGGAGATCATCGACCTGCTGTTCAGCCTGCAGCAGTCGACCGGAAAGACCTTCGTGCTCGTGACCCATGACCGGGACCTGGCCGCCCGCGCGGACCGGACCCTGGTACTCTCAGCCGGCCGCCTGGAGGAGTGATCCTCGGTCAGGAAACGGGGACGGGTCTTTGGGGATACTGCTGAGGAAGGCAGGAAGGAAGATGATCCGTTGGAACCTCCGGGTTCCTGGCTTCCTCAGCGAGAGTGGGAACGTGGTCTGCTAGTCCTCCAGGCCTTTCGGCGGACCGAGGATCTCCCTGAGCACGATGGCCTGACGCTGTGAACGGCGCAGGCGAAGAAGGGAGCGGAGCGAGGGACCGGCGGATGTCCGCAGCGCGGTCCTTCGCTCCTTGCCGTGTCCGTGCGCCCGCCGTCCCTTCATCCGGCTGGGCAAGACCTCGCGCTTCGAGCGTGGCAGACCCTGCAGGTGCACATCGAGGCTCTTCAGGTTCACGTCCAGATGGTCTATCTCGACCAGGCGCGACACCTTCTTGGGCGGACTGGCCCGCAACGGCGGAAGAGGAGGCGGTGGCGCTGCCTTGGGCTGCTGCTCCGCCGACACGTCATGAAAGAAACGGCGGACCCGCTCCTCCAGCTGAGAAGGAGATGTCTTGGCCTCTTTCTTGTCCTCGTCCGGCGGCCCGCCGAGAGCACTGCGCTCCGCCGCCTCCTGCTTGCGCTTCTTGTCCCGGGCGTGCTTCAGCGCAGGCAGCATGGCTGCACCGATGAAGATGACCAGGGGCAGGAGCTTGCCCAGATTGCTCAACAGCTCATCGAGCGGGCCCTGCTGGAGAAGGTACGGAATCAACATGGGGCGCGATCAACCAGGCCCGCCGCCCGGATTCTGGTCTTCGGACGCGATGGAGTTGCGCATGTCGGTGTCGGCCTCGATGTTCTTGAACCGGTAGTAGTCCATGATGCCGAGCCGCCCGCTGCGGAAAGCCTCCGCCATGGCCAGCGGCACCTGGGCCTCGTTGTCCACCACCTTGGCCCGGTTCTCCATCACCCGTGCCTGCATTTCCTGCTCCTGGGCCACCGCCATCGCGCGCCGGACCTCCGCCTGGGCCTGGGCCATGCGCTTGTTCGCCTCGGCCTGGTCCGCCTGGAGCTTGGCGCCGACGTTCTCGCCGACGTTGATGTCTGCGATGTCGATCGACAGGATCTCGAACGCCGTGCCGGAGTCGAGCCCGCGGGACAGCACCGCCTTGGAGATCCGGTCGGGTGCCTCCAGCACGTCTTTGTAAGTCTGGGCGCTGCCGATAGCCGCCACGATCCCCTCGCCCACGCGGGCGACCACGGTCTCCTCGGTGGCGCCGCCAACCAGCTGGGTCAGGTTGGTCCGCACCGTCACGCGGGCCCTCGCCAGGAGCTGAATGCCGTCCTTGGCCACCGCCGCGATCGTGGTCTCGCGCCCCTTGCGTTCGTCGGGACAGTCGATCACCTTCGGATTCACCGAAGTCTGGATGGCTTCCAGCACGTTGCGGCCGGCCAGGTCGATGCCGGTCGCCATCTTGAAGTCGAGTTTCAGGCCAGCCCGGTGGGCCGCGATCAGGGACCGCACTACATTCAGGATGTTCCCGCCCGCCAGGATGTGCGCCTCCACATCCTTCGTGTTCAGCGGGATTCCGGCCTGCACCGCGGTGATCTTGGCCCGCACCACCAGCGCGGGCGGGACCTTCCGCAGCGACATCGCCACCATTTCCAGGATGCCGACTTCCGCCTTGGCCAGGAGAGCCTGGACGTACAGACCGATGTACTTGAACAGGATGATCAGAAACAGCAGCGCCAGCAGGCCGAGGACCACGAACACCGCGACCGAGACGGGACCTGCCACCAGAATGATGGAATTCAACACCGATTACCCTCCGTCTCCGGCTCATCCGCCGGACGTCTATTCAACCCTTGTCTTCCGTCACGAAAATTCTGTTTCCTTCCACCCGGATGACTCGCACCCGCTGGCCGGCGGCGATCAACTCGCCCCTCGTGGTCACGTCGATCTTGCGACCCTCGAGCTGCACCTTGCCTGACGGCCTGAGCGGCGTCGAGGCGACTCCGACGTGGCCCATCAGCTCTTCAAACCCAGCGCCCTGTCCGGCGGTCGCCTCCTTCGGATCGAAGGTGGTGCCCGAGAGCATGAGCGCCTTGCCGAACGGCGTCTTCGGAAAGATCTTCAGCCCGATGATCGCCGCCGCCGGTCCCAGCACGAACACCAGCACCAGATAGGTGGTGAATATCCCCTCGGCCCGGAAGGCGATCACGCCGCCGACGATGATGGCGGCTGCCGCGATGGTTCCCAGCAGGCCGAAGGAAGGAAAGAAGACCTCCAGCACGATGAACACGAGACCCACGCCCAGCAGGATGAATGCCCAGAACTCCATCGCTCACGCCTCTTTTCCGGGCGCGGGCCCGGCTGCCGCCCTGCGGACGACCACATGGTTGCTCTCGATCCTCAACACCACGATCCGCTCGCCCCGCTCGATGTAATCGCCTTCGCTCACGGCGTCCAGGTGTTCGTCTCCCAGCTCAACCTTGCCGGCAGGCCTCAGGTACGAAATCGCGGAACCGAGATCGCCGGCCTTCACTTGCCGGCCGGCGGCGCCTCCCGCCGCCGGCAAGGCAGACGCGCTCCCCTCCAGGGTAGCGGGAGCCACGCCGGTGTCGAGAATCATGCGGCGCAGGATCGGCGTCTTCGGCAATACGTATCTGGAGAGGACATATGAACCGATCAGCGTGGCGAAGAGGGAGATGACGAAACTCCTCATCGTCGTCGCGAGAAGATCGGTCTCCAGCGGCCCTTCGGGCACCAGGAACGGCAGGAAGGAGAAGAGCGCGCCGAGCGCGACGCAGGTGATCCCCGCGATCCCGGCGACGCCGAAGCCGGGAATGACGAAGATCTCGAGGCCGATCAGCACCAGGCCCAGGAACACCAGCAGGATCTCCGGGATCTCCGCCAGGCCGACCAGGTAGTTCTTGAACAGCAGCAGCGACAGGCAGAGGATCCCGAGCGCCCCTGGGAGACCGAAGCCGGGAGCCTTGATCTCGATGTAGATCAGCACCAGGCCGGCGACGAGCAGCAGCCACTGAACATGTTCCAGCAGGCCGACCAGCTTCTCCGACCAGGAGGGCCGGATCTCGATCACGCGGGCTCCCTTGAGCCCGAGCGCTTCCAGCACCTCGGTCCTCGAGACGACCACGCCGTCGGAGAAGCCCAGATCGAACGCCTCCTGGGCGGTGAGGTTCAGCAGCGTGCCCCGTTCGCAGATCGTGCGCACGATGCTGGCCGCCTGCTGGCCCTCTCGCTGGAGCAGATCCTCATACTCGATGCGGGTCATCGGCCGCTCGTCCCGGCCGTGCCGGATCAGCAATACCTCCACCTGCCGGTCGACCATCGCCTCGGCCAGGGCGTCGAGCCCGGGCCGGTCGTGGGCCTGGGCCCGATCGCGGAACTTCGAGCGCAAATACGACGTTTGCTTCTCGGCAATGTCGTTTTGTTGGTCGGTCTCGGGCGACACGATGCCGAAGGGGGTGATACTGATCGGCATGGAGGAGCCGATCTGGGCCCTCTCGTAGGTGTAGATCCGATCGCATGCCATGGCGATGAAGGCGCCCGCGGAGACCGCCTCGTTCAGCACATAGGCGACCGGCTGGACCTTGCACAGCTCGATCTTCCGGGCGATCCGATCCATGAGGGTGACCTCGCCCCCCGGCGTATCGATCTCGATGATCAGGGCGGAGGCCTGTTCGCTCTCGGCCCGCTCGATTGCTCGTCCGAGGGTGGCCATCATCGCCTCGGCCAGCGGCCCCTCGATCCTGGTGACAACCACCGTCTCCTCCTGCTGCGCGAGCGCCACGGTCTGAAGGGCCAGGCCAGGGAGCAGCAGCGTGATCAGGATGCGGAGCAGGGGTTTCATGAGTTCCTCAACAGGCAGCCTACGAAACGTCCGCCATTCTATTCATCCCGGGATGAAAGGTGCCGTTCGGATTCGGAACGAATGGTCAGACAGCGGCGCTTTCCAGCGGTTCGTCGCCCCGCCGGCCATGTCTTTGCCTGCCCTGGCTCGCCGAGCGGGCCCAGTCCAGGAGGGACGGTCCGGTTTCCGCTCTGAAGCGAGGGCTGATCCGGTCCTTCAGGAAGGTGGCGTAGACGCGGTCGAGAGCGTCCACCAGTCCGAAGAGCGAGGCCAGGGCGCTGGCGTCCCGCTCCTCCCGGGACTCTCCCTCGGGCCGCTCCCCTTTCACGGAGCGCAGGTCGAAGGTCTCGCCGTCCAGCACCAAGGAGATGTTCTCCCCACCCACGGCGAGGATCAGGCCGGCCCGCTTCAGGTGCATCCCCCGGGAGAGGGCTTCCCGGGCTTCCGGGGCGCGCGTGGGCGCGTCTCCCCTGACCACCACCCGGACGCCGGTCGCTTCGTCCAGGAACTCGAGGACCCGGTCGAGGGTAATGCCGATCCGCTCGGTGTCCGTCACCGCGTAGACGCCGCCCTTCGCCTCGGCCTGCCACCAGAGCCAGGTCAGGAACTCCCTGCCGAGGAAAGCATGCTCGTCCACCTGGCCCTTCTCCAGAACGGGACTCACAGCGCACCTCCCGCGATATCCAGCTCCTGAAGGCGCATCAGCCGCTCCCGGTTGACGGTTGGCGCCGCGGCGTGCTCCCCGAGAGGTGTGGGAGTGGCGGCGAGCGGAGTCACGTTGAATGTCTCCCGGAAGAGAGTCGTGAACTGGTCGTGAGCCGCCGCGGCCGTCGAGGAGAAGAGCAGACTCTCCTCTTCCGGGCGCCAGTAGACCTCGAACACCGTGGTCGTGGGAACGGTGCGCGCGAGCAACTCCTTTTCGATCTCGCCCCTCAGGGCATCGCGGGCCGATTTCGCCGCCTTGCCGCCCAGGTCCGAGAGGGCCTGCTGGAGGCGCACCCTGACCGCGTTGGCCGGCAGGCGCTTCCTGTCCACGCGCATGCGGAGCAGCAGCGTCTTGCCGAAGCTGACCGTCTCCGGCCGGAAATCGGTGGAGGAGAAGCTGCCGCTCCTCACCCACCCGACCGATGGAGCGGCCACGGGTTGATCGTCAATGGAGCGGAAGCGATGGTCCTGCATTCGCTCGTAGAGTGACTCGTCCTTCGCGGACGGCCGGAAGCCGGCCAGTAGATAGCGACGAAAGGAGCCGGTAGGTCGGATGGCCATGGCGTTACTTGTGCGTCCCAGTTGAAGTGCGGGGACGCGTTGTACGCGGCCGGGCCAGCGAGCGCAACCCTGAGGAGAAAGGGCCTCCGCCTTCGCGCGGAGTCGTTTTCATTCCGGCGGGAGTTCGTGCGGCGGGAGGTCGTACCTCGGATTCGACCGGAAGTCCTCTTCCATCACCTCGTCGACCTTCGCCTCGTAGTCATCGTGACTGATGGCATCGACGGTGAAGAGACCCAATACGAAGTCAAACGCTTCCTGCGGCGAGAGGGTGGCGTCCACGCCGAGGAACAGCAGGTGCGCCTCGATCCCCAGATCCAGCCAGTGCTTCTCATGATCCTCGAAGCGGGTCACCCAGTTCCACTCCTCGTAGAACCGGAGCCTGGAACGATCATTCGGATCGCGGAGCCGATTCTCGCGGTGGACCACATCCCTGGTGAACAGGTACCCGTTCCCAAAGCAGGGGCGCTTGTGCCAGCGGTTGAGATGGTGCAGCCCGATGAACATCTCTCTGCGGCACTCATCCCATGTGCCGCAGGACCGTCCCATCATGCCGGCCTTGGAAGAGTCGTAGAAACCGTACCCGACCTTGATCGGCTCGATGGCTGCCGAGACGAGCAGTCCGGTGCCGGCGCCCACGTTGATCTCGACGACGTCCATGAGATCGAGACCCCGGGCGGCGAAGTAGTTGAGCTTCTCGGTGTCGCCAGTGCGGGCGCCAGGGGCGTTGCACCCGGTGGCGGCAATGGACAGGCAGGCGATCAGCAGG
>JAZDLC010000434.1:0-6371 GCA_043802345.1 Planctomycetota bacterium | reverse complement strand
GGCCTACTTCTTTTTCAACCACCTGGCGGGGGGGGCGGGGCGGGCGGTGGTTGACGTCTTCGCCCCGGGCGCCCCGCTTCCGGCGGAAGAAGGCCACGTTAGCTGGCCTTCCGGGCAGCCTTCAGCGGACCGCGGATCAGCATCCAGGCCACGCCGACAAAGGCGATGAGACCGAACCAGGCGTTCGGCGTCCTGCCGAGCTTCCACCGGAGTTCGTCCAGGAAGGTCGGCACGATCGGCTCGCCGCCGACGATCTTGTCCGGGATCGCATCGACCGAGAAGCCGGTGGCTGCGTCGATCGGACCCGAGTTCAGGTCATAGCCGAGCACAATGAACGCGATGATCACCGCCGTCAACGCACCTCCGGCGATCAGGCCACTCGAGATGAGGACGCCGTTGTTCTCCGCCGCCAGTTGTTGCCCGGTCGTCGGCTTCATCTTCTTGAGCCTGAGATCGAGGATCCAGCGGATGATGCCGCCCACGAAGATGCCGGCCGTCGCCGCAAAAGGCAGGTACATGCCGACCGCGATCAGCATCGGCGAGGGCGCCTTGATCAGGATCATGCCGGCCGCGAAGAACATGCCGGCGATCACCAGCGGCCAGGCCATGTCGCCGGCGACGATCCCGTTGCTCATCAAAGCCATCAGGCCGGCTTGGGGAGCGGGGAGGGCGTCCGAGCCGATGGTGTACGTATTGTGAAGAGCCATGAGCACGAACGGCAGCACGAGGGCGGCGGGAACGACCGCGATCAGCTCGCCGATCTGCATCTTCCAGGGGGTGCCACCGAGGACATGTCCCACCTTCAGGTCCTGCATCATGTCGCCGCCGATGCCGCACGCGCAGCAGACGACACCGGAGATCGCCAGCACGCCCGCGACGCCATGCGGTCCCGTGACGCCGAGAACGACCATGAGCAGCGCGGCGATGATCAGCGTGGAGAGCGTCAGGCCGGAGATCGGGTTGTTCGAGCTGCCGATCAGGCCGACCAGGTACCCCGCGACCGCGCAGAACAGGAAGCCGAGGATCACCATCACGATCGTCAGGACGATCGAGCCGACAATGCTGGCCGTGAACGCATGGTAGAGGAAGAACAGGCCAACGGCACAGACGAGGATTCCGAGGCCCACCTTCACGAGGCTGATGTCCGTCTCGAGGCGGCTCCGGCCCGCCTTCCCCGCGGCTCCTCCCGCGATCTCCTTGAAACCGCTGCCGATGCCGCCGATCAACTCCTTGCGCAGCTTCCAGAGGGTGAAGAAGGCCGCGATGATCATCATGCCGACCGCGAGCGGCTTGACCTGGTTGTTGTAGACCCCACCCGCGATCGCGCTCCAGTCCGGCGCTCCACCGGCCGAGAGCTGCGGTTGCAAGAAGATGGCAAGCGGTCCCAGGAACAGATGGCCCAGGAGCGCGCCGGCGAACAGCACCGCGCACACCGACGGCCCCACGATGAAGCCGACGCCGAGCAGGGCCGGAATGGCGCCCGGCGACTGGAGCCTCATGCCGCCGGAGTAGTCGGTCGTCTTCCCCAGCATGGTGATCTTGGAGGCGGGGAAGGTGACGAACTTCGTTGCCGTGTCGGCGATCAGCGTGACGGCCCGGGAGTTGATGAACAGTTCCCAGAGCGCCGCGAGGCCCATGGCGCCGAAGACGAGTCCCGCGCCGCCCTGGCCGCTCTGGCCGGCCTTCACGATCTCGGCCGCCGCCATGCTCTCGGGGAACGGCAGGTTCGCCTCCTCGCACAGGGTCCGGCGCAGCATGATGACGAACAGCACCCCGAGCACGCCGCCCACCAGCATGATGGCGGCGCTCTCGACGATCTTGATCTCGTCCCAGACTCCCGCGATCACGAACGCGGGGATGGTGAAGATCGCTCCCGCGACCAGCGCCTCGCCGACGCTGGCGGAAGTTCGCGCGATGTTCTCCTCGAGGATGGTCCCCTTGAAGGGCCTGAGCGCGGCCATCGCCACGACCGCCGCCGGGAAGATTGCGGAGACCGTGAGCCCGACCTTCATGCCGAGATAGGCGTTGGCCGCCCCGAGCAGGATGGCCATGAACGTGCCGAGGATGACCGCCTTGAAGGTCAACTCCGCCATCGTCGATTCGGCCGGAACGTAAGGCTTGAACTCCTTGTCCGCCATGAAGACCTCTCCTTCAGGAAGATGAGTGGGATCGACTCATCCGATGGATGGATGAGCGCGGGAGCCTAGCAAACCGTTTTGGTATTTGGAACATCCACCCGTTGCGGAGTTATTGGTCCGGTGATGGCGACCAGGTCCACCTTTCGATACGATCCGTCACAGCAGGAGGCGCGATTTGAAGGAACCGCAAGCCACGAACGGGAGCGCCAGCCTCTGCTGGTGGAAGCTCCTGCTGGGCCCGCTCCTTGGGGTCGTGCTGCTGGTCATCGGGCCGGGGGATGATCCGACGGTCGCCCGCATGGCGGCGGTTGCGGTCTGGATGGCCGCCTGGTGGATCACCGAGGCGGTGCCGATTCCGGTGACGGCGCTCCTCCCTCTGGTGTTGATGCCGCTGTGCGGGATCCTGGGCATCAAGGACGTGGCCCCGAGCTACGGCAAACCCACGGTCTACCTCTTCTTCGGCGGATTTCTGCTGGCCCTCGGCCTGGAGGCTTCGGGGGCCCACCGGCGCCTCGCGCTCTTCATCGTCCACTCGATCGGCGGGCGGCCGAGCCGTCTGGTGCTCGGCTTCATGGTCTCGACCGCCTTCCTCTCGATGTGGATCTCGAACACCGCTGCGGTGATGGTGATGATGCCGATCGGCATGGCGGTGTTGGGCGCCGCCAGGGATCGGGGAGTGGAAGCGCGTGACCTGAAGGCGCTGGGCGTGACGGTCATGCTCGGCATCGCCTATGCCGCGGACATCGGCGGCATGGCGACCCTGGTCGGAACGCCGCCCAACCTCATCTACAAGCAGCAGTTGGTCCAACTCTTCGCCGGGGCGCCGGATCCATCCTTCATCCAGTGGACCCTGGTCGGCCTGCCGATCTCGATTCTGTTTCTCGCCTCGGGGTGGCTGATCCTGACCCGCGTCGTGTTTCGGCTGCCGAGAGGTTCCCTGCTCGGGAGCCGGGAAGCGGTGGGCGAGATGAGACGCCAGCTGGGGCCGATCCGCCGGGACGAGATCATGGCGTCCTCGGTCTTTGCCGCGGCGGCGCTTCTCTGGATGACGCGGGCCGGGATCGACCTGGGCAGCACTCATCTCCCGGGTTGGGATGAACTCCTCGGATTTCAGGGCGGCTTCGTGGATGACGCGGTGGTGGCGGTCACGCTCGCCCTGCTGATGTTCGTGCTGCCTTCTGCGAGTCGCCCGGGCGAGGCGCTCCTGACCTGGGAGATGACCAAGCGCCTGCCCTGGGGCATGTTGCTCCTTTTCGGGGGAGGGTTCGCCCTGGCGGCGGGCTTCAAGTCGTCCGGGCTCTCGGTCTGGGTGGGTCATCAACTCGAGGGGCTGGCCGGCCTGCATCCGATCCTGCTGGTCATGGTGATCTGCCTGATCCTGACCTTCCTGACCGAGCTCACCAGCAACACGGCCACCACCCAGGTGGTGCTGCCGATCCTGGCCACCGCGGGAGTGGCGATCGGGTGCGATCCCCGGGCGCTGATGATCCCCGCGACCCTTTCCGCCAGTTGCGCCTTCATGATGCCGGTGGCGTCGCCCACCCAGGCGATTGTCTTCGGTTCGGGCTACGTCCCGATCAAGGACATGGTGCGGGCAGGGATCTGGTTCAACCTGCTCGGCGTGCTGCTGGTGACGCTGGTTTTCGCCCTGCTCTCTGGTCCGGTGATGGGAATCTCGTTCGACATCCTGCCTGCCTGGGCGACGAAGTAGGCTGGACTACGACTGCTGCTGCTTCTTCTTCCTCTTCATCACCTTCTCCTCCTCCTTGCAGGAGAGCATCAGCTCCTCCTCCATCATCCGCAACTCGTCGATGCCGGACACGACGACCTTCGGATCGGTCTCGAGGAGCGAATCCTCGGTCTTCCCTTCGTAGGCGACGTTCTGCAGCAGGTGCTTGATGCAGTTGAGTCGCGCCGCCTTCTTGTTGTCGGAGCGGATGATCGTCCAGGGTGCGATGGTCCGATTGGAATCGTTCAGCATCTGGAACTTGCGCACGGTGTACATGTGCCAGCGCTTCTGCGCTTCCAGATCGACCTCGGAGACCTTGAACTGCTTGAGCAGGTCGGTCTTGCGGGAATTGAAGCGACGGAGCTGCTCCGCCTTCGAGACCGAGAAGTAGTACTTGAAGAGCTGGATCCCGTCCTTGACCAGCATCTGCTCGAGCAGCGGAACGTCCTTCAGGAAGCGCTTGTTCTCTTCATCGGAACAGAAGCCCATCACCGGCTCGACCATGGAGCGGTTGTACCAGCTCCGGTCGAACAGGACGATCTCGCCCGCACAGGGAAGGTGGGAGATGTACCGCTGGAAGTACCACTGGGTGCGTTCCCTGTCGCTCGGTTTCTCCAGCGCCACCACCCGGGCCCCGCGGGGGTTCAGGTGTTCGGTGATGCGCTTGATCGTCCCGCCCTTGCCGGCTGCGTCCCGTCCCTCGAACAGGCACAGCATTCTCATGCCGTGCCTCCTGACGTGGCCCTGCATCTTGAGCAGTTCCATCTGGAGCCGCTCCAACTCGGTCTCGTACTTGAGGACTCTCTTCTTGACCCACACCGCCGTTCGGGACTTGCTCTCCTTGCCGTTTTCGGAGGCATGCAGGGCGGTTCCTTCCCGCAGCTTGGCGGATGCGGGCGGCTCTGTCTTCACGGGAGGCGCCTCCTCATCGAGCAACGAGACGGAGCTGGAAGCCCCGAGGATCTCGGATTGAGTGTTGTCGCCAGGATCTGTTGTTTCCGTCGGGTCGCTCATGGTGACTCCTCGGTCGTGCGCTCTTTCTCGCGGCACATTCATGGGTCGCCGCTCGGTCGGGTGGACCCAGGACCGTCTCCCTCCGCCGGCGAGGCAGGCGAGCCGGGCCTTCTTTATAGCCTCGGATGAGACCTGATGGAGGCCCTTGTCGGGCGCGGGGGTGTCCCAGATTGAGGAATTCTGGACTACTGGTGCCTGACCTCTCCCGCTCGCCAGGCGTGTTGACCGGGTGACGCGGTGCAGAGTGGGTAACACCGGGAGTGATCGCACCGTCGCCAAACGCCGCGTAGATCCCCTCTCGAGCCGAAGTCCGGGTTGGAACGAGGTTTGTTGGTTTCCCTGGCGACCCTGCCGCACATCCGCTCGGGTTCCTGGAGGCCCCTGTTTCATGGCACGATTGGTTTCGCCACTGATCCCGTTCACAATGACCCTGGCCCTGGTGATGTTTTCGAGCTCTGCGGCCTGGGGCGTTGACTGACCTCCTGACCGCGACGACGGTACTGGAGTTACCGTCCCAAAAGTGCTCAAGGTGACCGATTTCCCGGGGTCCTCCCGTCCCGCGACGGACGGGCCCGCGACCGGCGGACCCACCACCGGCAGGGGCAAGAAGGGCCGACCGCAGACGCCCGGAAACCAGTGGCAATCCTGGTGGCGTACCAACCGCCAGCCGTTCGTGACCCTGGCAGGCCCGCTGAAGCCACGATCCGAGACCGGAGCGCGCGGCCTCCTCACGGGCGGCGGCCGGAGGAACGCGGATTCGTCAGGCAGCGTCCTGTCGGACGAGGATCTTCGGGAGAAGGTGCTGCCGGCCCTGCGTCTGGCGCTCCGTTCCGACGACCCCATGCTGATGCACGATGCGGCGCTGGCGATTGGCCGCGTGGAAGGGGCCCTCGACGGCGAGACCCTCGACCTGCTGCGGAAGATCCTGAAGAGCCGCCACCTTCAGGCCCGCCACGCCGCCATCCTGGCGTTGGGTCTCTCCGGTGAGCGGTCGGCTCTACCGATTCTATGGAACATCGTGCACGACACCGCCGAGGCCCGGGCCGCTCTCTCGTCGAAAGGGCGCGTTGGCTGGTACGAGCGGGTTTCGGCCATCGTGGCGTTCGGGATGTCCTGCGAACCGTCCATGCAGCCAGGCCTCTGCCGCCTGGCGGAGAGGGAAGTTCACGTCGATCGACAGCTTGGGGGGAGCGCCGTGTTGGCTCTGGGACTGGTCCGGGAGCCGTCCCTGGAGACCATCCGATTTCTCGGAGACCTGCTGCAAGACGATCGTCTTCACTGGTCGGTCGCGGCGCAGGTTCCGGTGGCGCTTGCCCGCCATGGAGAGGTCGCGGCGCCGTTCGTGCCTCTTCTGCTCACGGAGCTGACCAACTCGAAGCGGGTCCGGGAGGTTCGCCAGTCGTGTGCGATCGCCCTCGGAAGACTCGCCATCCCGGAGGACGACGAGGTGGTGCGCGCCCTGAGGAAGCTGACCCGGAAGGAGACCGACG
>JAZDLC010000433.1:0-6280 GCA_043802345.1 Planctomycetota bacterium | reverse complement strand
GCCGAGGCTTTCGAGAGCACCAACACCTTCGAGATCGTGCGGCGGGTCCACGACGAGGAGTCGTTCCAGCGCGCGCTGACGTCGGGAGCGGCGCAGGTCGGCGTTCGCATCCCGGCCGACTACACGCAGCGGCTGGTCTCGGGCGAGCGGGCGGAGGTTCCGGTTCTGATCGACGGCAGCGACTCGGCGGTCGCCGACGCCGCCCTCAACGCCGCCAGCCTGCTCGGCATCCAGCTCTCCCAGCAGATCGAGCTGCGGGCGGTCCGCACGCAGGCCTTCAGCGCCGCCCGCGATGAGTATGGCCAACCCGCGCAGGCGATCGAGGTGCGCCCGCGCCTGCTCTTCAACCCGGACCTCGAGAGCTCGCACTTCTTCGTTCCCGGGCTGGTCGGCATCATCCTGCAGATGGTGCTCCTCTTCCTGACCGCCTTCGCCGTGGTTCGCGAGCGGGAGCTGGGAACCCTCGAGCAGCTCTTCGTGACCCCGATCAGCCGCTCCGGGCTGATGCTCGGCAAGCTGATTCCGTACGCCCTGATCGGGGTGATGGAGACCATGCTGGTCCTGGTCCTGATGGTCTTCCTGTTCGGCGTGCCGATCAAGGGCAGCCTCCCCCTGCTGCTGCTCCTGTCGACCCTCTTCATCGTCACCTCGCTGGGAATGGGGCTCCTGGTCTCGACGCTGGCGAAGACCCAGCTCCAGGCGATGCAGTTCGCCTTCCTGGTCATGCTCCCCTCGGTGCTGCTGTCCGGCTTCATGTTCCCGCGGGCGGACATGCCTTTACCGATCTACCTGGTGACCTACGCCATCCCGGTCTCCTACTTCATCGAGATCCTCCGCGGGATCGTGCTGCGCGGGGCCGATCTTCTCGACCTCGTGCCGGCCGCCGCCGGGCTCGCCATCTGCTGCGTCGTGATTCTCGCGGCCAGCGTCGCCCGGTTCCGCAAGCAGCTCGGGTGAGAGGGAGGGACTCCGAACCGGGCCACTCGTTACCAGCAGGAACCTTGCGGAAGCCGGGTCCGCGGCAGACTTGCGAGGAGGCGGAGAAGCAGGGTGCGGTCGCGCCCGTTGCAGGCTGCCAGCGCCTCCTCCTCAGGGGTCAGCTTGCGCAGGAACTCGTACTCGGCGGACAGAGCCTGGGCAAGCTCATCGAGAGCCGGAGGTGGTGTGGCGAGCAGGCCAATGGTCGCGTCGTCGAACTCCTCGGGAGTTCGCGCTCGCAGCCAGGTCTCCACGTCAAACGGCCTGGGTTCATGCGCAGTGCCCCACCTGTGCGTCGGAGTCTCCAGGCCATTCATGTCGACCCAGGCCTTCAGGACCGCGAGTCGGCGGATCAGATCCAGGTCGACTTCTCGCCCCAGCCTGGGTCGATTCCTCATGATCCAGACCAGGTCATAGGCGTCCCTGGCCGGGGTCGCCCGGTTGAGCCGGGCAATCTTCTCCGCGATGTTCTCTTCGAGCTGAACGACGTGCAGTTCTGGAAGAGATCCACCGTACTGAGCATGAATCGGCATGGGTATCCAGGGTCGCCGCTCGGCGGGCAACCAGGGAGGGGGGCTGACGTCGAGCTTGCAGGTGAGCGGCTCGACGGAGCCGAGATCGGTCTCGATCACCACATACGGCTTCCCCCGACGACGAGAAACTGCATAGCCAAACGGGCCGATCCGCGCAGCCGAGATTGCCTCGACGAGCAACTCCACGACGTCTGTGATCTGCGCATCGGTACTGCGCACCGAGAAATCGAGATCGGTCGAGAAGCGACCTGCCGGTCCCGCGTAGAGTTTGCGGAGTGCCGTTCCACCCTTGAATGCGAGATCGTCCATGACACCGCTGGTCGACAGCTCCCGGAGCAGCAGGTCCTGCGCGATGTCGATCAGGGCGGCTTCGAGTCCCTGCCCTCCCCGCGAGGGAGCGTGTCGTAGCACGTGGCCGATCGTGAGATTCATGGCAGAGTCCTGGGTCACGTCCGACGCACTGGAGCAAGCTTGGCCGGATCAAACGGAAGGAGGGTGTCGGCGACGTGCCACCTCTGACTATGCCTTCGCAACTTCCTTCTCGAACCGAACCAGACCTTCGAGGATCCATCGTCGCCGAGCTGCTCCGCGAGCTTCGGCCACATCCCTTGAAGGAGATAGGCCAACCGCACTCGCACGGCGCGCGGGCGACCAGCGAGCTCCAGCCGTACGTCCGCTTCCATGGCCTCGGCAACGAGGTCACCGATCCACTCGGCGACCCCTCCCCATGAAGTCACGTGCGACGGGCGCGCCGCCATGTGAACGAGCACGGACTCGACCCGGTGAACCGGCACACCCCTGCGTTCGATCGGCTTCAGTCTTGTGTCGAACCGGAGAACCGTGACCCGGCGGGCCAGCCCGGCAGCAACGGTTCTTCCAGGTGCCACCGCCAACTCGATCTTCGACGGCGTGCGGTCCGCGAACCCGTAGGCCCAGGCGGCGGAGGTCAGTGCCAGTCTTGCGGGGAGGTCCGGATCCAGAGCCAGCGCCGCCTTGACCGGCACCAGCGGTCCGCCCCTGGTGAAGGGTCCTGCGTGAGCGCCCGGTGCGAATTCCCAGGCTCCGTTCAGCCCCGTGCGGAGCAGCCACCCGAGGCCCAGCAGTCGATGTGCAATCAACGCCGGAGCGGTACGGACCCCGGCCTCGCGAGCAATGGCCTCAAGCTGCTTCAGTGTAACGATTTCCGTCTGCTCGAGTTCGAGGTGCTCGAGTACGGGAGCGAGGCTGATGGGTATGGATCGTGTCATTATGCACATGTGTATTTCAGAATAGGGAAACATTGTAGCTGAAACGACACTCATCCGCGAGGTGTCGGTTAGACTATGATTATTTCAATTATGGAAATCCAGCATGTATTTCGGGCACCAGAAGGGCACCCTCCCCCTGCCGCTGCTCCCCTCGGTGCTGCTGTCCGGCTTCATGTTCACGCGGGCGGACATGCCTTTACCGATCTACCTGGTGACCTACGCCATCCCGGTCTCCTACTTCATCGAGATCCTGCGCGGGATCGTGCTGCGCGGGGCCGACCTCCTCGATCTCGTGCCGGCCGCCGCCGGGCTCGCCATCTGCTGCGTCGTGATTCTCGCGGCCAGCGTCGCCCGGTTCCGCAAGCAGCTCGGGTAGATACGGACTCAGGGTAGTTTCACCTCAACTCACCTGGCCCACTTCTTGACTCCATATCTGAACCGCACCGCGCGGCTACCGTTGGCACCCACATGGCCCGGTACTTTGTCATCACACAGCTCTTCTGCGTTCTGCTGGTGGTACTGCTGCTGCTGGACGGCGAAGGTCCCGGGGAACCGGTCAGTGGGTCCGTGCGGAAGGCGGCGAGTCTCACCCACATCGATGAGCTCCATCCACCGGTGCGGGAAGAGGTCTGCCCAAGCGAACCGCTGGCCGAGATCGGGGCCGACGGACGAGGTCGACCCGACGCGGATGGAGTCGGCGGCTGTTCCCTGACGCTCCGGCTGACAGATCAGGCCACCGGGCAGCCGGTCGCCACCGAGGTCTGGCTGTTGCGAAGTGATGACTCGACCCAAACGACACTCGGCTTCAATGATGAGCAGATCGGCCGCTTCGATGTTCCCTGGCACGGCAGGACGATTCGAGAGCTGAGGCCGGGAACCTATCGTCTCATCTGCGGCGCCGAGTCGTGTCTCACCGCAGGCTCCGAGCCGTTCGAGGTTGGCGGCCGCACCACCGAACTGGTCCTGGCGATCGAGCTGCCCCGATGTCGTTCTGCTCACCTGCTGGTGTTCGACGAGGTCGGCAACCGGATCCACGACGCGCAGCTTTTGAGAGGAGACTCGCTGGAGCATGCGGTCGCCTTGGACGATCCGGAATGGGTCGACCTCGAGGGAAGAGACGCCGCGCCCCGCGAACCGATGATGTCGTATGTCGAAGATCCGCTGACCCGCGCCGCGTCGTTCCGGTCGGCCGGCGGCTGGGCACCTGTCGGAGCCGACCCGCTTGGCTTCTGGCTGGGCCAGTATGGCGGAGACTCTCGCCGCTGGCTCACCACCCATGACATCCTGTTGAAGCGCGCGGGGAAGTCGAACGTCCTCTGCGTGGTCCAGGGCCGGGATCCAGGTGACCGAATCTACTTCAGCGTCATGATCGACCCGCGGCCGGTGCTCGAATCGATCCGGCTGCCGGATGGGACCAGCGCGGCGTCGTTTCCCGAGTCAGTATCGATCGTGGCCACGAGCCCGACGCTCGACGAGCTCGGCACCGACAAGCCCTGGGAGAAGGTGCCGATCTACGTCGGGGTCTGTCATCCCGGGTTCCACCCGTTCTCATTCTCCTTCCGCCTGGAGGATGGTGATCTCGGGGCCCGAACCCTGTCGCCCGTGCAGCGCCTGGAAAGCCGCAGCGGCCTCGTTTTCTTCCAGCCGTTCGGCAGCCTGGGAGAAGAAAGCGCCGAAGAGTGGAACGAGACGCAGCAGGCCGTGTGGAGCTGCTTCCTGTATCCCGGCATCGGGAGAACCGACCGTCGCGCCAAGAGGGTCCTGCTGAACGCGGAGGAGCGGGCGGTGCCGGCGTACATCAATGCCCTCAACGGCCTCGATCTCAGCCGCACTTCGGACCTGCAAAAGGCCGATCGGCTGGTGCACGCCATTCTGGACACCTCCGCCGGAGTCATCCGTATCCCTCTGCACGGCAATGTCCTGGGCCTGCCGGAAGACGTCGCCTGGAATCAGAAGGCCATTCGATCTCTCGTCGACTACTGGGGACGCTACTACGGTCCTGATGCCGAGGCGCACAGGGCCCGGCTGCGCCAGCGGATCGCGGAGCGTCGCCTCTCTGGATGGCCATCTCACTTCAGCGGGTCGTATCCCCCACAGAAGGCGTAGCAGGAACCGAACCGGGCCTACTTCACACTCAGCCTCTCACCATTCGACCTCTCTCGACGTGGCGGCTGAGTGTGCTTCGGACAAGGGCTGGATGCGGTGCTATCTTGGGACTGGAAACGGTCAGGGACCATTGCCCTGCGCCGGGCCGTCGCGACGCGAAACGAACTTCAAGAAGGCCTCATCATGCGGATCTTCATCCCTGTTTTACTCGGCGCGACGCTCGGTACCGCCGCGCCGGCCTCGGCCCAGTTGCCGATCGGGCGCGCGACCGCAGTGGGCGGAAGCTCAGCGACCCTGCTGGGTGAACCGCTCTGGTTCGGGAAGCTCGGATACGGGTATCACCTTCAGGATGCGCCTCCCTTCGGTCAGGCCTTGCTGGTCGTTTCCACTCGGCGATCCGATCAGCTCATCTCCGGAGTCCAGTCTACCCCAGCCTGGCGAGCGGCGACCTGCTGTCGGTCCGGACCGGAGCGATCGACGCTCTGGGCCAGACCTTCTTTTCGAGACCTCTCCCGGGACCGGAGATCCCCGCCCTGGCCGGGATTGATCTGTACGCGCAGGTCGCGGTGACCGACCCGTCGTTGCCCGAGGGTGCTCGGCGCCACACAGGGGTTGTTGCTCGAGATCGTGCGCGCCCCGCTGCTGGCATTCGTGAACTACCAGACAGGCCTGGTCCTGGTCGACTCGGTTCCAGCCAGCGCGACCTATCTTCAGAGCCTGCCCACTCCCCCTTCACCCATCGTGTTTGGGTTCGGGGTGTTCGTGGGTCCTGTCCGTCTCTCTCCGGACGGACGCGTGGCGTCCATCCCGGTGACCAGCGCCCTGGGCACGGCCTCGACCGAGCTGCACCGATTCGACGCGGAGCTTTCTCAGTGGATCGACTGCGGTCACGCGGATCGACGTCCGACTGTCGTCTCCCGCCGACATCTCGGTCAGCCCGACACTCGTTGCGCCACCTACGCTGAGCCACACCTACCACGGGTTGTCGCCATCCGGCCGTTTCCTGGTGGAGCGGGAGTCGATCCCGCTCGGTCTTCCAGGCCCCAACACGATTTCGCTGCTGGACGTCTCGACGGGTCAGAGGTTCCCGCTGGTGACCGTACCCGGCACCCTGAACTCCTCGGCGGAGACCGTCGCGGCCTGGCGATAAGACCGCCATGGGAGCGAAGTAGACCCGGTTCGGTCCTCCTCCCTCCTGAGAAACGGAACCGGGCCGACCAAGCCGCACTTCTCCACGGCATGATCGACCCGATTCTATATTGCCGGCCTGAGCCGGAGAAGCCTCAGTCCGTCGCGCCCTGGGCCGTCCAGGTGACGTCCTTCAGGACGAGCTGCGAGTCTCCCGTCTCGACGGTCTCGCGCAGCTTGCCGTAGGCAACGGCCTCCTGGACCTTGACGCCCGCGCCGCGCGCCACG
>JAZDLC010000432.1:0-8621 GCA_043802345.1 Planctomycetota bacterium | reverse complement strand
GGGCCTTCTGGTGGGGATCTTGGAGGCCGCGCACGAGCTTCGGGATGGCGTAGAAGAGATAGCGGCAGCCGTCGATCGGCCCAGTCGGAGTGGGGCGGCGCTCGCCCCGCTCTTCGGCCAGCAGGTAGGCGTGGGCCAGTTCGACGGCCGCATCGAGTTGCTTCGGCCGGAGTCGGATGGCGCGTGTCAGGTGGTCGATTCCCTCGATCGGTTGGCCGCCCCGGGCCAGGATCCGGCCGAGCCGGTGGTGAATGTCGGCGTCGAACGGAGCGCTCTCCAGCCGGAGCCGCAGTTCGTCCCGCAGCCTGGTCCGGGCCGCGGCCCGCTCCCGTGAAAGCCTGTTGGCGAGCGGTTCGTCGGCCCGGCGCAAGTAGGAGAGGATTCGATCCTCCCGCCGGGCGCCATCTTCGAGAATGGCGATCGCCAGTTCGGCCTTCAGGAAGTCGAAGCCGGGCGCATCGGCCCGCCGGCAGAGTCGGTGCAAGGTGACCGCGGCCCGGTCCGGCTGGCGGGTGGCCAGACGGGACCGGCCCGCCCCGAGCAGGAGGTGTTCGCAGCGGGTCCCGGCCGCGCTGGTGATGAACCCCCGGGTCGCGCTGACGGTGAAGAGCGGCATGAGGTCACCGCCCGCGGCCTGATCGAAGACCCGGCGCTGATCGGTCCCTCCCTGCTCTGCGACGAACAGGCAGGTCGTTCCGTGCAGGAGAGTGACCGGTTCTGCCAGCGCTTCTTGCACCATGCGCGCGACAATCGCCAGATCGAGGAAGGTCACCTCCTGGAGATCGACGCAAGCCGCAAGCGGCTGCCCCGGCTCGAGCCGGTCAGCAAGGTCTTTCAGCAGCAGCCTTGCGCGCAGCAATCCAACGGAGGGGTCGGCGAAGAGAGAGGGCAACAGCATCACCGCCGAATGCGCCTCGTCCGGCCGGGCCTGGTTCACGACCGACGGCTCGAGCCTGCCCGCCTCCGCACCGAGCAGCACCAGCGGTCCATCACCCGCGAGCCGCTTCACCAACCGCGCGCACTCGATCAGCGGCGATCCGGAGTAGGGCCAGCCGGGAGGGGCGTCCATCTGCCACGGCCGGCCGTCAATGCAGTCCGAGTCGGCAGGCGGAGGTCCGTCCGCTCCGGACGCCAGGCGAATCGGATCATCCAGCAGGTAGGGGGTTTCCCATTCCGCCTGTCGCGACGGCAGCAGGAAGAGCGCCGCCAGGCCGACCAGGATCCCGGCCGCGCGCGGACGGACCAGCCCGACCGGGGCCAGCAGGCCGGCCGCAACGCGCGGTTCCGGTACGGGGAGCAGCGGGGCGATCAGGGCGCCTGCCGCGGCCGCGAGCCAGGAGAACCGCTCGCCGCGCGCGGCCGCTGAACTGGCGAGGGCTGCTCCCAGCAGGAAGGAGGAGATTCCCCCCAGGAGCAACGCCGTCAAGGCGACGCCCCACAGGAAGTGAGTCCGGGTGACGTCCGGCCCATGAATCCTTGCGGCGAGCTCCAGCAGTCCGGTCCGGCCGGTCGGCTCCAGCAGGAGAACCGGAATCAGCAGGAGACCTACCAGGGAGGAGAGGTGTTCTTTCAAGAACCGGTGGCGGCTGGTCAGGAAGCGGGCGGAAAGCAGGCCGAGAAGGCCGCTGGCGAGCAGCGGCCAGAGCAGGAACGAGAGCGCTCCGAGGTCGTGGCCGGAGACCCGGCCGGCGAGCAGGACCACATCCTTCAGGAGCAGCCCGGCGGCCGCCCCGGGCAGGACGCTCGTAGCCCGCTGAAGGAACAGGTGACGCACGGATCTCTGCCGTGTCGCTAGAAACCGCCGAAGATGAACGATCCCAGCGACGTGATCGGCGCCGCTTCCCGGGCATCCTCGACGATTCCCAGGGTCGCGGAGATCAGCCGGTCCAGCTTCAGCTTGGCATCCTTGTCGTTGATCAGGTAGCCGAGCACGCCGCTGGAGCTCTCGATCGGCCGCATCACGTTCCGGCTGAACGAATCGACCACTCCGTCGATGTTGTCGGCGGCCCGGCGGACGGTGCCGCCCAGGTCGCCGTAGAACAGGTTGTAGAAGAGGGAGTCGACGTTGTTCTTGCTGGCCTCCACCATGTCGCCCACCGAGGCGACGAGACGTTCGGTCTTGACGCCGATCGAGTTCTCGGAATCGTCCATCAGCTTGCCGATCATCGAATCGGGCCGGCCCGCCTTCTCGACCAGTTCCGCCAACTGGGTGACGATCCGGTCGATGTCGGTCTTGAGCGGAGAGTCGGCCGTCACCAGCGATCCCAGCAGCGTGTCCGGCTGGTTGGCCCGCTCGGTGAGCTGCCGCAAACGAGTCGCCGTCTCGTTCAGGTTCGTCCTGAGCGGCGTCTCGTAGAACAGATCGTTCATCAGGCTGCCCGGTTGCTTGACCTGGCCGGCCATCTCGTCCAGCGCGGCCACGATGTTCTCAACCCTCTCGCGCGCCTGCTCGTTGGTCAAGAGATAGCCGATCGCGCCCTTCCTGTTCTCGTCGTCCAGGCCAGCCGAGGCGATCCGCAGGTTCTCGACGATCTCGTTGACCGAGTCGAGATTATCCTCGACCAGCTTGCCAAGAGCGTTGATCGGATGCGGCTTCAGGCTGCCCGCCAGCATGATCTGCTTCAGATCATCCGCGTTCGCTCCATCCAGTCTGGTGGAGTCGACAGGTCCCGGATCGATCTCGGCCGCTCCCGGATCGCCCGGCCAGATCGTCACCACCTTCCCGCCCAGCAGGTTCGAGTCCTCGGCGAAGATCCTGTACCCCTCGTGGAGCTTGAGAGGCACGTCCAGTTCGATCACCATCAGCACGTTCGGGAGGAATCCCTCCGGGCCGCCCTGGGCGATGGGCGAAGCGCGGTCGGCGGCCTCCCATGCCTTGCGAACGATCGGCTCGATCCGGCTGACCCGTCCGTAGCGGGTGCCGTAGACCAGGACCGAGTCCTCCCTGCGCACGCCGTAGACGTCCTCGAACACCACGTTCAGGAACTGCCGTTCGCCGACTCCCGGGAGGTCGCGCAGCTGGGTGGTCATGTACCCCAGCGCGAATAGACCACCGAAGAAGAGGATGCCGAGAATCAGGTCTCGGGATCTGCTCGATCCTTTGGGCATTACGGCCTCCGGATGCTCACGGCAAATGCATGCCGAGCTTGGTTTCCTCGTCCACCGAGAGGATCGGACGCCCCTCGATGAAGTCACGGACAACAGGGTTCTTGGAGCGGCGGATCTCCTCGGGTGTCCCGATTTCGATCAGGCGCCCGAGATGCATCATGCCGATGCGGTCGCCCACGTCGTAGGCGTGCGCCAGGTCGTGGGTGACCACGATCGAGGTGACGCCGAAGCGGCTTTGTACACTGGTGATCAGATTGCTGATGGTCGACGACATGCGCGGATCAAGGCCGGCCGTCGGCTCGTCGTACAGGATGATCTTCGGCTCCGTCACCAGCACCCGGGCCAGAGCAGCCCGCTTGCGCATGCCGCCCGAAATCTCCGCAGGGAGCTTGTCGCGCTCGGTGGCCATGTTCACCGTGGCCAGCTTCTCGAGCACCATGCGCTCGATCTCCACCGCCTTCAGCCGCTGGCCATGCCCTTCCCTGAGGGGCAGCGCCACGTTGTCGCCCACGGTCATCCAGTTCAGCAGCGCCCCATTCTGGAACAGGTAGCCGATCTCCGACCGGATCTTGCGCAGCAGGCCGCCGGAAGCGGAAGAGACCTCCTGGCCAGCCACGACGACCCTGCCAGAGTCGGGCCGCAGCAGGCCGACGATGTGCTTCAGCGTGACGCTCTTGCCAATCCCCGACGGCCCCATGATGACGAAGGTCTCCCCCTCCTTCACCTGGAGCTCATAGTTGATGAGCACCCGGCGGGAGCCGAACGACTTGTTGATCTTCTCGAGGTGTATCACGGGTAGAAGAACCAGGTCATGAAGTAGCCGAACACGATGATCAGGATGAACGAGACCACCACCGCACCGCGGGTGGCCCGGCCCACGCCGAGAGCGCCGCCGCTGGTGCGCAGCCCGGATGAGCAGCCGACCGTGGCGATGGTGAGGCCGAAGACGATCGCCTTGCCGAGCCCCACGAACAGATCTTTCGGCAGACCGGTGACGTCCGCCGATCCGGAGAGCGAGTCGACGACTCCCCGGATGTAGAGGTTCCATGGTATCTGGAGCTGGCTTTCGCTGATGAAGCCGCCTCCGATCACGCCGACCACGTCGCCAATGAAGGTGAGGATCGGCGCCAGCAGCGCCAGGGCCAGGATCCGGGGCATGACCAGGAACTCGATCGGATCGATCGACATGCACTCGATGGCGTCGATCTCCTCCGAGACCTTCATGGTGCCGAGCTCCGCCGCCATGGCCGCGCCCACGCTGGCGGTCAGGATGATGCCGGTGATGAACGGGCCCATCTCCCGGCAGAGCACGATGCCGATGATGTCCGCGATCTTCTCCCGCTGGCCGAAACGGTCCAGCTCCAGCCCGGTCTGGTACGCCAGGATGATCCCCGTGAACACCCCGACCACCACGACCACCGGCAGCGGCTTGATGCCGCAGGTGTACATCTGATCCAGCAGCATGCGCAGCCGCAGCACGGCCCGCGGCATCCGCACGACCGAGCTCAGGAAGAGCTGGACTGTGTAGCCGGCGCCGTTGATCGACTGCCTCAGGAACTGGCCTGTGAATTGAAGGAGATCCACGCTGTTGGTTTGCTGCTCCCGCTAGCCGAAGTCGATCGGAATCCAGAACAATAGTAGCGACCGGGAGGACTGGCCGTCCGGGCCATCTGCGCCCCCCCAGCCAAACAGACCGGACAGGAAGCGGCGCGAGTACCTCGTGATGCCTTTCTCGGTGACCGTGCGCGTGGTGAACAGCAAGGGGATGCTCAGGCTGCTCTCATGCTCGTCCGAGTACGCCTTGACCAGATTCATGAAGACCGTGTGCCGGCTGTAGCCGCCCAGTTCCTTGGGGGCGCGCTCGTACCGGTAGAGGTTCAGGAACACACCGAAGGCGTCGTTGAAGTCCTTCACGTACTTCTCGATCCGCAGGGGCAGCAGCGGGATGGCGCTGATATCCCGGAAGCCGTCCTCCCGCGACTGGTAGCTGAATACCAGCCAGAGCTTGGTGAAACGGTCGGTGGCGCCGGTCTCCTTCCCGTTGGGAGCAAGGTAGGAGCGCTTGCTCGTCTGGAAGAAGGGTGCGAGCACGTAGACCGAGTCGTCCCGGTACCCTCCGTCAGCCTCCAGCCTCTGGGCTGAGCGGCTCCAGTAGCCGATCGGCTGGAGGATGGCGATGGAGTCGATCCGATTGCGCCGACTCGTCGGCAGGCTGGTGTAGTCGGCGTACAAGAGGAGCAGGAACCTCCTGCGCAGGTAGTCCTGGGTCCGCTCGTAGTTGAAGACCGCCTGGCTCAGGATGTGCATGAGCAGGTTGTCCTCGCCCGTGCCGGCCTCCTCCGTCTGCGCGGCCTGACCGCTCTCCCGGTCGAGTGGGCGCTCCACGTTGTAGCGGAAGAGCGGCCACAGGATGGTCCAGAACTCGTGGTCGTACGACTTCTCGCGCTTGAAGAGCGGCCAGATCGCGAAGAGTTCGGTCTCCTTCCCCGGCCCGCGGTCGAGCTGAAGCTTCTGGTAGTGGACAAACGGCCACAGGTAGCTGCGCTTGTCGTAGCGCGGCAACGGTTTGGAGGGATCGGCCCCTTCCGGGTACTGTGGCGCGCGGAAGGGGGGATAGGTCCAGGCGCTCTGATAATAGAGCGGCAGCAGATGCCATGACCCGCCCCGGGGCGCTCCGGTCGTGAAGCCGAAGAGGAGCGCCACCGAGGTGAAGGCCTCTTCCTCATCGAAGACCTGCTTCGTGAGCCGCTGGAGCAGCGGCCAGGCCAGGAACTGGAACTTGTCGTACCCGACGAACGAGTTGACCTGGCCGATGAGCGGGAAGAGGGCAAAGTACCCTTCTGAGCGCTCTCCGGCCCCCTCGGCCCCAGGAGGCGGCGTGGACGTGCCGGTGAGCAGGAGCGGGAAGAAGAGGAAATCAGTGTCGATCCCGCCGGCGCCGGTGCGCTCACGGGTGTACCAGAGCAGCGGCCAGAAGCGGAACTGGGTGGTTCTCGGGTTGGAATGGTACTTCCCAAAAGGCGCGATGAACGAGGTCACGACCTCATCCTCCCCGCCTTCCTTGCCCCGCCAGGGGCGAGTGGTGGTCATGAAGAGTGGCCGGATCCCGAACTCAGAGGTGCTGCCGTCGGTGACATGGGTGAGCAGGGGGCCGAGAGCGTCGGTGTCGGTGTAGCCGGCGTTCGGATGCTGGGCGGTGCGGAAGAGTGGTGAAAGGTCGAGATCCCCTTCGATTCCCGAACAGCCGGAGGCGGCCACCAGCAGCAGCGCGCGGAGAATCCAGTTCGTGGTCGGTCTCGCCACCAAGAGAGATGGGCTCGCACAGGCTCCAAAAGCGCGCCAATCCGCCGCTCCCAGCCCATTGGGTGGACGGAAGATATGTGGAGCCCGGTAGTAGATCAATCGAATTCCAACGGCCCGCGAAAGCGTTCGACTTTGCGAATGAAGACGCGAAAATCGTGCGTACACCTTTTTCATCTGAGGGGTCGCGCTCATGACGAGAAGAGCTTCTTTGCTGCTGCTCCTGCTCTCCCTGGGTCTTTCCGCCGGCTGTATCACCGAGGAGGACGTGGGACCGATGGTGGTGCTCCCGCCGGAGGCGTACCGGTACGAGCGCTTCATCGAGTCTCCCACCGAACTCTCGGCGGATCGGGTCCTGATCGAGGCTGTGCGGGCATATCGCAGGGATCTTGCCCCGATCATCGACGAGGACTTCCACACCAAGGAGATCACGCCGGACCGGATCACGCTGAGGAATCGCGGCTCCCAGGGTGGCCGCAACCCGGTTTCGGTCTCCTTCCGCAACATGAGGATCCAGGCCAGGGAGCAGATCGAAGTGGTCTTCAGCGATGTGCCGCTCCTGAAGGAACAGGAGCAACCGCCGATCCTGCTGATGGTCGCCAATGGCGTGGCCCACTTCCGCGGTGACGGACTGGACGTGACCGCCGATCGGATCGTGCTCAGGAATCACGAGATCAAGTCCTACCTCAAGGATGGCCGGGAGATTCCGGTGCGAGGAGGTTCGCGCTGAAAGGATCTGGGCTTTTCCTGGCTCTCTTGGGGCTGCTGCAGGTTATTCCGGCTTGCAGCTCCGCCCCCAGGCCGCCAGTTCCAGGGTTGCCGGCGTCCCAGGCGGTCCGCGATCTGGTGACGGACGCGGAGCGACTGTTGGAGGATGGCGAGGCGGAGGCCGCCCTGCGCACGCTGGAGCGGGCGCTGGCCTATCAGCCGGATTGCTTTCCCGCGCTCCTGGCCCGCCAGGAGACCCGGCTGGCTCTTTCGCTCGAGAAGGAGGTACTGGCGGAAGCCCGGCAGGCCGTCCACGAGCGCCAGGATGATCCCGCTGCCTGCGTTCTGCTGGCGCGCCTGCTCCCACTCGAGGAGGGCGAGGCGGCAGAAAGGCTGCTGCTGCGCGCCCTGGAGCGCGCGCCGGAGCACCCCTGGGCGCTTCATGGTCTGGGAGTCCTGGAGGCGCGGGCGGGGCGCTTCGAGAAAGCGGAAGAGCTCTTCACCCGGGCCCTGGAGGTCCATCCGGCCCATCGGAACGCCAGGCTTCATCGGGCCTACGTGCGAGACCAGTTGGCGGACTTCGAGGGCGCGGCCAGTGACTACGAGCTGTATCTCCGCGACCAGAGAGGAAATCTGACGGCGCTCTACAACCTGGCCTCGATCACGCACCGGGAGCTGCACCGACCGGACGAGGCGGAGGAACTGTATCGCGTTCTGCTCGACATCGATGGCGGCATGACCGCGGCCGTGGTCGGTCTGGCGGTCTGCCTCACCGAGCAGCAGAAGTACCACGCCGCGGAATCGCTCTACCTCTCTGTCTGCGCGAAAGAGCCGTCTGCCTTGTTCAATCTGGGAATGCTCTACCAGGAACAGCTTGACCAGCCGGATCTGGCAGGCGATTGCTTCAGGAAGTTCATGGCCCTCGCGGGGGAGCAGGCGGAACGGCAGTCGATCGCCGACCGGCTGCTGTACGCTCCCGTGCGGCTGTCGGAACTCGAGCTGCGGATGGAGGAGCAGCGATTGCACGCGGAGGCGATTCGTTGATTGCAGTCGTCCAGCGGGTTACGCGCGGCGAAGTCCGTGTCGCGGGGAAAACCGTGGGCTCGGTGGGACGAGGAGCGGTGGTGCTGGTGGGTGCGAGAAGAGGGGACGATTCCGCTGCCGTGGAGATCCTGGCGCGCAAAGTCGCTGAGCTCCGGATCTTCGAGGACGAGAATGGGAAGATGAACCTCAGCCTGTGCGACCTCGGCCTCGGCGTTCTGGTCGTCTCCCAGTTCACGCTGCTGGCAGACCTGAAGAAGGGGCGGCGGCCCGGGTTCGACCGGGCCGAGAGACCGGAACGTGCGTCCCGCCTTCTTGAGCAGTTCGTGCGACTACTGGAGGGCCATGGACTTACAGTCGAGCAGGGGCGGTTCGGAGAGGAAATGCAGTTGAGCTTGGTCAACCAGGGCCCGGCGACTTTCATCCTCGACACCGATCTCTGGTTGCGGCGACCAGAAGATGCG
>JAZDLC010000431.1:0-2393 GCA_043802345.1 Planctomycetota bacterium | reverse complement strand
CGGCGTGGAGCAGTTCCACGGCAGCGGGGCGGTGGCGGTTCTGATCTTCGGGATGGTTCTGGCCAACGGCGAGACGATTCTTGGCTTATTCCATCCCCGCATGCGGGACCGGGTGGCCGCCCTCTTCGCCACCAGTGGCGTCGTCCTTCACCCCCGGATCGCCGAGTCGCATGCCGAGGTCTCTTTCTTGGTCCGCAGCTTCTTCTTCGTGTATCTGGGAGTCATCTTCCGCTGGCCCGGAGCTGATATGCGCCTGTGGCTGGCCACCATCCTGATCATAGTGGCGGTGCTCGCGGCGCGGGGGCTGGCGGTGCAGCTTCTTGGCTGGACCACGCGAGTCTCGGGGGCGAACCGCCATGTCCTCCAGATCATGCTCCCCCGAGGATTGGCGACCGCGGTGCTCATGTTCCTGCTAGAGAAGCAGACGGGCGACAGCTCGGGCACCTGGCTCAGCCTGGCCATGTTCGTCGTCGTGGCCACCAATCTCTGGATGACGGCCCATCTGATCAAGCTGTCGCGGACGCCGCGGGGCGAGGCGAAGAGGGCGGTGGACGAGGGAGTGGGGGTGCAGCCTTGATGTGGTTTCGGGCGTTCTGGACAGCCGCCGGGCTCCTTCTGCTGGCCTCTCGCGCTTCTCTGGCATCCGGCGCTCCCCTTGATTACCGCTATCCCGTCATTCTTGATTCCACCACCGTCTACTGGAGCATCGGCGCGGACAGCGGTGCTGCCCGGGCCGAGGCGTACCAAATCCGGCAAGCCCTGCTCGAGACGCGGGACCGACTGATCGATCCCCAGCGGCTGCGGCTCTGGGAGGAGCAAGGAGCGGGGATGCTGGCTCTGGACACGATGTTGGTCGTGCGCGTTTGCCCGGAGAATCGCGCCGACACTTCGTCCTCCGCTCTGGCCAACGCTCTCGCCCTCCGCGAGATTCTGGTCGCGCCGCAGCGGCGCCCCGACTTTGGGCGTGAGGAAGTGCTCCTGCTGCGCCTCTTTCTCGGAATCGTCTTTCCGTTCCTTCTCCTGGTCATCCTGAGGATGACGCGCCTCGGCCTGCGGCGCTGGGAGCGTCAGTGGCGGCCGTCCGTGCGGCGCCGGCTCGCTCTTCTGGCCGAACGGCGGGGACACGGCGGCTCGGAGGCGCGGCTGCGGCGTTTCGTGAACTTCCTGACCGCCGTAGAGAGGCTCACCGTCTTCTCTATCATCGTCTTGGTGGTCTCCTTCATCTGGTTTGCCCTCTTTCCGGACACGCGGGCGCTGGCCTACACGTTGGTTGGGCGCATCCTCGGCCCCGCTTTCGAGGTTCTGGGAGAGACGGCCCGCGGGTTGATCCTCCTGATCTACTCCGCGGTGGTGCTGCTTGTCGCCGGCTGGCTGAACCGCCACCTGGCCCGGCGACGCCGGATCCACGGCCCGGTCGATCCTCTCTCGGATCCGGCGATTCACATTCCGCTCCGGATCGCCATCTGGCTCACAGCCCTGTTTCTGGTGCTCTTTCCCTATCCCGGCGCCCCGCGGTTCTTCGCCGTGGGGGTGCTGCTCGTGACGATCCTCTCCGGTCTGGTCGCCCTGCGGCCGGTCACCGAGGAGATCGCCTGCGGCATCTACCTGAACATCGTGCATACGATTCGTGCCGGAGACGTCGTGCGGATCGATGGCCGGTCCTATGAAGTCCGGAGTCTGGGCCTCGCCCAGGTCTTGGTGTCCCACGAGGGAGGAGATCTCTGGATCCCGTATTCCCGTATTCTCAAGTCGGAGGTTTCCATCACTTGCGCCCGCCGACCCCGCAGATGAAACAGCGCGGGGAACACCTCCTCCGCCGTCTGGATAGAGTTTCCGCCGGCCTCGCCCTGGCGGCGCTGACCATGGTGGTGTTGCGATTCGGCTTTCCCGCCCTTCCGATCCCGAAGGTGCTCCTCTCGCTCTGGGCGGCGATTCTCCCCACCGGACTCTTCCTGGAATCGCTGGCCCGCCTGCTCTGGGTGGCCGATCCCTGGCGTTACCTCGTCCGCCATCCATTCCGCTACGTCATTCTGCTCCTGATCCTGCTGGAACTCTCGGGCGTGGCCGCGTGGCATGCGGGCGGCGCACTCGGTCCGACCAGCGCATCCTTCATCGCCAGCGAGCTGTACCTGACCGTCATGCTCTTGGGATTCGCGGGGGATTGGGTCAAGGCCCTGCTCCTGGCCAACCGCTGGCTCTCGAATCTGCGCGTGCCGGTAGTGCTGTTGCCGGCCCTGACCTTCGGGCTGGGAGTCTTGGTGGGCGCGGCCGTTCTCTCCCTGCCTGGTCTTCACCGGAGGCCGGTTGACTTGCTAGACAGTCTATTCACCGCCACATCCGCGGTCTGCGTCACCGGCCTGACGGTCTACGACGTGTCGTCGACGTTGACCCCC
>JAZDLC010000430.1:0-4041 GCA_043802345.1 Planctomycetota bacterium | reverse complement strand
GACGCGGGCGTCCGGGCGCGCAAAAGGCAGCAGGCGGCGGATCAGCCGGAGGTCGAGCGCCTTCCCCACGCTCTCGTAGTCGTGATGCTCGTCGATGTGTTCGCTCATGACCGCTCCAGGGCGTCTTCGTCCTGCTGGCGCAGGTACAGGTCGCGGTAGCTTCCGCCTCGCTCGAGCAGCTCATCCGGCCGGCCCTGCTCCACGATCATTCCGTCCTTCAGCACGCAAACGGTATCCGCCTGGGAGAGCGCGGACACTCTGTGGGAGATCAGGATGCAGCTCTTCCCCTTCATGGCGGAGGTGAGATCCTTCAGGATCTCCGCCTCGGTCTCGGCATCCACCGCTGACAGGCAGTCGTCGAAGATGAGAATCGCTGGCTCGGCCGCCAGGGCCCTGGCAATCGTCGCTCGCTGCCGCTGCCCGCCGGAGAGGGTCACGCCCCGCTCCCCCACCACCGAATCGAGCCCCCGCGGGAGTTCCAGGAACTCCTGTTCCACCTTCGCGGATCGCAGGGCTCGCCAGATCGCCTCCTCGTCGCCGTCTTCCCGGCCGAGCGCCAGGTTGGCGCGGAGCGAGTCGGCGAACAGAAACGCTTCCTGGGGAACGAAGCCGATCGACCGGCGCAGTCTGGTCACGTCCCACCTTGTGACGTCGACCCCGTCCAGGAACGCCTGGCCCGGTTCCACGTCGACCAGCCTCGGCAGCACCTGGGCCAGGGTCGACCTGCCCGCCCCGATCGATCCGGTCAGCCCGAGCACCGTACCCGCCTCCACCCGCAGATCGATCCCGCACAACACCTCTCGACCACCCAGGGTGACGCGCAAGTTCTTGAACTCGATCTCGCCCCGGACTTCATCGGGGCAATAGTCGCCCGGAGAGGAGCGGATGGCCGGCTCCTCCGCGAGGATGGCATTCAGGCGCCGCATGGAGGCGCGACCCCGCTGGACCATTCCCACCATCCATCCCAGCGCCACCATGGGCCAGAACAGCAGGCCCAGGTACGACATGAAGACCCAGAACTGGCCGATGGTGATCTGCCCAATCATCAGCCGGTAGCAACCGGCCGACAGCAGGATCAGCAGGCCCAGGTCCTTGGCCGTGAGCATCAGCGTCCAGTTGCGCCCCCGCACCCTGGCCGCGCGAATGCCCTGTTCGCAGTAGGCCGCGGAGGTCTCGCGGAATTTCTCCGCCTGTCCCTCCTCACCGGCGAAGGCCCGGACCACGCGCACTCCGGCGAAGTTCTCTTGAGCGACGCTCGAGAGGTCGGAGAGCCTCTCCTGGGCCTTCGTCGACTCCTCGTGAATCTGCCCCGCGTAGTGGTACATGGAGAAGACGATCAGCGCCAGCGGACCGGAGACCAGCGCCGCCAGAAACCAGTCGTACATGCCCAGGATCAGGATCGCCGGGAGCATGAACAGCGTCTCGGTGATGTACATCATGCCGGGCCCCACCAGCATGCGGACCGCCTCCACGTCCCAGGTCATGCGCGCCATCAGGTCGCCGCTGCGCATCTGCTGAAACCACCTTGGGGACAGGGTGAGGATGTGACGGTAGATGTCGTCCCGGAACTCCTGCTCGAACCGCCTGGAGGCTCCCACCACCAGGTACCGCATCAGGTACTTCGCGGTCCCCTTCACCAGCGCCAGCCCCACCAGCAGCAGGAAATACGATCTCAGGGAGAAGGTCAGCTCGCCCCGGCTCAGCTCATCCACGCCCCTGCCGATGATCCAGGGAATCGCCAGGTCGAGCAGGCGGGCGAAGGGGATGGTGCCCATTCCCAGCAGCACCGCTTTCCTGTGCCGGGGAAGGTAGGCAAGGAGAGGCCGGAACTCCCTCACTCCGTGACCGCCTTCCGGAAACCCGCCTTCAGTTCGGCGCAGACCTTCACGTCCAACCCGCAGCGGTTGCATCGCTGGCCAAGGCAGTCCGGAGTCGCAACCCCTGCCAGCGCCCGCTCCCACTCCTGCCGCAGCCAGCTCCTCGCGACCCCGGTCTCGATGTGATCCCATGGAAGAGCGTCATCTGGATCCAGCGTTCGGTTCACCAGTTCCCGCGGATCGACGCCGGATTCCTCGAACGCCTCCTGCCAGGTCTCCCACCTGAAGCACTCGTCCCAGGCGTCGAAGCGGGCGCCCTTCCTGTAGGCGGACAGAATCGCGGCGCCGGCCCGGCGATCCCCCCGGCCGATGACCCCTTCCAGAGTGGATGCTTCCGCCATGTGGAAGCTGAAGCGCACCCGCCTGTTCCGGCTCAGGTCGCGCAGAATCTGCTGCCGCTCCCGGATCTCGTCGATTGCCAGCATTCGAGCCCACTGGAACGGCGTGAACGCCTTTGGAATGAAGGTCGACACGCTCACGCTGACTTTCGCGTCCGCCTTTCCGGTGACCTGCTTCCGGAGGCGTGAGACGCGGCTCGCCATCTCCCAGATGGCAGCCAGGTCCTCCCGGGTCTCTCCGGGCACGCCGATCATGAAGTACAGCTTGACCTGGTCCCAGCCGTTCTCGAAGGCGGCCGCGGCGGCGGCGTAGAGATCGGCGTTCAGGATCTCCTTGTTGATGATCTTCCGCAGGCGGTCGGTGGCCACTTCGGGCGCCATGGTGAGCGCGGACTTGCGTACGCTCTTCATGCGGCCCGGAAGCAGCGCCAGCTGCTGAGTCACCCGGAGGGAAGGCATGGCCAGGCTGACCCGGTCCCTGGCAAAGGCCGCATCGCAGAGTTCCAGCAGCGCCTCGACCTCGGGGTAGTCGCCGCTGGAGAGGGATTGCAGCGAGACCTCGCCGTACCCTGTCGAGTGGATCGCCTCCAGTGCCTGGCCCACGAGCTTCTCCGGCGTGCGGTACCGGATCGGCCGCTTCATCATGCCGGCCTGGCAGAAGCGGCAGCTCCTGGCGCAGCCGCGCATGATCTCCAGGATGATCCGGTCCTGCACCACTCGCGCCGTGGGGACCATCGGGGCGGTCGGATAGAAGGCGTTCTCGAAGTCCGACACGCAGGCCGCGCGGATCGGAGAGGGGAGGCCTTGAAGGGTCGGACGCAGGCCGAGGTAGCGGCCGCAAGACGTCATCTCCGGATCGAAGAAGCGCGGCACGTAGCAGAAGTCGTGCTGCCTTGCGACCCGGAGGAGCTGCGCCTCCCGGTCCAGGCCGGCCCGCCTCGCATCCAGCAGGGTTCCCGCGAGCGATACGACCGCCTCCTCGCCATCTCCCTGGAGGAAGATGTCGATGAAGTCGGCCATCGGCTCGGGGTGCGACGCGCCGGACCCGCCGGCGATCACGATCGGGTCGGCCTCGCCTCGCTCTCGCGCAAGCAGCGGCACCTGGCCCAGGTCGAGCATGTAGAGCACGTTGGTGTAGGTCAACTCGCTCTGAAGCGAGAAGCCCAGCAGATCCAGCTCGTTGAGAGGGGTGTGCGATTCGACGGTGAAGAGCGGTATGCCCCTGGTCTGGAGTTCCGATCCCATGTCCGGCCAGGGGGCGAACGCATGCTCGCACCAGACCTCATCGAGGGTGTTCAGCACGCCGTGAACAACCTTGATCCCGAGGTGGGACATGCCCACTGCGTAGAGATCGGGAAAGGCGACCGCGGCCCGCAACAGCACCTTCTCCGGGTCCTTCAGGACGCGGTTCCACTCACCGCCCACATACTGAGCCGGGTTCTTGACCCGGGTCAGGAAGGGACGGATCTGATCGAGCACGCTCGGCATTCTTGGCAACTCTCATCTCGAACAGGCGGGCGGCGCGGCGACCGCCGGGCTCGCACCATGGCCTGCCACGGTATTCGATCGTCTTATAGCATGAGAGAGGAATCGGGCTGAGTGCTCATGGAGCGGCTTGCGGGTGCAACCAGAGAGAAAGGCGCTCCGGACCCGGGCTGCCGTGCCACCCCGGCGGGACTACTGCAGTTCGACGCTCGCCGAGACGGTCGGGGGAGTGGGCGTGATCCAGACCTTGTAGCGCGCGCCCAAAGGTCCGGGGATGTTCACCTTGTACTTCCCGGTGGCGAGCAGCGGGATATCGGTCGCGATCAGGTTGGCGCCGTCCA
>JAZDLC010000429.1:0-2325 GCA_043802345.1 Planctomycetota bacterium | reverse complement strand
AGGACATCCGGCAACAATGCTGGAACTCACCGAGTTTCTTGCCCGCTACGGCATCAAAAAAAAAGATAACAGGCTCCCGTTAGTGCTTTTGGAGCTTGTCGGTGCCGCTGCCAAGGTGCAAGCTGCGCTTCTGGCCCTGGGTTTCTCTCTGGCGAGTTGCTGCATCATCCTTGATCCGCCGATCGATTGCTGCCCACGCTGCGGCGCATCCCTTCATGTCCTGAAGACCACGGAGGCAAGGAGGATCATCTCGATGCGCTGCGGAACCTTCTGGATCAAAGAAACGATCAAGGTTTGCCCAGCATGCGACGATCAGCGAACCTGGCATCCTCTGGTGCCGAAACTTCTCGCCCCGCCAAAACGAAGCTTCGCCTACGATCTCATTGTGTTCGCTGGAGAGCAGAAATTCGGGTGTGTCCCACCCGTTCTACGGGAATCTGGCTGGTAAGCCCTCAAGTTATCGGAACAAGCAGCCGATCTCCTCCTGAGTAGGACGGCTCAGGTCTCCCCCTCTCCTGAGCCAGGCTCAGGAGAGGAGTATGGCCGTTACGTTCAAGGTCCCCATCACGACGGCCGTGTTGGAGGACAACCCCGAGGCGGTGGTGGGCACCGAGTTCGAGAACGGCGTCGCGGTGATCCTGCTCGATGCCCGGAGGCTGAAGCACAGGGAGATCCTCGGCATCGGCCGTGGAGTGAAGCTCCACTGGAGCAAGGACGCGCGGACGTACGAGGCTCAGGAACTGTCTTCTTTCCCGTGGCCGATCCGATACCGCGTGACCACCGCCGACGCCTGGTACGTCGGTCCCGACGGTGCCCGGGTCCACTACTCGCCGCCGATCCGCGGCTTGGATTCGCACTCTGGGGTCTCCCAGGCTGTCAAGCGGGCTGCCGTTCTCCTGGCCGTGATCGGCGCCATCGGTTACCGACGGGTAGCGTGGCTCCTCCAGGAACTCTTCCGCGTCTGCACCTCGAAGTCCGCCCTGGCGCGGTGGGTCAAGGATGTCGCCGCTCAGCTCCCCTCGAAGGCGGAGATGGTCCAGATCCTCAATGAGCAGAAGCCGATCACCGAGGGACACTTCGACGAGATCTTTCCCAGAGGTCGAGCAGGCCCCGGCTGCGTTCTGGTGCTGAAGGACGAGCACGGTCGGATCGTCGCAACGCAACGCGTGGTGGAAAGAACCGAAGAGGCTGTGAAGGTCTTCCTCGAGTGGCTTCGGGATCGCGGGCTGGGAATCAAGACGTTCTACATCGACACCTGCCGGGCGTACCGAAACGCGATTCCCCAGGTGTTCCCGGGCGTGCGGATCCAACTCGATCTCTTCCACATCATCCAGAATGTCTGGCGGCACCTCTGGAAGTTCTTCGTCGCGAGGCGCCGGGCCATCAAGGCAAACGCCGAGGAGTCCGAAACCCCTTGGTACAAGGCGAAGTTGAAGGCTCTCGCCGACGCGCTCTGGAAGAACCGGCACATCCTCTTCAAATCCGAGAAGAACCTGAAGGACGACGAACGCCAGACACTGGCCGAGATCTGCTCCGCAGACCAGAAGGTCGGCAGGATCCGGACCTTCCTCTGCGGAGTGTGGAAGATCTTCGATGGCAGCAAAGACGAGACGGAGGCTCGAAAGGCGCTCGACGCCCTGAAAGCTGAGGGCTATGCCTCGGAGTCCAAGCACCACGAACGGGCCCTGAAGTTCCTCGACGACACGTTCGACGAGGCCACGACCTACCTGCGTGAGAAAGGGGTCCAACGGAACTCCCTGGCGGAATCAGGCATGCGCACCCTTCGCCGTCTCGAGCAGGAGCACGACGGATTCCGCACCGACGACAGCCGAGAAGACTTCCTCCGAATCTACCAGGCCGTAAAGTACCTCGACTGGTCGGTCTACGGGCCGGCGCCTCGGCGCGCCCGCCATCGCCCGCCCTGAATCGCGTAGAACGGGTGGGACACACCCAGGAAAACACCGTTCTGTACATCATCAATCTTGGCTGGTCCAACGATGCGCTTCGGATCACGACCCTCGGCGCCTCGCGGATCGACCTGAGAACCTTGGTGGACGTGTCACTGCTGGGCACTCCGGGTAAATTGACCTACCGCCAGGATGCCGAGGGTCTGACGATCAACGTGCAGCCCAAGGCGCCCCATGAGAGTCCTGCGTATGCGTTCAAGCTGACATTTACCGGCCGGATTCCAACACTCAACGGACCACGAACCCACGTCGTAAGGAGACCTAATCGGTGAAGCGTAACCTTACATGGGCGTGCGTGCTGGCGGTCCTGTCGCACCATCCGCTGGAGCAACCTGAAATCGATCAAGCGGTTCTACGA
>JAZDLC010000428.1:0-12212 GCA_043802345.1 Planctomycetota bacterium | reverse complement strand
GACGCATACGCTAGATTGTTTCCGCGATTCCCTCCTGGAGCGACCGATCGTGAACCCGGCCCAAGACCCAAGTCTCGAGACCATGCGGCATTCCGCCGCCCATCTGATGGCCGCGGCGATCCAGTCGCTCTGGCCGGAGACCAAGTTCGGCGTCGGCCCGGCGATCGAGAACGGGTTCTACTACGATGTGCTGGTGCCCGATTCGCTCGGCGAGGAGGACCTCGCCAAGATCGAGGCGCGGATGAAGCAGCTGCGCAAGCAGAAGCTCAAGTTCGATCGCGAGGAAGTCCCGATCGACGACGCCATCGGGCGGATGAAGGAGCTGAACCAGACCTACAAGATCGAGTTGCTCGGCCTGCTGAAGGAGAAGGGGGCTACGAGCGTCGCCCAGGAGGTCGGAGATGACGCTGTCGTGGACGGCGCGGGGGGCGTGGACCAGGTCTCGCTCTACACCACGGGTGACTTCGTCGACCTCTGCCGGGGCCCGCACGTCGAGCACAGCGGCAGGATCGGCGCCTTCAAGCTGCATCGCCTGGCGGGCGCCTACTGGCGGGGGAACGAGGAGAACGACCAGCTTCAGCGGGTCTACGGCCTCTGCTACGCGACCAAGGAGGAGCTCGCGGCGGAGTTGGAAAGGCTCGAGCAGATCAAGCTGCGGGATCACCGGAGGATCGGCAAGGCACTCGGTCTGTTCACCTTCTCGGACGACGTGGGCGCCGGCCTGCCGCTCTGGATGCCGAAGGGGGTCGTGCTCCAGGACGAACTGGCTCACCTGGCAATGAAAGAGGAGCGGAGGGACGGCTACCAACGGGTGGTCACCCCCCACATCACCAAGGAGAACCTCTACTACCGTTCCGGCCACCTGCCGTACTACAAGGACGACATGTACAAGCCGATGGACATCGACGGGGAGAACTTCTACCTGCGGCCGATGAACTGTCCCCACCACCACCAGATCTACCTGGCGGAGCCGCGCACCTACCGGCAACTGCCGCTCCGGCTCGCGGAGTACGGCGTCGTCTACCGCTACGAGAAATCGGGCAGCCTCTCAGGGCTGATGCGCACCCGGGGGTTCTGCCAGAACGACGCGCACATCTACTGCCGCTTCGATCAGGCCCGGCAGGAGTTCCTGAACGTGATGCATCTTCACGCCCGCTACTACGAGCTGATGAAGATCAAGAACTACTACATGCTGCTGGCGCTGCCCGACCTGAAGAAGCTCGACAAGTACGTGGACGATCCGGACAAGTGGCTCGCGGCGCTGACCGTCATCCGGGAGGCGATGGAGGAGTCGGGCTACCCCTTCGTGGAAGCGGAGGGCGAGGCCGCCTTCTACGGGCCGAAGGTCGACTTCATGATCAAGAGCGTGATCGGCACGGAGTACGCGATCTCCACGAATCAGCTCGACTTCATGGCGACCGAACGGTTCGGGCTGACCTACAAGGGGAGCGACGATCAGGAGCACCCGGTGTACGTCATCCACCGCGCGCCGCTCGGCAGCCACGAGCGGTTCTGTGCCTTCCTGATCGAGCACTACGCCGGCGCCTTCCCGACCTGGCTCTCGCCGATCCAGATCCGCATCGTCCCGATCGCGGACCGGCACGAGGAGTACGCCGAGAAGGTCAGGGCGGAGCTGTTCGCCGCCGAGATCGACACCGGGACGGGCGGCCTCCGGGTCGACGTCGACCTCTCTTCCGAAAGGATGCAGAAGAAACTGCGCAACGCGCAGTTGGAGAAGATCCCGTACATGCTGGTCCTGGGAGACCGGGAGCAGGAGGAGGGGCAGGTCGCCGTCAGGCTGCGCTCCGGGAAGGATCTGGGAGACATGCCGCTGGACCAACTGCTCGCACGCGTCGCAAAGGAGATCGAGCAGCGCGCCGATCTGGAGGAGTGAACGATGGCGTGGGCCCCGGCCGGCTCCGCCGGGAGGTCCGGAATCGGAGCGCTCTTCCGCTCGCGCGCAGAAAGCGCCCCCGGCGCCACGGCCCTGGATCTCGGCGGAACCAGCCTCACCTACCTGCAACTCAATGATCAGGTCAACCGCACCGCGCGCCTGCTGGCGGACCATGGGGTCGGCCGGGGCGACCGGGTCGCGATCCTGTCGGAGAACCGGGCCGCGTACCTGACGGCCACCCTCGCGGCGGCGAAGCTGGGCGCGATCCTGGCCTGCCAGAACACGCGCCTCTCCGCGCAGGAACTCCTGCATTGCATCCGGCTGGTCGATCCGAAAGTGGTGTTCGTCTCGAAGAGGTTCAGCGAGAAGCTCGACCAGGTCGATGCGGGCGGCGCCCGGCGAATCAACCTGGACGGCGAGTTCGAGCCGATGCTGGCCGCGGCGGACAGCACCGAGCCGAAGGCCGCGGTCGATCCGGAGGACGGTCTGCTGATCCTCTACACCAGCGGCACCACCGGCCTGCCGAAAGGGGCCGTGATCAGCCACAGGGCCGAGCTGGCGCGCATCCTGCTGCGCGCCTCCGACTCCCGCCTGCGGCTCTGCGACACCTACGTCGCCTGGTCTCCCCTGTATCACATGACCGCCATCGAGGTATCCCTGGGAGCACTGCTCGGTGGAGGCAAGGTCCTCGTCGTGGACGGTTTCGACCCGGAACGCCTCGTCAACATCGTGCGTGAGGAGAGGCTGGGCTGGCTGATGCTGCTGCCCGGCATGATCGGCCCGCTCATCACGGCACTGAAGATCGACCGGGTCCGCCCGCGTGGGATCGCGCAGTGCGGCATCATGGCCGACCTGGTCCCCGCCCACCAGATCGCGGAGATCACCCGTCTGCTGGATGCGCCGTATGTCAACACCTTCGGCTCCACGGAGTGCGGACCGCCGCCCGCCTCGGCCGGCCTGATCCCGGTGGGCGAGAGACCGGAGAGGCTTTCGAAAACCCAGTCCAGCAACTGCGAGATCCGTCTCGTTGACGGTGACGACAACGACGTGCCGGTCGGCGAACCGGGAGAAGTCCTGCTCCGCGGCCCAACCCTGTTCAGCGGGTATTACGGGGCGGACGAGGAGAACGCGCGCGACTTCCGCGGTGGCTGGTTCCACACCGGCGACGTGCTGCGCCGCAACCCGGACGGGACTCTCGACTTCGTCGATCGGGTCAGGTACCTGATCAAGTCTGGCGGCGAGAGCATCTATCCGGCGGAGATCGAGCGAGTGCTGCTTTCGCACGAGAAGGTAGAGGACGCCGTGGTGGTCCGCCGGCCGGATGCGCAGTGGGGCGAGGTGCCGGTGGCGTTCGTGGCGCGGACCGACCCTCTGGTGACGGAAGCGGAGTTGGTCAGGCTCTGCGCGCGGGAGCTGGCGGCGTACAGACGGCCAAGAAAGGTCTACTTCGTGGCGTTGGAGGCGCTCCCGCGCTCCACGACGGGCAAGATCCTACGCGGTGAGGTGGAGCGTTGGGTTGCGGCGGGTGAGATTCCGTCCGAGTGATCTCGCCTACTGATTGAACGCGCTCTTCGCCACCCAGCCTTCCCTGCCGTTCGGCAGGCGTACCTGGACCCACTCCCCTTGCTCGGCGATCACATTGATCTGGGAGCCGAGACTGAGGGTCGCGATCACCAGGCTGTCGGGCGCCGCGCTCATGCGCACCTTGGCCCCATCCACCGCCACCGGCACCATCAGCCGGTCATCCTGGGCCTGGGCGGCGGCCTGGGAGGCGGCCACGTCCACTTCCCGCGGACCGCGGACGATTCCGGCGTCGGCGATCCGGAGCGCGGTCCAGTCGACCGCCCGGATCATGCAGGCGCGAATCGCCTTCTGGATCGGCGTGCGGTAGCTGCCGCTGGCGCCGATCAGGACGTGGCTGACGGAGATGCCCAGGTTGGCGCCGAGATCGCGCGCCCGCCCTTCCACCGTGGTCGCCGAGACGACCTGTCCGGTGCGGGCGTCCACCAGCCGCAGGTCGATCGCCACATGGTCCTGCTGGAGCGCCGCCCCGACCCCTTCCAACAGATTGATGGCGTTCCCGTGCTTGCTGACAACGCCCAGCCCCGCGCCGGCCTGGCTCTCCAGCATCTCGGTCACCGCGCCGTAGACCAGGAAGTCGGCCCCCTCGAGCTGCCCAATGGGAGTGGCGCCGCCCGCGCGGAAACGATCCGAATTGTTCAGGTCCTGCTCCTGCATCACGTCGCCGAGCATGGCCCGCTCGACCACCACGAACATGCCGGTCTCCATGAAGGCCGTCACCAACTGCTCGTTCATGCCGTCCCCGACCGCCTTCCCGTTGTAGAAGTTGTAGACGCCCGACTTGTTGTCGAACGCCATCACGGCGACGCGCGGCTTGGTCCCGTGGAACAGATCCTGCTGCCTCTGCCCCACAGTGGCGGTGTTGGTGCTCTTGACCTCGGGACTGGTGAGAAAGTCGTCCACGCCCTGCGACGAGCAACCGGCGGCGAAGATGAGAGCGGTGATTGCGAATGCAGTACGCATCGTTCGGTACCTCCTCCGGTCATCTTAGGGGAAGCTCGCGAGGCTTCCATGGGAAGCTGCTTCGCCCAGATGGCCGGGCCGACTGTATACGTTTTGAGAGCACCGCCAGCCGACGCGCGTTATGGAAAAACAGGGCCCCCGTGCCCGCCGGAGCGTGTGCTAGGTTATCTATGTATTTGCCGTAACTGACTTTATGCGAATATCGATCATCTTCTGATCGGCGCCAGACGGGTTCGCCAGACGCCGCGTCCCTGGGTGGAGACGACCAGCCGTCCGCGGTCCGGTTCCAGGAGCAGGTCGATGACCGGGGCGTTCGGCAGGCCATGGCCGTATCTCGAGAAGCTGACGCCGCCGTTCCTCGACTCGTAGAGACCGCTGTCCGTGCCGGCGAAGATCTGGTCAGCGACCCCCGGAAGAACCGCCACGGCATTGACCGGCACGTCGGGGAGAGCCTGGTCCTGATCGGTCCAGCTCTGCCCCAGATTCTCGGTCTTCCTGATCTGAGCGGTGCCGAAGGCCGCGACTGCCAGCCAGGCGCAGGAGGCATCCGCCGGGTGGCAGAAGATCTCACGCGTGTTGCGAGGCCAGCCGGGAAGTCCGGACAGCACCCGCGTGAAGTTCGCGCCGCCGCTAACGGAGACCTGGAGATTGCCGTCGTTCGTCGCGGCCCACACGACGTTTGAATCGGCCGGGGAGATCGCCAGGGAGCGGATCGCTCCCGAGCCGTTCGTCAGATCCCCGCTCAACACCGACCAGGACGAGCCCCCGTTCAGGCTGCGGTAGACCCGGTGCGTGCCGTACAGCATCCGGTTCGAGTCGGCGGGATCGATCAGGAACGGAGGCAGGAAGCAGTTGCGATCGTAGCTCGACACGCCGCTGCCGGACCAGTTGAACGACCACCCGCCGTCGGTCGAGAGATACAGGTTGGCGGTTCCCTGGTACTCGACGAACATCCGGCTGGGATTGGCCTGATCGAGCTGCGTCCATCCGCCGTCGCCGCCGAAGACCTGGGTCCAGAGCAGGGAGTTCGTGTCGCGCCGGTTGCTTCCGTTGTCCTGCATGCCGCCGAGGAAGATGTCGTCGTCGGACGGGTGGCTGGAGAGTCCCGCGTAGAGCTGGATCGTGCCGAGCCCATCGTTGATCGAGACCCAGGAGTTCCCGTTGTTCGTCGAACGATGGACTCCGCCGTCGTCCCCCGCGAGCAGCCGGCCCGCGGCGTCGAACGAAAGGGCGTGAAGATCCACGTGCGGCGGGGTCACGGTCGAGAAGCTGCTGCCGCCATTAGTGGAGCGAAGCAGGTTCAGGCCGCCCATGAAGACGGTGTCCGCGTTCGTGGGGTGGACCAGGACCGTGGACAGGTACCAGCCGTAGGTGGATTGGATGCTGCCGACCGGCACCGACGTCCAGCTATTCCCCCCGTTCACGCTCTTGTAGCCGCCCCTCGTGTCGGCGCCGCCGCCAGAGCTGTCGCACGGATTCGTGATCAGGGCGTAGAGCCGGTTCGAATCGCTGGGAGCCAGCGCCAGGCTGATCCTCCCGACGGTCGAGGAGGGGAGGCCGGAGGTCAGCTTGGTCCAGCTCGAACCCCCGTTCGTCGAGCGGTAGATGCCGTTCTGGGAGTTGCCGAAGATCCGTCCGATCGCCGCAAAGAGCCGCTGGGGGTTGTTCGGGTCGAGAACCAGGTCGGTCGCGGAGAGGTTCGGCAGCCCCCCTGTCAGGCGGTTCCAGGTCATGCCGCCATCGGTCGACTTGAACACGCCCAGATCTCCGGTGGCCCCGGGATGCCCCTTCGCCGCGGCAAGTTCCGGGAACCCTCCGGCCCGGGTCAGGGCCCCGTAGACGATCTGACCGTTCTGTGGATCGACCTGGAGACGCGAGAAGCAGCGGCCGGCGAAGGTGCTCTCCGCCAGGTGCTGCCAGGTCTCCCCGCCGTCCTGCGACTTGTAGAGTCCGAGTCCGTAGCGGGAGTGGTTCGCGTAGTTCGCCTCGCCGGTGCCGACATACACGATCGCCTCGTCGGACGAGTCGAGCGCAAGGGCCCCCACGGCGGTGGTTGGCATCTCCTGCGCAAGCTGCTGCCAGGTGAGGCCGCCGTCCGGAGTGCGCCAGACGCCTCCGTCCGCGCCTCCCACGAAGATCCGATTCGAGTCCGTACGGGAACAGGCGATGGCCGACACGCGTCCCGCGTAGCTGCCGTTGGCGATCGGAGCCGGGCCGAGCTCCTCCCAACCCGGAAGAGGTTCCTGGCGAGGCCCGGCGACCGCCTGGCCGAAGAGGGAGCCGCCCGGCGCGACGAACGGCAGCAGCAAGAGCAGGGCGCGCCGCTTCATCGCTCGTCCTCCTCCGCCGTCTCCACGAGGGGAGGAACTTCGAATCGGAGAGTCGCGGTGGAGAGCTCCCAGTCCGCTTCCGGATCGCCGGTCAGGGGGCGGGCCGAATGGGCCTCCACGACCCAGACTCCCGCGCGATCCACGGTGAAGTGGCCGGTGCCGCCTTGACCGGTGAGAAAGCGGTGCCGCCGGCCGGTTTCGACATGTGTCGCGATCACCGGGATCGCCTCTCCCGAGGCGCCGGGGAGGTAGACGCGGACCGGCAGGTCTCGATCCAGGCCGACCGCGGTGGGATCCGCGAGAGGTCGGATCTCGGCCTGCTGTCCGCTCTTGCTCTGCGCATCGGCCGAATTCCTCAGTTGCCCATGCTCGTCCAGTGACTGCAGCAGCAGCTTGGCCGACTCGATTCTGCGGACGCGGACCGTCGCGCCTTCGCCGGGCGGACTCGACGGCGCCTTCGGCTTCAGCCCCACTCTCGTCCCCAGGAAGCGGTCGAAAGAATGGGCGTCCAGCGTGACCACGCGCGGTTTCAAGTCGACCCCCAGGAGGGCGATGCCGGCCTGTTCAACGCCGATCCGGTAGCGTGAGATTGCGCCTTCACCGGCCTCGTTCGACGTGACCTGCTCCAGGTTCTCCTGGGTGCCGGCGACGCGCACGAAGAGCCAGGCAATCCGCTCCCCGGGCCATTCGCACTCGCTGCGCGCGCCGAGACTCTCCGCCTCGAGCGTCAGGAGGAGACTCCCTCCGGCGGCCAGGCGGTACCTCTCGGGGACCAACGTGCGGACTTCCTGGGCTGCCAGGGGGCCGGAGAGGAGGAACGCGATCCCGATGGTCGAGAGGAGGCTGGGCATGGGTGATCCTCGAGCAGCTTGGGAGGACCCATTCTAGCCGAAACGGCTCCGGCTTGCCTGGCGGGATGCAGGCCGGCGGGAGGCACGGCTCAGTCCGAGGTTTCGGCCACGGCCTGCAGCGACGTGAAGTCGCGATCGAATTCCCGGCGCATCGGCCGCAGCAGGAACCGGACCCTCAATCGGGCCAGCCAGGTCTTCGGCTCGCAGTCGAGGGCGACCTCGACCTTGGTGGCGTCCCCATCCGGGAACATGCAGAAGGCCGACGTGAAGTCGCACCCCCGGCTCGAGCATCGGACCACGTACCCTTCCCCCTCCTCGAACCGGGTGATCTCCATCTCGGCCCGGACCTGCCTGCCGCGCACCCGGCGAGTCTCGATGAAGCGGGTGCCCAGGCCCACGGGGCCTGCCGTGAGCAGTTCCACCTTCTCGATGCCAGGGATGCGCTCGGACGCCTTCTCGAGCTCGGTGAAGATTCGAAAGACCGTTTCCGGAGAAGCGTCGATTCTACGGCAAATCGTGAAGCCGAGGTCTGTGTCAGTCGGCAGCCCCAACATATCCTTCTCGCTCGAGGTACAAGATGACCTGCTGAGCCGCCTCCTCCGGAGTCAGGTCCTGGGTCGGCAGCAGCACGTCCGCGTCAGCCGGTTCCTCGTACGGATCGGAGATTCCGGTGAACTCCTTGATGACCCCGGCGCGTGCCTTTGCATATAGCCCCTTCCGGTCCCGCCGCTCGCATACTTCCAGCGGGGCGTTGACATGCACCAGGATGAAGCCGCCGCCGCTCTCCACCATCTGGCGGACTTCCCTGCGGATCCTGTCGTAGGGGGCGATCGGCGCGCAGATGGCGATGCCGCCGTTCTTGGTGATCTCGGAGGCGACGAACCCGATGCGGCGGATGTTGATGTCGCGGTGTTCCCTGGAGAAACCGAGCTCCGACGAGAGATTGGTCCGCACGATGTCGCCGTCCAGGAGCGTCACCGGCCGGCCGCCCATCTCCAGGAACTTCGCCATCAGGACGTTGGCCACCGTCGACTTGCCGGAACCGGAGAGGCCGGTGAAAAAGACCGTGAAGCCCTGCTTGTTCCGGGGCGGGTGGGAACGGCGCAGTTGGTCCGCCACCTCCGGGAAGGTGAACCACTCGGGGATATCCCTCCCTTCCGCCAGCCGCTTCTTCAGGTCGGCGTCGGAGAGGGTCAGGGTCCGCGCCCCTTCCGGCACCTCGCTGAGCGGCATGTAGGCGTCCTGATCCTCCACGTAGACCAGCTCCTCGAGCGGCACCATCTCGACGCCGAGTTCGTCGGAGACCCTGCGGACCAGATCCTGCGCCTCGAACGGCCCGTAGAACGGCCGGCCGCCGGAGTCGGATCCGGCGCCGGCATGATCCCGCCCGACGATGAAGTGGGTGGCGCCGAAGTTCTTCCTGATGATCGCATGCCAGACCGCCTCCCGCGGGCCGGCCATCCGCATGGCGAGCGGCACTACCGCCAGCATCGCCGTCTGGTGCGGATACTTGTCCATGATCGCCTGGTAGCAGTGGATCCGGGTGTAGTGGCTCAGGTCGCCCTGCTTGGTCTGGCCGACGACCGGATGGATCAACACGCTGGCCTCGACCTTCTTCGCCGCCCTGAGCGTCAGTTCGTGCTGCGCCCGGTGCATCGGTTCGCGGGTCTGGTACGCGACCGCGCGCCGCCACCCGAGCCGCGTGAACTCCCGGCGCAACCGGGCCGGGGAGTAGCGTACGGTGCGGAAGTCGTAGCGCGCCGGAGCCTGCGTTCCTTCGAGTCGCCCGCCGACGTAGCACGGGTTGGAGCGGTTCAGGAGCCAGTCCACGCCGGGATGCTCCGGGTTGGTAGTGCCGAAGACCCGCTCGGCCTCGCGCTCCAGATCCGGCCGGTAGATCTCCTCCACGTGAAGGGCCGCCAGCATCGTTCCTTCCAGATCCCGCAGCGCCAGCATCCCTCCCTGGCTCTTTGAGGCCAGCTTCCCGGCAAGTTCCTCGGTCACGTCCAGGGTGATCGGGATCGGCCAGAGCGCGCCGTCCGAGAGATGCATCCGGTCCCGCACCGCCGCGTAGTCCGCCTGGTTCATGAAGCCGGTGAGCGGAGAGAAGCCGCCGTTCAGCAGCAGCTCCAAGTCGCAGATCTGGCGCACCGTCATGTCCCACGACGACCACTCGATGGAGGCGCTCTTCAGCTCCTGGACGCGCTCCTCGGCGGCCATCAGGTCGACCAGTTCTCCGCCATGCGGACTGATGAGATGTTCCATGGGAGGGCTTTCTTGGCGTCTGTCGATCGGACCCGAAGGGAGTCGTTCAATCTACCCCACAATCGGCCGGATTCAATCGATCGCTGAAGGGTCAGGAAAGCTTCAACCCCCCCGGCGCGGATGGCCGATCAGAACCTGGAACCCTCCCCTCAGATCGACTAGCTTGAGGCGGTCTGAAGGCTCCCTACTCTCCCCGGAAGGACGGCATTCGTGGCTCATCTCATTCGCAACCTGCTCAGGAAGATGAAGTACGGCCAGGAAGTCATCGTGGTCTCGGGCCTGCCTCGTTCCGGCACTTCCATGATGATGCGCATGCTCGAGGGGGGCGGCCTCGCGATCATGACGGACCAGGTGCGAACCGCGGACGACGATAATCCAAAGGGGTACTACGAATTCGAACGGGTCAAGGACCTGGAGACCGAGAAGGACAAGTCGTACGTCAAGCAAGCCCGGGGCAAGGTGTTGAAGGTCATCTCATTCCTGCTGAAGGACCTGCCCTCCGACAATTTCTACCGCGTCGTCTTCATGCGCAGGGACACCGACGAGATCCTGGCCTCCCAGAACAAGATGCTCGTCAATCGTGGGGAGGAGAACGAGGTCGAGGATGAGCGCCTGAAGGAGCTGTACAAGCAGCACCTGCTGAAGGTGAACTCAATGGTCCGCTGGCTACCGAACTACGAGATGTTCGAAGTCCACTACAAGGACGCCATCGACGACCCGAAGAGCGTCGCCCGGCAGGTCAATCAGTTCCTCGGCGGCCATCTGGACGAGCAGAAGATGCACGAGGCGGTCGACCGCAAGCTGTACCGCAACCGCAAGGAAGGCCTGACCTGAGGGCCTGGCGCACCAGGAATAACTCCCGGTTTTGGCCGGCCCTCGCCGCCCCTGGCTGTGTTGCTCCTCCTCGGAGTATCTCAAATGCACGGTCGTCGTCGCGCCGTGCCAGGAACAACGATGGCTCGCCCAAAACAGGAAGTTATTTCTCCGCGGACCCTAACCACCCAACCCCGAGACCTGAAGCTCGGAGCGAAAGCACCCCTTCTCCCCCAGCTCGCAGGCCGTGTCGCGCACCTCACCCTCACCTGCACGCTAAACTCCTACTTCAGAGGAATCGCAGCCCCATCCCACTCTTCCGGAATCGCCACGCCAAACATCTCCAGAATCGTCGGCGCGACGTCCATCAGGCCCGGCTGCGCGCCTGCCTTGACGTCGAAGTTGGAGAAGAAGACACCGCGCACGAGCGGCATGTCGACGCCGCAGTGATCGCCGGACCAGGGCTCGTCGTTGTTCGCGATGCCGAAGGTCTCGTACGAATCCCGGTCGTACCCTCCGCTGGAGGTCGATCCGGCGACCCGGTAGTACTTGTTGAAGCCGAGGATGATGTCGCCGTAGTCGGTGATGTTCTTCTCGATCGGGCCGTCATACACCTTGAGCGAGTCGTAGGCGTTCAGCACCACCTGCGCGTTGTCGTGCCCCTCCACCGGATCCCGGAGAGCCACCAGCTTCTCGATGATCTCCTGCTTCAGCGCGTCGAAATCGGAGCGCTCCACGATCCCCTGCCCTTCCCGTCCCTTCAGGTTGATGTAGATCTTGCCCAGCCCCATGGAGTAGGCCCGGGTCCTCTCCCAGTCGACGAAGCTCAAGGCATCCCCACTGCTACGGCCCGTGTCGATGCCGTCCGGCGCACCGATCTCGGCCCCCTCGTCTTTGCGAGCCAGGTACCCCATCCGATTCAGCCAGACGTTCAGGTTGACTCCGTACCGATACGACTGGAACCCGTGATCCGAGATCAGCATCAGCTTCGCGTTCGGTCCCAGGGAACCGCTCGCGATCTTCTCCATGACAAGGCCCAGGATCCGATCCATCTCCCGGTACGTCTCCTTGATGCAGTCCGTGACCTTGAAGGTCCGGCCGAAGGCAGTGATCTCCTGCTCGCGAATCAGGTTTCCGTCCTTGTCCTTGTCGTCGAAGTGAGGATGCCCGGGGTCGAAGAACCGGTACATCATGTGGGCGGTGCGATCGGTGCCGTACTCGACATGGAACAGCACCTCCCAGTCGTCCTGATCCAGTTCGTGCATCAGCAGCGCTTCCCGCCAGGAGAAGAGGTGGTCGACTCCCTGCATGAAGGCCTGTTCGGAGATCTCCAGGTCCTTCAGGGGATTCGTGTATCCGTCCCAGCCGACCGTGTCGAACAGACCCACCGCCTCGGCGAGCTCCTCCACGTAGTCGGGCGGGGTGGAGATCGGCAGGTGCGGCGGCACATCCTCCGGTGAGATGGAGATGGAGGGAACGAACAGGCGCAGCCGCGGCTCCTCCTCGTCGCCGATG
>JAZDLC010000427.1:0-7415 GCA_043802345.1 Planctomycetota bacterium | reverse complement strand
CGGCTCGACGCTCTGTGAATCGCTGCTTGAGAGGGGTGATCGGGTGATCGGGTTGGACAACTTCCACCCCTTCTACGACCCGCGGATCAAGCGTCGAAACCTCGAGACTCTCCACCCGTATCCGGGCTTCCGGTTCGTCGCGGCGGACCTGCGCGATCCGGCCGCGATGAACGGCCTGCTCTCGAGCGAGAAGGTCGACTCCGTGATGCACCTGGCCGCCATGGCCGGCGTCCGTCCGTCGATCGAGGATCCGATGCTCTACGCGGATGTGAATCTCACGGGGACCATGGTCCTGCTCGAGGCGATGCGGCAGGCCGGGGTCATGCGGCTGGCGTTCGGCTCTTCCTCGTCGGTGTATGGCGGCAGCAAGGAGACCCCGTTCAAGGAGAGCCAGGTGGCGGATCGCCCGGTCTCTCCGTACGCCGCCACCAAGCGGGCTGGTGAGGTGCTCTGTCACAGCTACCACCACCTGTTCGGCATGCACATCTATTGCCTGCGGTTCTTCACGGTGTACGGCCCGAGGCAGCGCCCGGAGATGGCGATCCACAAGTTCACCCGGAAGATCGAGCGCGGCGAGCCGCTGCCGTTCTTCGGCGACGGCTCGTCGCGGCGCGACTACACCTATGTTGACGATATCGTGGATGGCGTGGTTCGGGCGCTTGACCGGCTCGCGGGGTTCGAGATCATCAACCTGGGCGGGTCCAACACCACCTCGCTCGCGGACCTGGTGGAGATGATCGCCGCGCGCGTGGGGAAGCCGGCGATTCTCGATCGGAAAGGGGATCAGCCGGGCGACGTGCCGATTACCTACGCGGATGTCAGCAAGGCGGGCGAACTGCTCGGATTCTGCCCCAGGGTCGGCATCGAGGAGGGGCTGGATCGGTTCATGAACTGGTACCTCGAGATGACCTCCGCGCTGGAGGGAGAGTGAACGCGCCCCCTTCAGAGGTCCTGCTGATTGTCGGCGCCCGGCCCAACTTCATGAAGGTGGGGCCGATCATCGCCGCCATGAGGCGGGGCGAGTCGTGGCGCCCCAGGCTCGTTCATACGGGACAGCATTACGACGAGAGGATGTCGGATCTGTTCTTCCGCGACCTGGGCTTGCCCCGGCCGGACGCCAACCTGGGTGTCGGCTCCGGCAGCCACGCCTGGCAGACGGGCGAGGTGATGGTGCGGTTCGAGAAGTACCTCGAGCAGCAAGCGCCGCCGCCGGATCTGGTGCTGGTGGTGGGGGATGTCAACTCGACCCTGGCCTGTTCCATCGTCGCGGCCAAGGCGGGCATCCCGCTGGCGCACGTGGAGGCGGGGCTGCGGTCGTTCGATCGCGGAATGCCGGAGGAGTTGAACCGGCTCTGCACGGACCAGCTCTCCGACGTCTGCTATGTGACCGAACAGGCGGGGCTCACCAATCTGACCCGGGAAGGCAGGGAGGCTGATTCCTGTCCGCTCGTCGGCAACACCATGATCGATACCTTGCTCGAGCATCGCGAGCGCGCGGCGCGGCAGGGAGCCGGCACGCGCTCTGCACTCGGAGTGGCTGATCGGCCGTTCGCGGTGTTGACGCTGCACCGGCCGAGCAACGTGGACCTGCCCGGACCCTTCCGGGAGATCGTGGAGGCCCTCGAGACGATTGCCGGGAGGATTCCGATCCTGTGGCCGATCCACCCCCGGGCGCTCGCGCGAGCCAGGGAGTTCGACCTGCTGGCGCGGATCGAGGGGATCGCGGACCTGCGCCTGATCGATCCCCAGGGGTATCTCGACTTCCTGGGGCTGATGGACGCGGCGGCTCTGATCCTCACCGACTCCGGCGGCATCCAGGAAGAGGCGACGGTGCTGAAGACGCCTTGCGTCACGCTGCGGGAAAACACGGAGCGGCCGGTGACCCTGGAGATGGGGGGGAACGTGCTGGTGGGGAGTGACGCCGAGAGGATCGTCCGGGCCGCGTCGAGCATGCTCGAGCTGGACCGGGATGCCATCGGCACGCCGCCTCTCTGGGATGGGCGGGCAGCCGACCGGATCGTGGCGGATCTCAACCGGCGCCTCCGTCGCGAGCCGGCACCAGAGGAGGAAGAGCCTTGAGTCGCCTGGCGCTGGTCACTGGAGGGGCCGGGTTCATCGGCTCCCATCTCGCGGGGGGACTGCTGGATCAGGGCCTCAGGGTCAGGGTGCTCGACGATCTCTCCAGCGGCCAGATGGAGAACCTGGCGGGGCTTCTGGGCCGGATCGAGATGGTCCGCGGGGATTGCTGTGATCCGCGGGTGGTCCGGGCCGCCCTCGAGGGAGTCGACCTGGTCTACCATCAGGCGGCGCTCCCCTCGGTGCAGCGATCGGTGGAGGAACCGCTCCGGGCCCATCGGATCAACCTGGACGCAAGCCTGATCCTGCTGGAAGAGGCGCGCAGATGCGGCGTTGAGCGCCTCGTTTGCGCCGGTTCCTCGTCGGTCTACGGCGATTCGGAGGAGCTGCCGAAGCGGGAGAGCATGCGCCCCTGTCCGCTCTCTCCGTACGCGGTGCAGAAGCTCTCCTCAGAGGCGTACTTCCAGGTGTTCTGTGAGTGTTATGGGCTGCACACGGTGGTATTGAGATACTTCAATGTGTACGGTCCGCGCCAGGATCCGTCATCGCCCTACTCAGGTGTGATCTCCCTGTTCATCACGGCCCTGCTCGCCCATCGCGCGCCCAAGATCTACGGCGATGGTGAACAGACCCGGGACTTCGTCTTCGTCGAGGACGTGGTCCGAGCAAACCTCCGCGCCGGGCTCTCCGATGTCCGGCCGGGATCGGTGGTGAACATCTCGGGTGGGCGGCGCATCTCGATCAATGAGCTGTATTGCTCGATTCGGGAGGCCGTCGGGGGGGCGGCGCTCGGGTTGGAGCCGGAATACGAAGCTGCCCGGTCCGGAGATGTCCGGGACTCGCTGGCGGACCTGACCGAAGCCCGGAACCTGCTCGGTTTCGAGCCGGAAGTGGAACTCCAGCAGGGCGTGAAGCAGACTGTCGATTACTATCGGACCCGGGCGGTCCGAAAGGAGCAAGAGAAGTGAAGGGCGTGATTCTCGCGGGAGGCCTCGGCACCAGGCTATCACCGCTGACCCAGGTGTCGAACAAGCACCTGTTGCCGGTCTACGACAAGCCGATGATCTACTACCCGATTCAGACCCTGGTCAATGCGGGGATCAAGGACATCCTGCTCGTTACCGGCGGCAACAACGCGGGGGACTTCCTGCGCCTGCTCGGAAACGGCTCCGAGTTTGGCCTGAAGCATTTGAACTACACCTACCAGAAGGGTGAGGGGGGCATCGCCGACGCGCTGAAGCTGGCGCAGCATTTCGCCGGAGGGGAGAAGATCGTCGTCGTGCTGGGCGACAACATCATCGAGAAGAACATCGTGCATGCCGTGCGAGCCTTCGAGGAGCAGCCGGAGGGAGCGAAGATCCTGTTGAAGGAAGTGAAGGACCCCGAGCGGTTCGGCGTCGCCTCGCTGGATGGCGACAAGGTGATACGGATCGTCGAGAAGCCGTCCGCGCCGGAGACGAATCTGGCGGTCATCGGCATCTACATGTATGACGCGCAGGTGTTCGAAATTACCGCCGGCCTGCGCCCCTCCAGGCGGGGCGAGCTGGAGATCACCGACGTGAACAACGCCTACATCGAGCGCGGCCAGCTGACGTACGACCGGCTGGACGGGTGGTGGACCGACGCGGGGACGTTCGAATCCCTCTTCCACGCCTCGAACCTGGTGGTCAAGGGCGGCGCCAACCGGATGGACTGAGCGAGGCGGGCGGACGGGCATGGCAAGGCAGCGACTGCTGATCACCGGAGCGGACGGAATGCTGGGCAGGGAGCTCCAGCGGCTCGGCCGGGACCGCTTCGAGTTGATTCCGACCGACATCGGCGAGATGGACGTGACCGATCTGGGGAAGGTCCGCGCGGTGGTCAAGAAGTCCCGGCCGGACTTCGTCCTGCATGGCGGAGCGATGACGAACGTGGACCTGTGCGAGACCGAGCCGGACCTCGCCTATCGGGTGAATGGGTTGGGCAGCCGCAACGTGGCCGTGGCGGCGGCCGAACAGGGCGCCCCGCTCCTGTACGTCTCCACCGACTACGTTTTCGGCGGCGACCAGAAGGAGCCGTACCTGGAATACGATCCGGTCGATCCCAGATCGGTCTACGGCCGCTCCAAGCTGGCCGGCGAGACGGTGACGCGGGAGCTCTCGGCGGGGCGGTTCTGGGTCGTCCGCACGCAGTGGATCTACGGGTTTGGCGGCAAGAACTTCGTGGACACCATTCTGGGAGCGGCCCGGGAGGGCAGGCCTCTCAAGGTGGTGGACGATCAGGTCGGGTGTCCCACCTGGGCCCGGGATCTGGCCAGGACCCTGCTGCTGATCCTGGAGGAGAACCCCGGCTACGGGACGTATCACTGCTCGTCGCAGGGCGCCTGCTCCTGGTACGAGTTCACCGCGGCGATTCTGTCCGCCGCCGGTGTGACCCCTGTCTCGCTCGCGCCGATGAAGAGCTCCGAACTGGACCGTCCGGCCCCCCGCCCGGCCCATTCCGTGCTCCGGAACTTCGTCCTGGAGCAAACCCTGGGCGATCCCATGCCGGAATGGCGGGCGGCGATGGAAGCGTATCTCGAGGCGCGGCGCGGCACGGACCGGAAATGAGAGTGGAGCGACCATGAAGAGCATTCTCGTCACAGGCGGAGCCGGTTTCATCGGCTCGAACTTCGTGCGCCACGTGCTGGCGCAACGCACGCAATACCGCGTCGTGAACCTGGATCTGCTGACCTACGCGGGGAATCTCGAGAACCTGAAGGGGGTCGACGGCGACGAGCGGTATGCCTTCGTCAGGGCGGACATCGCCGACGAAAAAGCGGTGGCCGCCGTGTTCGCGGCTCACGACGTGCGGTACGTGGTCAACTTCGCCGCCGAGTCGCACGTCGACCGCTCCATCAAGGATCCCGGCATCTTCGTGCGGACCAACGTCGAGGGAACGCGGGTCATGCTCGATCAGGCCCGCTCGGCGGGAGTGGAGCGGTATCTACAGGTGTCCACCGACGAGGTCTACGGCTCGCTGGGGGCGAAGGGCGCTTTCGCCGAAGACCACCAGATCCAGCCGAATTCTCCCTACTCCGCCAGCAAGGCGGGAGCGGACCATCTGGTGCACTCGTACGGGCACACCTTCGGCCTCCCGGTTGTGATCACCCGTTGCTCCAACAACTACGGCCCGTACCAGTTTCCCGAGAAGCTGATTCCGCTGATGATCTCGAACGCGCTCGAGCGGAAGGAGCTGCCAGTCTATGGCGACGGCAAGAACGTCCGGGACTGGCTGCACGTGGCAGACCACTGCTCGGCGATCCTGGCGGCCCTGGAAAGGGGGACGCCGGGCCGGGTGTACAACATCGGCGGTAACAGCGAGTTGGAGAATCTCGAGGTGGTCCGGTTGATCCTCAAGGCCCTCGATCGGTCCGAGAGCCTGATCCGTTTCGTGAAGGACCGCCCGGGCCACGACCTGAGGTACGCCATCGACGCCACGAGGATTCGCAACGAGCTGGGCTGGGAACCGTCCCGGACGTTCGCCGAGGGGATCGAGCAGACCATCCAGTGGTACCTCGACCACCGGGACTGGTGGGAGCGCGTGCGCACGGGGGATTATGTGAAGTATTACGAGGAGATGTACTCGGGGCGGTGAGCGGACCCGCTCACATCCAGGGTTTGAATATCCGTGCCCTTGCCCTTGCCCCTGCCCTTTCCCCACCCGAACTCAGTCAAAAACAGGCTGGATCCGCTTCAGCGGACCCTAAGATTCCTCGTAATCCCTCAAGGATCGGAGGCTCCGGTCCGAAATGTGATGTGTAGGACTGTTTTCCACACCCAGGACAGAGTCCGAGGGTTCGGGTTGATTCGTACAAGCGCGCTCCTCAGTTTGGCTCTTCTGGCACTGCCTTCCTGCAGGTCTTTCGACGAGTCCCGCGTGCTTCAGTCGTTGAACCAGCGCGGCTTCGGCAGGAAGTACGTGGGGGACGCCAACGAGCTGCTGACTCTCGGCATCAACGACTCCTTCGGCATCACCGATCCGACCAACCCGGACATCTTCGGTACCTACCGGATTCAGCTCGACGGAACGGTGACCGACCCCCTGGTGGGCGACGTCTTCGTGGCCGGGTTCACGACCCAGGAGATCGCCCAGGCGTTCAATCTGAGGTTTTCCGAGTTCTTCAACGATCCGGATATCCGGGTCAAGGCCGGGCCGGTCCTCTCGAAGCGGTACTACGTCCGGGGCGAGACCACCAGCCGGGGGGAGCAAAGACTGATCCGGGACACGACCGTGTGGGACGCCTTGATGACCGGAGGCGTTCCCGCGACGGCGGATATCTCGGACATCCGGGTCATTCGGGCCGACCCGCGCCACCCGTTGATCATCCCCGTGGACCTGCAGAAGATGGTGGACTATGGGGACTCCTCGGACAACATCCTGATCCGCGAAGATGACATCATCGTGGTCAGGCCGAACCTGGCCGGCATGGTGCGGGATGCTGTGGCGATGATCCTGACGCCGCTCCAGCCGCTCCTGATCCTGGCCATTTCGGTCCGCAACATGCAGACGATCGCCGAGTCGTTCCGCACCAACACCAACTTCTTCGTCGGCGGGCGAGGGGGGGCGTATGGCGGGGCCGGGGGAACCAGGGGAGGACTCGGTTACAGCACTATCGACGCGCCGAGCACGCTCGTGGTTCCGGCCGGCGGCAGCGAGCAGGACAACCAGTAGGGAGCGGGCTCGCAAGGAGAGTCAGTGGCAGAAGACCAGAACGTCGGGGTAGCGAGTCAGGACTTCGAGGCGGCGGAGCAGCTCAAGCGGCTGCTCAAGGCCGCCAAGTCGCATCGCTACCGCATGTTCCTGATGGCCGCGCTGTTCGCCATCATCGGCGTGGTCGCGGCGCTGCTGATTCCCGATCTGTACGAGTCTCGCACCTTGCTGCTCCTGCGGGAGTCGAAACTGGTGGACGACTCCATCCTGCTGGAAGCGATCCAGGACAAGAGCCTGGCCCAGAAGGAGCGGACCCTGAGCCAGGAGTTGATGTCGTTCACATGGGTCAGCGACGTGCTGCGCCAGGTGGAGTGGGTCGAGTGGGCCGAAGCCCGGGGGGATTCAACCAAGCTCCAGGAACTGGTCAACAAGGTGCGGGATCCCAGCAAGTTCAAGGTGCAGATCGAGACCGACGCGGCCGGTGAACTGCTGGTGGAGCTGATCTTCAAGTGGTACGACCCGCAGCAGGCCCATGACTACGTGCTCCAGACCCGCAGAAACTGGGTTGATCGGCGCATCCAGCAGACCGAGAAGTACTGGTCGATCCAGCTCCAACGGGCGGAGAAGGTTCTCGAACGGCACAACCAGGCGTACAACGAGAAGGCGCT
>JAZDLC010000426.1:0-8874 GCA_043802345.1 Planctomycetota bacterium | reverse complement strand
CCCGAGGGCCAGAAGACCGCGACGTGGGCCGCTTTTCCTCGGGAAACCGTGGGGAAGCGGAACGGTTGGTCTATTAGGAGGCGACCGGGGCGGTGAGGCTACCCACGCACGCAAGACGGCCGGGACTCAGGCCCGGCCGCGATCTGATCACTGGAGAGGTTATTCTCGATGTTGGACGAGCACGACGGACAGGCCCTGCTGGAGCCATGTGAGCTGGCGGGTTTGAGGTTGAAGAACCGGGTGGTCCTGGCCCCGATGACGCGGGCCCGGGCGGGAGCTGAACGCCTCGCCAATTCACTCATGGCGGAGTATTACAGCCAGCGCGCGGGCGCCGGTCTGCTGCTCACCGAGGCGACCTCCGTTTCCGCCCAGGGGATCGGTTGGGTGAACTCGCCCGCGATCTTGACCGACGCCCAGGGCGCTGCATGGAGACCAGTCGTCGACGCGGTTCACGCCAGGGGATCGACGATCTTCATGCAGCTCTGGCACTGTGGGCGCGCCTCGCACAGCAGCTTCCACGGCGGCGAGCTGCCGGTCGCGCCTTCGCCGATTCGCCTGGAGGGCGGCGAGATCCACACTCCTCTGGGAAAGCAACCTCACGAGACGCCGAGGGGTCTCGACACCGCCGAGCTTCCGGGAGTGGTGGCGGACTACCTCGCCGCGGCGAAGCGTGCCCGGAAGGCCGGGTTCGACGGCATCGAGATCCACGCCGCCAACGGCTACCTGCTCGATCAGTTCCTGCAATCGAAGACCAACCATCGCGACGATGCGTACGGCGGCAGCGTCGAGAACCGCTTCCGTCTGCTCAAGGAGGTGGTCGAGGGCGTCTGCGGCGTCTTCCCGTCGAATCGCGTCGGCGTCCGCCTGGCGCCAAACGGCGTCTTCAACGACATGGGCTCACCCGACTACCGCGAGACCTTCAGCCATGCCGCGAAGAAACTGGACCGCCACGGACTGGCCTACCTCCATGTCATGGACGGACTCGCGTTCGGTTTCCACAAGCTCGGCGAGCCGATGACCCTCGAGGAGTTCCGCGGGCTGTTCGGCGGCGCCCTGATTGGAAACTGCGGCTACACGCAGGAGAGCGCCGAAGCGGCGATCTCGCGCGGCGCGGCCGACCTGATCGCGTTCGGCCGGCCGTTCATCAGCAACCCTGACCTGGTGGAGCGCTTCAAGAACGGCTGGCCTCTTGCCGCCGAGGCCGCTCTCGACACCTGGTACAGCGTCGGCGACACTCCCGCCGAGGGGTACACCGACTTCCCCAACTACGCACCGGCAAACGCCAGGGTCGAATCGTGAGAACATTGAAAGAGCGCCTGGACGCCATCCAGGCCGGCTTCATCAAGCAGGCTCCCGAGGAGGCGCTGGCTGGCGACGATGCACCGCGCCACCGGGGAACTTCGCGCCTCCGGAATCATGGAGAGGATTCCCTCGCCGGGCGATCCGTTGCCCCCCTTCGAGCTGGTCGATACCGAGGGGAAGCTGGTCCGCTCCGCCGCATTCGCCGACGGCCGGCAGCTGGTCCTCAGCTTCTACCGGGGCGTCTGGTGACCCGACTGCAACGCGGAGCTGGACGCTCTGCAACGGCACCTCGACGAGATCCACGACCTCGGCGCGCGGCTGGTCGCCATCTCCCCCCAGACTCCAGAGAGGAACCGGGAAATCAGGAGCAAGCACCGGCTCGAGTACCCGGTCCTGAGCGACCGCGGCAACGCGTACGCGAAGAAGCTCGCCCTCGTGTTCTCGCTGCCGCCTGATCTCCGCAAGATCTACCTCTCGTTCGGCATCAACCTCTCGGAGTCGAACGGCGACGACTCGTGGGAACTGCCGCTTCCCGCGCGCATCGTGGTCGGCGCCGACGGCATCATCAGCAAGGTCGATGCCGATCCTGACTACACGCTTCGCCCTGAACCGACTGACACCATCGCGGCGCTGAGCGCGTTCGGCTGAGTCTCGAGGAGAAGAAGATGGACAAGTTCCTGGGCAAATTCTCGCCCCAGATCTACGCGCTCTTGCGCATCACCGCCGGCTTCATGTTCACCTGCCACGGACTGCAGAAGATCTTCGGCGTGCTGGGCGGCCATCAACCCGGGATCTTCACGCAGATCTGGTTCGGCGGCGTGATCGAGCTGGTCGGCGGTCTGCTGATCCTGATCGGGTGGCGGACCTCCTATGCGGCCTTCCTCTGCAGCGGAGTGATGGCCGTCGCCTACTTTCAGGTGCATCAGCCACAGGGCCTCTTGCCCGTGCAGAACCAGGGCGAACTGGCTGCTCTCTACTGCTTCGTGTTTCTGTTCATCGCGGCCAGGGGCGCCGGAACCTGGAGCGTGGACGCACGTACGAAGAAGTCAGCCGCGGGTTGAGTCACCGGGAGGGGCTGCTCCCCGCCCCCGGATCGCCGGCTCGTCCGGCGTGACAACCGTCGGACACCACACGCGCTCAGCGAGGCATTCTCATCCCGGCTCACGGTTGCCGTTCGAGAAGTCCAAGGCGCTCGGTCGCCGTGGGGTTTCCCGGCTCCAATTCGAGCGCGCGCAGCAGGGCCTCTCGGGTCGCCTCAACCTCGCCCAACTGGAGTCTGAGGGTGGAGAGCTCCAGGTGTTTCTCCACCGCAGGTTCCAGCTCGCACGAGCGCTTCAGATACTCCGCCGCCCCGGCCCGATCGCCCTGGAAGCGCAGGGTGCCGCTGAGCGCGTCGAGCAGCCCGGTGTGGGTGAACAGGCCCAGCCTCTCGGCCCGCCGCAGATGTTCCAGGCCATCGGTGAGCAGCGGCGGACGCTGCTCGGGAGGCAATTCCCGGGCCCTGGCCAGCAGCCTGCCGCCTTCTCGCAGATGGTACTGCACCACGGCGCTGTGAAAGGTGAAGGCCAGCAGCATCCCGATCAAGGCGGCGGCCGCCAGTCCGGTTCGCGTGAACCGTCCGCCCGCCAGGAGCGGCCGCTCGCGAAAGCGCAGGTCACCGCGCCGGATCATCCTGAAGAACACCACCGCCGAGCAGGCCACGATCACCGCGATGCCAATCGAGAGCAGGAAGGGCACCACGCCATACAGGCCGCGAAAGGCGTAGAGAGCCAGCAGGAACAGCGCCAGAAGAAAGAACTCTTCCGGCCAACTGAAGTCGTAAGTCCGGCGCATGCGCCGCTTCCGCTCGAACAGCCGCTTCAGGAAGCCGGAGGTGCCGAACCGATAGGAGAGCGCGTTGGTGGGGCAGACGCTGACGCAGTCGAGACACTTCATGCAGTTCTGGTCCCGGATCGCGCCGAAGCGGGCCACCTCTTCGTGCACCCGCACGTTGCTGCTGCAGGTCGAGGTGCAGTGGCCGCAACCCATGCAGGCCTCGTTGACCCGGATGCGCCCGGGGGCCAGGCGGTCCGCCAACTGGAAGAAGGCCCCGTAGGGGCAGCCATAGGCGCAGAAGCTCTTGGCGCCCAGCAAGTAGACGATCAGGAACCCATCCACCAGCAGGGTCAGGAGCCCGACCCAGAAGCCGGGCATTGTCTTCCAGAAGCTGTTGGTGGTCAGGTGGGCCACCAGTTCGGGGGGCGCGCGTCCTTCCAGGAGCCGCACCACCTGCGGCCAGGCGAACATGTAGAACGCCACCCCGAACGGGATCAGGATCAGCAGCCGGGACCGGATCAGGCCCGGTACAACGCCGATCCTCCTCATCAGCCAGGAGCAGAGGTCCTGATATGCCACGACATGGCAGGCCCAGCCACAGAAGAAGCGGCCGAGAATCAGCGTGACCAGGATCAGCCCGGCGAAGAACACGAAGCCCGCGTTCACCAGACCTTGTTCCAGGGTCTGCATCGATTCGGAGGGCTCGAGAGGCGTTAGCGTCCGGCCGGTGAGCTGCCAGTGGATCACATGGCCGATCACTGCCACATGCACCAGGATCAGGCTGATCGCTCGGTAGCGAGAGTGTCGTGAGGGCCGTGGCTGGCCGCAATGCTCGGGAAGCTTCACCGGTCGCGGCAGGTCAGATTCCACGCGGACTCCGTCCGAGTCTGGCTCAACCCCACCCGGCGCAAATCATAACAAACTTTTTTACAACAGGTTATATCTTCAAAAAGAACATAAAGAGAACCGGATCCGCACATCCACCAGAAGTCGGGCTAGAAGGGGCCGAGCGTCCCAGTAGCAATCTCTCACAAGCGCCCCCTCGGAATCGGAGATCACAACCACATGGAATATAGACTCGTCCTGCTGTCGCTTGGTCTTCTCTTCGGACTGGCGCCTCTGTCGAGTGCGCAGCCGAATCAGGAACCCGGAAAAGACGTCTCGCTCGGCATCCTCGGTGGCATCTACCGGATGGGCCGGACCGGCTCGTATCCCAACGGTGTCTGCGGACTGGCCCTGAGCACCACGTCCTGCAACGTCGGCAGCATCGACCTTCCCTGGCTTGCGCCGATGGGTGCGGATCACCCCTTCATTGGCTTCCTGGTGGTCCGGGACGAAGGCGGGCGCATGGTGCAGGTCTCCGACCGGAGTTTCGTCAAGCACGGCTACTACGCGCTCAGCAGCTCCCAGTGCTCGCAATGCCTGCATCCCAGCAACGGGACGTTCCTGGGCGTGGGCTGCTCCGACACGTACGGGACCGGCAGCAACGGCGACGACTACTACCTGGGCCCGGCGGAGGAGGTCAATCCGTGGACCGGCACCTGGGACCCGGTCTGCTCCCACTTCGATCGGGGAGAACCGGTCGCTCCGCCGCCCTATGATTGCGACGGCAACCGCAGCGCGATCATTCCAAGCGACCCGCTCGGCCACATCATCCATGTGAAAGACAGCGACTTCCAGCCGGCAGGGACCTACTACTTCTCAGCCCAGTACGTCCTGCGGGGTGAGCCGGACAATGTGCGTGAGAACAACCAGGGCTCACGCTACTTCACGCGGACCTGGACCGGCAGCAGTTGGAGCATCGGCGTTCCCAGCGAGGGGTCCGGCAACGTCAAGGTCGAAGGCTCGGTGCTGAACCGCTGGAGCGGCGCCACGGTGACCTCTACCACCAACGGCCCGTTTGACGGTCGTGTGTACCTGGCCATCAAGACCACCGACCTGGGCGGCGGAATCTTCCACTACGAGTACGCGCTCCACAATCGAGACAACGCCCGGGGAATCGGCAGTTTCAGCATCCCGGTCTGTCCCGGCGCGGCGGTGACCAACGAGTCATTCCGCGATGTGGATTCGAACGCCGGCAATGACTGGACGGTGAGCCGTACGGCGACCGACCTGGTCTTCTCCACCACCAGCAACCCGCTGGGTTGGAACTCGATCTTCAACTTCTCGTTCGATGCCGCCGCCCCGCCGGGTGGCAACGTCTCCGCGCTGCTCGAGCAGTTCGACGCGGGTCCGGGTTTCGACCAGTTCCAGCTCGCCACCCTCGCCCCGATGGGCGCGACCAACCAGGTCGACCTGGGGTACGCCACGCTCGGCGCCGACGGGCTCTACTCCGAGTTGCGCTCCTGCGGCGATCTCTCCAGCTCCGGCAACGGCCAGCTCGTGCTGCGCTTCGCCCAGCCGAACGCACTCTCCTATCTGCTGTTCAGCCTGACGTCCACGCCGACGCCCTTCTGGGATTCGGTGCTCGTGCCGTACCCGATCCAGCTCTACGTCCCGCTCTACACCAGCGCCAATGGCACGCTCAACTTCCCGGTACCGGGCGGGCGGGGGCCGGTGGATGTGTGGGTGCAGTACCTGAGCGCCGACGCGACGAGTCCCCACGGCTACGCCTTCTCCAACGGACTGAAGGTCTTCCTGGAGCCGTAGGGGAAGGTCGGCTGGGGTTCCACATCGCGGCCGCCGGCCGCGACCGAAGGGAGAGCCGCCCGGCACGGCTCCCGTACTCGGCTCTCCGACGGCGGACCCGGCTGGAGGGCTAGAGGGCTCGTACTCGGCCCTCCGACGGCGGACCTCTTCCCCTATCGCAGGCGCCCGATCAGCGCGCCCGCGATGTTGTTCTTCTGGATCTCGTTCGTCCCCTCGTAGATTTCGGTGATCCGGGCGTCCCGATAGAACCGCTCCACCTCGAACTCGGTGATGTAGCCGTAGCCGCCGAGGAGCTGGATCGCCTCGTCGGCGACCTCCACCGCGGTCCGAGAGGCGTAGACCTTGGCCATGGAGGTGAGCTTCGAGTCGGGCTTTCCCTGGTCGGCCGTCCACGCCGCCTTGTGCGTGATCAGGCGAGCCAGCTCGATCTTCGTCGCCATGTCGGCGAGCTTGTGCTGCGTGATCTGGAACTGCGCGATGCGCTTGCCGAACTGCTTGCGTCCCTTGACGTAGTCGAGGGCGCGCTCAAAGGCGCCCTGGGCGATGCCGACCGCCTGGGCCGCGACCACGAGCCGGCTCTCGTCGAAGAACTTCACGATCTGGGAGAACCCCTTCCCCTCCTCGCCCAGGAGGTTCCCGCCTGGCACGCGCACACTCTTGAACGAGAGTTCGCCGGTGGGGATCATCTTGATGCCCATCTTGTTTCCGACGCTGGCCACCTCGATGCCGGGTGAGTCCGCGTCGATGACGAACATCGTCTGGCCCTTGCGACCTGCGTCCGGATCGGTCTGACACAACGTCACATAATGATGGGCGATGCCGGCCGAGGTGATGAAGGTCTTCACGCCGTCGACGATCCAGTCGTCGCCATTCCGCTTCGCGACGGTCGCCATGCTGGTGATGTCGCTGCCATGCTCCGGCTCGGTGATCGCACCGCCGGAAATCGCCTCGCCCTCGCACACCAGCGGCAGGTAGCGCCGCTTCTGCTCGTCCGTTCCGTAGTGGGCGATGTTGGCGGCTCCAAAATCCGTGACCAGCAGGGCGGACCCGATCCCTGAGTCGCGGCGGCAGAACTCCTCGATCACGAGCGCCTTCTCGAGATTGCCGTACCCCGACCCGCCGTACTCCTCGGGAAAGTCGAGCCCGATGAAACCCTCGCCGGCCGCCTTCTTCCAGATCTCCGTGGGGAACTCGTGCCGCTCCTCGAACTCGAGGGCGCGCTCCCGGTCGAACTCACCCTTCGCGAACGCGCGCGCCGCCTTCTGGATGTCCTTCTGGACCTTGTTCAGCATGAAATCCATGATCAGCCCTTTCGCTCCAGGATCTTCTCCTCGAGCAACGGCACGATGTCGAAGAGATCCCCGACGATGCCAACATCGGCCACGGCGAAGATCGGCGCGGCTGCGTCCTTGTTGATTGCGGCGATGAACGGATTCCCCTTGATGCCTCCCAGGTGCTGGAACGAGCCGCTCACGCCGATCGCCAGGTAGATCTTCGGCTTGACCGTCGTCCCGGACGTGCCGACCTGATGGCTCTTGCTCAGCCACTTCTTGTCGACCACCGGCCGCGTGCACGCCAGTTCGCCGCCCAGCGCCGCGGCCAGTGACCTCGCGATCTCGATGTTCTCCTCTTCCTCGATGCCGCGCCCCACGGAGACCAGGATCTCGGCCTGGCTGATGTCGACGGCCCCCGGCTCCGGCGCGACTGTCTCGATCAGGCGCCGGCGGGGCGCGCAGTTCAAAGGAATCGATTCCTGACTCACCGCGCCCCCCACGCCGGGGGCCGCCTCGGGGGCGGAGTACGCTCCGGGCCGCATCGTCACCAGCACGCCGGACGCCCCGATCGGGGCGGAGACCCGCGCGTGGACCTTGCCGCCGTACATGGCGCGAACCGCCGTCAACCGTTCGTCCACCGCCTCGAGGCGCAGGCAATCGGCCACCTGCGGCATGCCGGTCCGCATGGCCAGCGCGGGACCTAAGTCCATGCCGAGATTGCTGTGGGCAACCAGGGTCACGGATGGCCGCAGACGCTCGCAGAGCGGGACGAGCACCCGGGAGTAGAACTCGCCGTCAAAGGTCTCGAGCGAGGCGTGGTCGAACACGAAAACCTCGTCGCACCAGCGGGCCAGTTCGTCAGCCTGCGGCGAGACGGAGCGTCCGAGGATGACGGCGGCCACTCGCAAATCACCGAGCGAGCGCGCCGCGGCAACCAGTTCCAGAGCGCTGTCATCGAGGCCGGACGCGGATCTTTCCGCGACGATCAGTACTTTCCTCATCGTCACAGACCTCCCCTCTCGCGCAGCCGTTCCACCAGGGCCTCGACTCTCTGCTCGTCATCTCCTTCCAGGATCTCGGCACCCTCGCCGCGAGGCGGCAGAAACACGCCTTCCAGCACGACCTCTGCCGCGCAGTCCGCCGCGTCGAGACCGAGGTCCCTGGCGCAGAGGGCCGGGATCTCGGCGCCGGCTACCTTGCGGATGCCGCGAATCGACACGTAGCGCGGCTCGTTGATGCCGGTCTGCACCGTCACCAGTCCGGGCAGGTCGAGTTCGACGACACGCTCCAGCCCGCCCTCCACCTCGTGGCGGACGGTAGCCGTGCTCCCTTCGACCTCGAGGGCCGTGGCAAGTGAAACATGGGGGATGTCGAGCAGGGCCGCCAGCATGCCCCCGACCTGACCGCCTCCGGCGTCGCCACTGATCGCTCCGGTCAGAATCAGATCGTGCGGCCGGTCCTTGATGGCCCGGTAGAGAATGGTGGCGATGCCGCGAGCGTCCGCCTCCAGGAAGGCCGGGTCGAGCAGATGCAGAGCCTCGTCGGCGCCCATCGCAAGCGCGCGCCTGAGCGACTCCTCCGCATCCTCGTTCCCGACGGTGACGGCGGTGACCCTGCCACCATGCTGCTCCTTGAGCTGAACCGCCGCCTCGATGGCGAAGGTGTCCCATTCGTTGGTGCCGTAGGTGAGGTCGCCGGTCTCGATCGCCTTTCCGCCGCGATCGATCTCGATCTCTGCCTCGGCCACATCAGGCACCTGCTTGACGCAGACGATGATCTCCATGCTTCATTCCTGCTCGATACTGCCGCGATCCAGGGAACGGACCACGAGTTC
>JAZDLC010000425.1:0-6401 GCA_043802345.1 Planctomycetota bacterium | reverse complement strand
GAGCACACTGCTAACATGGCGCTCCCCCCGCCGTACGGCACTCCGTTGCACCGGAGTTTGAAGGAGCCTTCGCCATGCTGACCCTGCTGATCCCCGTCATCCTCCCGATCCTGTTTGCGCTGCAAGCCGACGAGCCATCGGACGCGCCCGAGAAGTCCGAATCGAAGTGGGACGTGTCCGCGCCACAAGGCCCGTCGTACGTCGCGGAGATCGACACCGACGAGGGCACCTGGATGAATCTCGATGTCAGCCCGGACGGGCGCACCATCGTGTTCGACCTGCTGGGTGATCTCTACTCGCTGCCGATCGAAGGGGGAGAGGCGAGGAACCTCGGCGGGGGCATCGCGTGGGACATGCAGCCCCGGTTCAGCCCGGACGGAACGCGGATCGCATTTACCAGCGACGCCGGAGGGGGGGACAACCTCTGGATCATGAATGCGGACGGATCGAACCGCCGGCAGGTGACCAGGGAGGACTTCCGGCTGGTCTCCAGTCCGGCCTGGACTCCGGATGGCGAGTACCTGCTGGGCCGCAAGCACTTCACCTCGCACCGCTCGCTGGGCGCGGGAGAGATCTGGCTCTACCACCAGAGCGGCGGCGAGGGGTACCAACTGACCACCCGCCCGACCGAGGAAAAGGACGTGGGCGAACCGGCCTGTTCGCCGGACGGACGGTACGTCTACTACTCGCTCGACTCCACGCCGGGGAGGACCTTCGAGTACAGCAAGGACTCGAACCAGCAGATCTACCGCATCGACCGCCTGGACCGCGAAACCGGCGACGTGATTCCGTTCGTGACCGGACCGGGTGGGGCGATCCGGCCCACCCCCTCACCCGATGGAAAGCGGCTGGCCTTCGTTCGCAGGGTTCGCTTCCAGAGCACGCTGTTCCTGCTGGAGACCGAATCGGGACGCGCCCGGGCGCTGTTCGACGGCCTGGAGAGGGACATGCAGGAGACCTGGGCCATCCATGGCGTCTACCCCACCATGGCCTGGATGCCGGACGGCGGCGCGATCCTCCTCTGGGCGGGCGGGAAGATCCTCCGGGTGGACGCGGCCAGCGGCGCGGCGAAGGAGATCCCGTTTCGGGTGAAGGACCAGCGCACGTGCCAGCCGGCCCTGCGCGAAAGGACCGAGGTGGCTCCGGATCGCTTTCCCGTCCGGGCCCTGCGCTGGGTGCGCGTCTCCCCCGCCGGTGACCAGGTGGTCTATCAGGCTCTCGGTCACCTGTACATCCGGCCGCTCCCGGATGGCGAGCCACGACGGCTGACCCGCCAGGAAGACCACTTCGAGTTCTACCCCTCCTTCAGCCGGGACGGGCAGTGGATCGTCTACACCACCTGGGATGACGAGCAACTCGGGAGTATTCGCGTGGCCCCCGCGGCCGGCGGTGAGGGGAGGGTCGTCAGCGACCTGAAGGGGCAGTTCATCGACCCGGTCTTCTCCCCGGACGGCCGGACGATCGTCTACCACAAGGTCGCCGGAGGGACCATCACCTCGCCGCTCTGGTCGTACGAGACAGGCCTCTTTCGCATTCCGGCGGAGGGGGGCGTGTCCACGCTGGTCACCCGCGATGGATCCGATCCACAGTTCGGGGCGAGCAACGATCGCGTCTTCCTGAGTCGCCGCGCCGGGGACGGCGAAACGGACAGATACGCGCTGCTGAGCATCCGGCTCGATGGCGGGGAGGAGCGTTCCCACCTCGTCTCGGAGAACGCGACCGCGTTCGCGGTTTCACATGACGAGCGTCACGTCGCGTTCACCGAACGGTTCAACGCCTACGTCACGCCGCTCCCGCCGACCGGCCGGGAACAGAACGTCAGCCGCACGAGCAAGGCCATTCCTCTGGAGCGCATCAGCCGGGACGCGGGCGAGAACCTCCAGTGGTCCGGTGACGGCCGGACCGTCTACTGGTCTCTCGGTCCGGAGCTGTTCTCGCAGTCGGTGGCAACGGTGTTCGAGCATCTCGGAAGGGAGGACGGGAAGCCGGCGGAACCGGTGCAGCACGGCACCAACATCTCCTTCGAGGCGGATCAGGCCAGACCCGAAGGGCTCGTGGCCCTCGAGGGAGCGTCGGTCATCACCATGCGCGGCGACGAGGTCATCGAGAACGGCGTGATCCTGGTGGAGAGGAACCGCCTCCTTGCCGTGGGACGAAAGAGCGAGATCGAAGTTCCGGATTCCGCGCTGCGGGTCGACCTCACCGGCCTCACGGTCATGCCTGGCCTGATCGATGTGCACGCACATGGCGGGCAGGCCTCGGCCGGCATCACACCGCAGGACAACTGGTGGCACCATGCCAACCTGGCGTTCGGCGTCACCACCATCCACGATCCTTCGCACGACACCAACAGCATCTTCGCCGTCAGCGAGATGGCGCGGGCCGGCCGCATCCTCTCCCCTCGGACCTTTTCCACCGGCACGATCCTCTACGGAGCCGCCGGAACGATCAAGGCCGAGGTCGACTCCCTGGACGACGCCCGCAGCCACCTGCGCCGCATGCAGGCGGTGGGCGCCTTCTCGGTCAAGAGCTACAACCAGCCGCGCCGGGACCAGAGGCAGCAGATCATCCAGGCCGCGAGAGAGCTCGGAATGCTCGTGGTGCCCGAGGGGGGATCGACCCTCCAGCACAACCTCACCATGATCGTCGACGGCCACACCGGCATTGAGCACTCGCTGCCGGTGGAGAATATTTACCGGGACATTTCCCAACTCTGGGGAAAAAGCGGCGTGGGATACACACCGACCCTGATCGTCGGGTACGGAGGCATCTGGGGCGAGGACTACTGGTACGACATCACCGATGTCTGGCGCAACGAGCGTCTAAAGACCTTTGTTCCCCGCTTTGTCATCGATCCGCGCTCCCGCCGCAGGGTCAAGAGCCCGCTCGAGGAATACAACACGCTGCGGAGCGCCGGCATCTGCGAGACCGTGGTTGACGCCGGGGGAAAGGTCCAGCTCGGCGCGCACGGTCAACTCGCCGGCCTGGGCGCGCACTGGGAACTCTGGATGCTCCATCAGGGAGGCCTTTCCGCGCATCAGGCGCTGTCTGCGGCCACGCTCGACGGCGCCTTCTATCTCGGTTTGGACGGCGATCTTGGGTCAATCGAACCGGGCAAGCTCGCGGACCTGATCGTGCTCGAAGCAAATCCGCTGCATGACCTCCGCGCTTCGGAGCAGATCCGCTACACCATGCTGAATGGACGGCTCTTTGACGCCAGAACTCTCGCTCCCGCGGACGGCAGGGAAGGCCGTGCGCCCAGCTACTTTTGGAGAGAGATGCTGGACTCTTTTCCGGCGCAGCCCAGAATGGGTGGCTGTCTTGGGTGCACCACCCTCGGCGGCGACACAAACCACTGACCGGCTATTCAGTGGCCAGCAGACGATGGGCGGACATCCGGCGGACAACGCTGGAATCAGGCTCCCTGACTATCTGTAATGCGCTGTTCCAAGCGGTCTCCCGCAAGGCGATCTCAGGAGGACTCTCATGCCGCCAGGCGACTCTGCTCCGGGCTCCTCGAAGTCCATCGAAATCCGGGTTCACGGGCGGGGAGGTCAGGGAGGAGTGACCTGCGCCAAGATCCTGGCGTCGGTCTACGCGCAGATGGGCAAGAGCGTACAGACCTTCGGCGACTACGCTGGTGAGCGGTCTGGCTCGCCCGTGCGCGCCTACACCCGGGTGGATGACAACCTGGTCACCAACCGCAACAAGGTGTACGAACCGGATCATCTGGTCGTCCTCGACCCGTCGCTGCTGAAAGGCGACGTCGTCACTGGCCTGAAGCCGGGCGGGACACTGCTCTTGAACACGCCGAAAGGCCTGAACGGATTCAAGGACAAGTTCCTCGAGTTCGAGTTGGCGACGGTCGACGCCACCGAGATTGCCCGCAAGCACAAGATCGGCACGCGGTCGCTGATCATCGTCAACACCGCGATCGCCGGAGCGTTCGTGAAACTCCAGGGGCTCTCCCTGGATCTGCTCGGGCAGACCTACATCAAGCTGGGACTCAAGGACAACCTCCCTGCCGCGAAAGAGGCGTACGAGTTGGTGGAGATCCGGCCCGCGACGATCCAGGTGGCGGCGCCGGAAGAGAAGGGTGCGCCCGCTCCCGCCCGCGCGGAGGTGGCTCCGCTGACCGAGCATTTCGAGAGCCCCCCCACCGGCCTGAAGACCGGTTCCTGGAGCAGCCAGCGGCCGCTCTACGTGGACCGGTTGGCGCCGTGCACCGCCCACTGCCCTGCAGGTAACGACGCCATCGGCTTCGTGCGAGCCGTGGGCACGGACGGAGAAGCGGCCGCGGCCGCCATCCTGAGCAAGACGAATCCGCTGCCCGGTGTGTGCGGCCGGATCTGCCCGGCGCCTTGCATGGACAACTGCAACCGCAGCGCATTCGACGGCGCCGTGAACATCCGCGGCCTGGAGCGATGGATCGCCGATCATGTTCGGGTGGTCCCGGAGAAGGTCGAGCCGGCGGAGGATCCAAAGCGGGTGGCGATCATCGGCGGCGGCCCCGCCGGGCTGAGCGCCGCCTACACCGTGGCCCTCGCCGGACACTCGGCGACGATCTTCGACCGGGAGCCGGAACTGGGGGGCGCCATGCGCACGGAGATCCCCGAAAATCTCCTGCCACGGGTCATTCTGGACTCCGAGATCGAGGCCATCCTGGATCTCGGTGTGGAGTTCCATGCAGGAGAGGCGCTGGATGGCGAGGGGATCGCCGCGCTGACCCACGAGTACGACGCCGTGGTGCTGGCCCTGGGCCAGGCCGAGGGGAAGAAGACGCTGCCCGCGGGGTGGCGGCTCGAGGGGGAACAGGTCCATCGCGGAGATGGCCAGGGAGTGCTGTTCGCCGCGGGCGAACTCATGGGTGGAGGAGACACGGTCGCCCACGCCATCGGCAGCGGCCGGCGGGCCGCTGGACTGGCGCTCACGTCTCTGGGACAGAAGCTCGATCTGTTCGATCCTCCCAATCCGGAGCAGGCGGTGAAGCCGGAGGAAATCCTGCTCGACCACTTCGAGAAGATCCCGCCGGCGCCCGACCGGCTCCGGCCGGCCGGTGCCGTGGTTTCGACCTCGGACGAGGTCAACCTCGGTCTTGAAACGGCCGCGGAGTCGGAGCGTTGCTTCTCGTGCGGCCGCTGCACCAACTGCGATACCTGCCTGGTCTACTGTCCGGAGGGGATCATCCGCCGGACTCCCACGGGGGGGTTCGCGGCCAATTTCAGTTACTGCAAAGGCTGCGGCATTTGCGTGGAAGAGTGTGCCCGATCTGCCATGGAGATGAAGGAGATATGAGCCTCGAACTGCTCAGTGCCAATCACGCTGCTGCCATGGCTGCCACTCTCGCAGGTCATGCCAACAGGAAGGGACGCGGCTTCGGTGGCGGCGTCTACCCGATCACGCCGCAGAGCGAGTGTATCGAGCTGCTCTGCCGGCAGAAATTCGAGAAGGGCGGGTTGGTCCGGGTGGAGAGCGAACACTCCGCCATGGGGGTCTGCATCGGCATGGCCCTTTCCGGCGCGCGCACCTTCACGGCCTCCTCCTCCAACGGCCTGGCGTACATGACCGAGAACGTGTTCGCCGCCGCGTTCTTCCGCTTGCCGGTGGTGATGATGGCGGTCAACCGCACTCTCGGCCCCCCCTGGAACATCTGGGTCGACCATGGCGACACCTTGCTCCTGCGCGACTCGGGCTGGATCCAGCTCTACTGCGAGGACAATCAAGAGGTGTTCGATTCGATCCTGCTGGCGTACCGGCTCGCCGAAGACCATCGCGTTCTACTGCCGGCCATGGTCTGCCAGGACGCGTTCGTGCTGTCGCACACGATGATGCAGATCGACATGCCGGCGCAGGAGCAGGTCGACCGCTTCCTGCCGGTGCTCGACCTCCCCCATCGGATGCAGCACGTTCCGGTGACGATCGGCGGCCTGGACTTCCCGCACGAGACCGAGGTCCACCGCAGGCATCACGCCGAAGCCATGGAGCAGGTCCTGGATGTCTACTCGGCCTGCCAGGACTCGTTCGAGGAGATCTTCGGCCGCAGGCCGGCCGATCCGGTGGTGCCGTACCGCATGGAGGACGCCGAGGTCGCGCTGGTCTCCATGGGGACCACCGCCAGCACGGTCAAGACCGTGGTGGACCTGGCCCGGGAGCGGGGCATCAAGGTCGGCGGCCTTAGAGTGCGCATGTTCCGGCCAAACCCCGAGAAGCTGATTCGTGAGGCGCTCTCGAACTGCACCCGGATCGGGATCCTTGACCGGGACATCTCGCTCGGCCATGGAGGTATCCTCTGGTCCGAGCTTCGGGGCGCCGCTCCGAGAAACGCGTTGGTCCAGAACTACATGGTGGGCCTCGGCGGGGGCGACATCCGCCCGAACCACATCATGAAGCTCCTGGACGAC
>JAZDLC010000424.1:0-7525 GCA_043802345.1 Planctomycetota bacterium | reverse complement strand
CCTCGCGGGCAGGCCGATCCTCGCGGGCAGGCCGATCCTCGCGGGCAGGCCGATCCTCGCGGGCAGGCCGATCCTCACCGACGGGCCGATCCTCTCCGACGGGCCGATCCTCTCCGACGGGCCGATCCTCACGATCGCTCGGGTCGGGAAGCCCGTCGCCCTCCTCCCGCGGCGGCCTTTCCGGCCTGCCGCCCCTATTGTCGCGCGCATCCCGATCCCGGCGGCCGCCGCGATCGTCGCGGCCTCGGCCACCGCGACCGAACCGATCACCGCGGTCACCGCGGTCACCGCGGTCGTTTCTCGGACCGCGACCTCGCCCGCGCGGGGGATCATCCCCGCCACTCGCCGGGCCGCTGTCGCCGCCTTCCATCAGCGCCTTGCGGGAAAGCTTGATCCGGCCGGTCGGATCGACGTTGATCACCTTCACCTTGACCACGTCACCCAGGTTGACGACCTCGGTCACCTCCCGGACGAACTCCGTCGAGAGCTCCGAGACGTGGCAAAGACCTTCCTGACCCGGCGCGATCTCGATGAAGGCACCGAATTCCTTGATGGAGACCACCTTCCCATCGAACTCCTGTCCGACCTCGATCTCCGCGGTGACAGCCCGGACCAAGGCCGAGGCCTTCTCGACGATTTCGCGAGTATCACCGGAGACCAGCACGACTCCGTCGTCGTTGACCTCGATGTTGGCGCCCGTCTCTTCCTGGATGGCCTTGATCTGCCGGCCGCCGGGGCCGATGAGGGTGCCGATCTTCTCCACCGGAATCTGCAGCCGGTTGAGGCGGGGCGCGAAGGGCGACAGCTCCCCTCTCGGCTCGCTGATCGCTTCCTTCATCTTTCCCAGGATATGCAGACGCCCGACACGGGCCTGCTCGAGGGCCTCGGCCAGGATCTCGTGCGTCAGACCGCCGACCTTGATGTCCATCTGGAGCGCGGTGATGCCCTCGGCGGTACCGGCGACCTTGAAGTCCATGTCACCATTGTGGTCTTCCGATCCGGCGATGTCCGACAACACCTTGTAGTTATCGCCATCCATCACCAGCCCCATGGCGATCCCGGCCACCGGCGCGGAGATGGGAACGCCAGCATCCATCATCGACAGGGTCGCGCCACAGACAGTGGCCATGGATGACGAGCCATTCGACTCGAGGATGTCCGACACGACCCGGATCGTGTACGAGAACTCCTCGGCGGAGGGAAGAACCGCCGAAATGGCGCGCTCCGCCAGGGCCCCGTGGCCGATCTCCCGCCGGCCAACGCCTCGCATCGGACGGCACTCGCCCACCGAGTAGGGCGGGAAGTTGTAGTCCAGGTAGAAGCGCTTCCTGTAATCCTCCATCACGTTCTCGATTCGCTGCTCGGCATCTGCCGTGCCGAGCACAGTGGTCGCCAGGGCCTGGGTCTCGCCCCGGGTGAAGACCGCGGAACCGTGGGTCCTGGGCAGCACCCCCAGATCGCAGGTGATCTGCCGGATCTCGTCAGGCTGCCGTCCATCGACCCGCCTGCCATCCTGGATGATCAGCGCCCGCTCGTTCACCCACGAGAGCTGGTGGAAGGCGTTCTTGACCTCCTTCTTGCGCGCAGTGAGTTCGTCCTCGTCCTCGATGCCCGAGGTTTCCTTCTCGATGGCCTCATCCTGCAACTCATCAATCGCCTGGTACCGGGCCAGCTTCCCATCGGTCTGGAGCGCCTTCTTCAAGCGCTTCTCGAACCCCTTCTTCAGCCGCGAAGCGAGCTGCTCATCCACCTCGGGGGGGGCGAACGCGGCCTTCTCCTTGCCGGCCTTCTCCCGCAGCTCCTCGATCATCGGGATGATCTCCCGGACCGCGTCATGACCGAAATGGATCGCGTCAATGATCTCTTGCTCCGAGACACCTTTCGCGCCTGCCTCGACCATGACCACCGCGTCCATCGTCCCGGCCACGACCAGGTCGATGGAGGAAGCCTCCCGCTGATCGCTGGAGGGATAGACGATGAACTCGCCGTTCACCTTCCCCACCCGCACGGCGGCAACCGGGCCGTTGAACGGAATCGAGGAAATGGAGAGGGCGGCCGAGGCTCCCACCAGGGCGAGCACGTCTGGATCGTTCTGCCGGTCCGCCGAAAGCAGGTTGCCGATGATCTGGACCTCGTTCCGGTATCCGGCCGGGAACAGTGGCCGGATCGGCCGGTCGATCTGCCTGCAGGTCAGGATCTCCCGGTTGGAGGGCCGGCCCTCCCGCTTGATGAACCCGCCTGGAAAACGTCCGCCCGAGGAGTACTTCTCCCGGTAGTCGACTGTCAGCGGAAAGAAGTCAATGCCCTCCCTCGCGTTGGCCGACTGGGCGCACACCAACACGACCGAATCCCCGTACTGCACCACGACCGCTCCGTCAGCCTGCTTCGCCAGACGGCCGGTCTCGATGGAGAGCATCTGCTCCCCGATTTTCTTTTCAACTCTCACGTGAGTCACTCGATTTCCTCCTGGCTGCGGGCGCGCAATCGGCGGGGATCGGACTCCAGTCCGACGCGGTCTTCTGCGTGTGCTTGCCGCTATCTGCCTGGCGCAGCAGCCGACGCGGCTCTCCCTGGAGCCGCCAAACCAACATTAAATCCACAAAAACAGCGTCAAATCGATGCGCTCCGCGATGCGCGGGACGCGGCCAGTTCCAGAACGGATGTGAAAAATCCCCAGGGCTCGATGGCGAGCCGTATCGGTCTTCAACGGAACATCCCCATACGACAGGTTAGCGCCGCAGACCGAGCTTCAGCACGATCTCCCGATACCTGCTTTCGTTAGTCTTGCGCAGGTACTTGAGGAACGTGGAACGTCGTCCCACCATCATCAGAAGACCACGCCGGGAGGCATGGTCCTTCTTGTGGGTCTTCAGGTGTTCCGTCAACTGACGAATCTTTGTCGTCAGAACGGCGATCTGGACCTCTGTCGAGCCAGTGTCGCCCTCGTGCAGCTTGTAGGCGTCGATGATCTTCGCCTTGTCGTCAACCGTCAGTACCATGAACTCGTCCGCACTCGTGCTCTGTGCACATCCAATTCTTGTCGCTTACTACAGTATCGCGCGGAGTCTAAACGCTTTCTCCTGGAAGCGGAAGGGGTAAACCGAGTCTCTCTTCCCTTACCCTTGCCCGTTCCCTCGGCCCCTTCCCCTGCCCGGTGCGGGGTGCCGGAGGGGAGCAGGGAAAGGGCCAAGGGCAAGGGCGCGAGTAGAGGCACAACCCGCTATGCTTCAGCCACTTACCTTCACTCCTGGCCCCATCCTCCCCGGCAGCGAGTTGATCAGTTGGGCCGCGTATCGCCTGAGGATGTCGTCGAGCTGAGCCCGTGAGAGCTCCCGGTTCTCGCCGTAGTCCACTTCATAGGTGACCGGGATGCGGTGCTCGAACAGGGTGCCCCCGGTGATTCCGCCATCCAGCAGGGTCGCTCTCACCTCGATCCGGTAGACGGAAGGATCCACTCCCGGCAGGACCTTGACGTTCACGACATCGAGAAACAGATAGGCGTCGGTGTCGAGAGATGCGCGCATGGAGGCGACGCTCGGGGGCGCGGCCTCGGAACTGCGCCGTCCCCGGGCAACCTGGGACGACACCGCCTGATCGACGAACGCTGGATCCAGAACCGTGTACCCCTTTTCGATCAGCCGGGTGTAGACATGCTCCCTGAGCAGGTCCCCTTCCTCCGTCCCGAAGTTGGGGGCGATGGTCGGGGGCAGCACGGCGATCTCGCTGGGAGCTCGCTCCCGGTAATCCTCGACCGCAAAAGGCGCCCGGGCGGGAGGCGGCGGCGGCGGCGCCGTCTTGCACGCGGACAGCAGGCAGAGGCCCAGCAGCCATCCGATTCTAGGTCCCATCATCATTCGCCTCCCTCCACTCCTCGAGGAACCGCTCCTTCACGCCGGCCGCGTCCAGCGCCCGCAGCAGCCGCAGGCAGGACTCGCAACTCCGGCAGTGTCTCCGCCCACCGGCGTAGCAGGACCAGAGATGTGCCAGTGGCGCGTTCAGTTCGTATCCCAACCGAACGATCTGCTGCTTGTCCAGCCCGATCGTCGGAGAAACGAGGCGAACCCCCGTGAGGGTGGAGAGGGCCAGGGCGGAGTTGGCCCGCTCCAGAAACTCGGCCGAGTTGTCGGGAAAGGTCCCCGCCTCCTCCCTGTTGAAACCGACCACGACCTGCTCGGCCGCGAGCCCCTCCGCAAACGAGGCCGCGATCTGGACGAACAGCCCGTTGCGGTTCGGCACCCAGACCTGGCGCATCGACTCCTCGGCGACTCCGCGGAGATCATCCAGTTCCCCGTCGGAAAGGAACGGCAGGCGCATGCTGGTGTCGACGAGCGCCGACGTGGTCAACTCCGCCAGGAAATCGAGCTTCACCACCCGGTGCCGGATGCCCAGCTTGCGAGCGATCTTGCGCGCCGCGTTCACCTCCCGCACCACCGCGCGCTGGCGGTAGTCGACCGTGATCGCCAGCACCACTGCCGAATCGCGAAGGGCGGCGGTGGTGGCCACCGTGGAATCGAGTCCGCCTGAGAGCAGTGTTACGGACTTCATGGTTGCGTCGTCACCGAAAGGGTGGCGGAACGGGAGAGCCGTGCGTGGCGTCGCTCGATGTCGGAGAAGGTGAAGAGATTGAAGTCGAAAGCATCCGCCGCCTCGAACTCGATCGCCTCCACTTCGATCTCGAAGTTCCCCGGAACGTCGAACGGCGTGCTGTTGAGAGCTGGAAGATCAAAGACGATCGGCGCGACGAGTGTGGTCACCTCGCCCGGGAGCAGCACGGTCCAGACCCGGTCGGAGCTGGCCGACGTGACAGTGATCCGAAACAGCGTATCGATCAGCTCGACATCCGGCACGGCACCGTTATGGATGTCAATGACAATGGAAGGGGGATGACCCAGGCCACTCTGTGTCACCACCGGAACCAGAGGCAGGTCGACAGCTTCAGCAGTGGGCGCGTCGATCAGGTGATTGAAGGCCAGTTCCATTCGCTGACGCGTCAGACGCCGGCTACCGGTCTCGGCCGCCTCCACCTCGAAACGGAAGGTATCGTTCAGCAGCCAGTCCGGCGGGTCACCGCCAAGCAAGCCGGCCCCATACAGCATCAGGAGTTCGTGCGCTGGAGCGACGTCTCCGCCGGTTTCCTCGACCCAGAGCGAAGGTGGGATCGGCGCGAACAGCGTGACTGTCGTGGGATCTCCTGGATTCAGCGGCGTGGGAGAGAAGGAGAGCGGAAGCACGCCGCAGAGGCCGGGGATGCAACCCACGAGACGACCCCTCGCGATGTCATCCGGGTCCTCGACAATTCCCGCCGTGGCGAAGTCGGTCCTCAGGACCACCGTGTTGGCGGTGGTGTTGGAGAGATCCCCAACCGCCGTGTCGGCGTAGCTGAACGAGACCACCTCGTCCTGGTCAAAAACCCGAACCGGCCCCTGCCGGAAGACATACGATCCGATGCCGTCGTGTTCGAGGTTCGAGATCACCTGCGGGCGGCCGGCTTCAACGTCCAGGAAACTCTTGCTGCCGGCAGTACTCTCCGGAAGGTCGGTGACGAAGAATCGACTGTCCATCACCTTCGACGGTTCGTCCTCGGCGGGTCGCCCCGCACCCGAAGCGGCGGCCACGAAGGCTTGAGCGAGATCCTCGGCAGGAATGTCATCCTGCGTCTTGACCCTGATGCGCTGCGGTACCGAACTGGTCTTCTCCAGCACGACACTGATGCCGATCGGTGTCACGGGCTTCTCGAACCCGGCCAGCGTGAACGGGTCGCGCTCCGACTTGTCGACTGTCAAGGTGAGGTACGTTCCAAAGGGCGCCAGCTCGATCGCCGAGAAGGAAACCTCTCCCGACTTGTCCGTGGAGCCCGAAATCGGCGCGGCCTGCGTCAACTGAAAACCAGAGACAGTCACCACGGCATTCTTGAGCGGCTTCAGATTGTGCGCCTTGACCACCCGCACTCTGAGCGCGTCCGTCGTGTCCGCCTCGAGAGGTCCGCCGATCGATCCCTCGTAGTGGATCTGGCCTGCTGTTTCCTTGTCGATCTCGACCTCATTGCCGATGGCATCCTTGAAGGTAATCTCGTCAATTGGCCAGGGAAGGAACCGCGGGTCCGGCGGTCCGCCAGCCTTGGTCCACAGTTTTCCCGGCTTGGTGATGAAGAGCAGGTTCTCGTCGGTCACGTCCGTCAAGCCGGACAACGGCACCGCGTCGAAGGTCGTGGGATCGGTGAGCGCGTCCGTGACGGCCCGGAAGGAGATGATCGGCTCCGAGGCGGTGCCGTAGATCGCCGGGTCGGAAAGCACCGTGCGGAAGTCGTAAGGCGCTTCCGGATCGCCGGGAGGCCCCAGGGTGATCTCCGGCTTCGAGGTCTTGACCCAGACCATCGGCATGACGGCGGGCCCGACCGGTGAGTTCGTCGAACCCCGGGTGCAGAAGGCGCCCATCAACATCGGTTGGGGAGGATCGACCGAGCCGGTGTCGACGAACGCCGCCTCCTGGTCCCCTTCCGAGAGATCGCTGTTGAAGCGCACCTTGCCGCTGCCCTTGTTCTGCGTGAACCCGCGCGCCGCGGTGTTCTGCCCCTTCTTCTGCTGGAAGCAGAGGAGCGTCACCGAATCGGCCGGAGGTGTACTGCCGGGCACCCGCACGTCCGCCTTGAACTTCGCCATGTTCTCGGTGGTCAGGCGGCCGTCGTAGGTCAACGGTCCGAACACGATCGGCTCGTTGTCGACCAGGTCGATGCTGGTCGGGGCGTGCACGGAGGTGACGGTGAACGACTCGGAGAACGGTTGGCCTTCCGGGCCGTTCAGGAAGAAGGTGCCATCCAGACTCGGAAGCGTCGAGGCGACTTCGACCGTGACCTTCGTCCCGGGAGCAAACTGCTGGGCGGGCGTGAACTGCACCACGCGCGGGTCGACCACCAGATCGACCGAGCCCGGGATCACGCGGTTGCCCGCTTTCACCGTCAGAGCGCCTTCCACCTCGTCCGCGTCCACCGGCATGGTGAAGAAGAGCTGGATGACCGTGTCGACCGCGGCGTTGTCGTCTCCGGGCGGGGGATAGATGGCGCCGACATTGAAGCTATCTTCCGGCGGCCGCATTCCGTTGGCGGTCATGAAACTGAAGCTCTGGCCGCCGAACAGATCCGTGCCCTCGCTCTTGACCGTCTTCCCCTGCAGGTCGGTCACGCCGGAGGCGAGGTTCACGGTGTAGTTGGCTGCGTCCTCCAGCGGTTGCTCCGGGATCAGCACCGCCACGCGATTGGCGGTGATGGCGCCCATCGCGACCGTGGCGGACACGCGCGTCGTGCTCCCCTCCTTGGTGAGAGTGAAGGTCGAGTTCTTGATGGTGTCCGCATCCATCGACTTGGAGAAGATCAGCACGACGGGAGTGGTTTGCGCCACTCTCATGGCGCCTGACTTCGGCCATCTCACCCCCACGCTCGGCTTGCCGCCGCCGATGAATGCTCCGGGGAAGAGCGCCTTCAGGGTGATCACGCCGGTCGGACCGGGATTGACGCCTCCTCCGCCGCCGC
>JAZDLC010000423.1:0-13433 GCA_043802345.1 Planctomycetota bacterium | reverse complement strand
CCCGCCGCCTCCGGGGAGGAGGATCTCGCGAGGGTGGTGGACTACGAACTGAACAACACGACGAAGCTGTTCGAGAGGTATTTCGAGGCGGGCAAGCCATACTACTTCAGCAGCTATCGCAAGGAGGCGATCTACTTCTTCAACAAGTGCCTCGAGCTGCGCCCGGGCCATGGCGGCCTGACCCGCTTCGTCGCCCTGCTTCAGGACTACGACAATCCGGTCTGGAAGAAGAAGCAATGGCGTTCTCCCAAGGCGCGCGTGGACGGAGCGTTCCGGCGCAAGGTGGAGGCGCTGACGGAGCGATACATCGCCGTTTCCGTCGAGCTGGGATCATATGCCGCCAGGTTCAAGGGGAAGGAGCTGCGCGAGCGGGCCCGCGGCCATTTCGTCAAGGCGCTCGAGATGCATGGGGGGCCGTACGAGGTCGATGAGCGGGGGCGCATCCTGCTGGGTGAGAAGACGAAGATCCCGCAGGATTCGTCGGCGTGGCTCCTCGCGGATGAGCTGATCCGGATCAACGGCCTGCTCTACCTGCGTGACTCCATGCTGCGCACCGTCCCGGAGGTCGATGTGGTCCGCGAGACGCGCGGCGCGCATGTCCTGATCCGCACCATCGGCAACCCGGAGCAGGCGGACGCGCTGGTTCCGCTCATGGAGGCAGCCTGGGAACAACTGGTGCTCTTCACCGGCCAGGAGCCGGAGCAGTCGCTCGGCCTGTTCCTCTTTCCGGATGCGGACGCCTACCGGAAGTACTGCGACGGGAGCGGCCACGGCGTGCGCCGGATGGCGGCCGGATTCGCCAACGCCGCGGAGGGGTTCGCGGTCACCTTCGAGCAGTCCTCTCTCGAGATGATCGCCATCCACGAGAGCGCCCACCTGTTCCATTACTTCGCATTCCGGTCCTCCATGCCCTCCTGGTACGACGAGGGATTCGCCACCACCTTCGGCGGGCAGGACACATACCAGTGGGAAGGAGGCCGGCTCGAGGTCGACCTGCCGATGGCCCGGCATCGCATCGGACAGTTGCTCGATCCCGCGGAGAACCTGCTGCCGCTGGCCGAACTGCTCACGGGAGACGCGACCGTCTACACCAACCGGATGGACGGTTCAGCGGAACGGTTCTACGCTCAGTCGTGGGCGTTCTACAGGTTCCTCCGCACCACCAGGGAGCGGCGCCTTCAGCAGCGCTTCGCGGAGTGGGAGGGGTTCTGCCTGGGCGCCGGCTACGCCAGGGAGAAACAGGGGCATGACGCAGGCGCGCTCTTCGGCCGGCTGTTCGGGGATGTGATGTCCGTCCTCGAGGAGGAGTTCAAGGCGTGGCTGCGGGAGCTGGTCTGACCTCCTGGGAGTTGATTCCAGCGGGATCGAAATCGAATCCTGCGATCTTCAGGGGGTGGTCCGCGGCAATCCGAAGAGATCGAGGACTTCGACCAGCGACTCGATGCGGTCGGGGTGAAGCGGGTGCTCTCCCTGGCGATCCACGAGCCGCGCGCTGATGCCGGCCGCATGTGCCCCTGCCACGTCGTTCGCCAGGTGGTCGCCCACATGCACGCAGACCTCCGCGGGACGGCGGAGCTGTTCCAGCGCCCTGCGGAAGATGGCACCGTCGGGCTTCTCCGCCCGGATGATGGCGGAGGTGATGATGGCGTCGAAGTCCTTTCCCAGTCCGAGGCCGGACAGCAGGGCCGGGAGCCGCGGGCTCCAGTTCGAGACCACCGCCATCGGCACGCCGGCCCCCTTCAGCCGTTTCAGGACGGCCCGTGTTTCCGGATACGGCTGGAAGGTGGACGGCTTCGAGAAGACCTCGATCAGCGCGCGTTGCACCTCCTCGATCGGGCGGGTCAGGCCGAGTCCCGAAAAGACATTGTCGATGAAGTGCCGGAACCAACCCTCGGAGTAGCGGTAGTCTCCCTCGATCTCCCGGGGAAGGGCGGCGTGGACCGCGCGCATGGCCGAGGCCATCGTCCGCGGGTCGACTTCCAGTCCGAACGACCGGGCCGTGTCGGCGTAGATCTCGGCCCTGGAAGGCACCTCGCGAAACAGGGTGTTGCCGGCATCGAGCAGCAGGGCCTGAAAGGGCGGCATCGGTTCACCTCAAGGTGGTGGGGAGAAGATGGATCCGCCATCAAGGAAGCGGTACGGTCGGTGGTTTCGTGGTTTCGGGATGATCGTTCGCGATGATACGGATGTTCCAGCGTTGGATTCCAGGTTGGTGGATGGTCCTGGCCTCCCTGGCCGCCGGGGCCGCCCTGCTCCTCTGGTTTCTCATCATGGCGCTGTTCATCGATCCGAGCCTGCGGGAGCGGACGGGAAGCTGGTTCCATCTGGCGCTGCTGGCCGCCGCCACCTTCATGGTTCTCTGCGCGGTTTCCGGCATCCGGCGCCTGCTGGCCCTCTGCAGGGGGCGCCCCGAGCCGGTGCGGCTCGCCACCCTGCGGCTGCTGCTCTATCTGCTGGTCCTGGCGGTGGCCGCGAACGTCTGGCTGTTCCAGCCGTATCACCGCCTGCTGGCGCTCCTCTCGATCGGTCTCGGGTTGGGGCTCTTTGCCGCGGTCCTGACCCTGGAAGCGCCGCTCCGGCAGATGCTTCCCCCCAGACCGCTCAGGCTGCTGGACATCCTGCTGCTGAATGTCTGCGTGCTGCTGCTGGCGGGAGAATGCGGGTTGCGGCTGTTCGCGCGATTGCGGCCGTCGCCGCTGTTCGCCCGGGCCACCGCCGACTCCGAGGAGTGGATGCGGCAGTACCGGAAGCCCAGAGGATCGGTTCGCAACGGCTTTCCGTTCAACAGCGAGGGTTACTACGACGAGGAGTTCACGCCCGGCACGCAAGAGGGCCGGGTGGCGGTGGTGATCGGGGACTCCTTCAGCATTGGAGTCGTCCCGCACCACTTCCACTACACCACGGTCTGCGAGCGGGAGCTGTCCGGGACATCGGTCCAGAACCGGGGCATCGCGTCGATCGGGCCCGCCGAGTATTTTCAGATCGTCTGGCGCGAGGCGCCGGCCCAGAACCCGAGCGTCGTCATCATCAGCCTGTTCGTGGGGAACGATGTGGTGGACAGCTTCCGGTGGAAGCCGCCCCCCTCGCTGATCCGCACCTGGTTCGACCGGGAGTTCTTGCTCACATGCGAGGTCACCAGGCGTCTCGGCGTCCTCTACAGGGAGTGGCGTGAAGCGGGAGGGGCGCTGATCGATTCGGCCGCATCCGGCCCGATCGTCTCCAGTCCGGAGGACATGGTCGCGGCATGGCCGTGGCTCGCCGACCCCCTGCTGGAGAAGCCCGAGTTCTCGGCCGATATGTTTGCCGGGATCGAGCAGCGGCGCGCCCTCGCGATCTGCAGGAGGAACGACTGGGCCTTCAGCCGGCTGTTCAGGGTGCTCGAGCAGATCGACCTGGCCGCGCACGACCTGCCGCTGGCATTCATGCTGATTCCGGACGAATTCCAGGTGGAAGACGCGGTCTGGGAGATGGTCGTGTCCGGGGTCGGAGACGTGACGCTGGAGAGGGACCGCCCGCAGCGCCTGATCCGGCAGTGGCTCGAGGAGCGCGGCATCCCCTACCTCGACCTGTTGCCCCATCTGCGGGAGGAGCCGCCGCTCCCGGACGGCCGCAGGCACCTGTATCACTTGCGAGATACCCATCTGAATGCGCGGGGGAACGAACGGGTCGGCAAGCTCCTGGCTCGTTTCCTCCTCGAAAACGGATGGGCTCGCCCCAGATGAGGTCGCCGGCGGCGCGCCCTGCCTCATCTCAGGTATGGATCGGACTTGAAATCGAGACCGATGGGAGCGTTGATTATTGGGTTACAACAACCGGGCCCGTTGGTGCGTACCAGCTCCGGTTCATTCACTAGAAGAGCGGCCAGGAACGATCATGACGGTTGATGTCCAGCAGATACGGGATCAGGTGGCGAGCCAGGCGGACGTGGTGCATCGCATCCGCTCCGAGGTCGCCAAGGTTGTCGTGGGTCAGGAGGAGATGATTTCCCGGCTGATGGTGGCGCTGCTCACCGGGGGGCACATCCTGCTGGAGGGGGTGCCCGGCCTGGCGAAGACGCTGACGATCAACACCCTGGCGAACGCCATCTCGACCGGGTTCAAGCGGATCCAGTTTACTCCCGACCTGCTGCCGGCGGACCTGATCGGGACGCTGGTCTTCAATCCGCGGGAGGGATCGTTCACCACCAAGAAGGGACCGATCTTCTCGAACTTCATCCTGGCGGACGAGATCAACCGGGCTCCCTCCAAGGTGCAGGCGGCGCTGCTGGAGGCAATGCAGGAGAGGCAGGTCACCATCGGCGAGGAGACCTTCCCGCTCGACCGGCTGTTTCTGGTCATGGCCACGCAGAATCCGATCGAGCAGGAGGGGACCTATCCCTTGCCGGAGGCCCAGGTCGACCGGTTCATGTTGAAGGTCACCGTCGGCTATCCAAAGCCAGCAGAGGAACGAAAGGTGATCGACCTCGCGGTCGATGGCGCCAAGCCGAAGGTCAACGCCGTGGCCTGCGCCGCTGAGATCCACGCGATGCGGGACGTGGTCTCGATGATCTACATCGATGACAAGGTCAAGGACTACGTGCTGGCGCTGGTCCAGGCCACCCGTGATCCAGCCTCCGCCAACCTGAAGGAGCTGGCTCCGCTGATCGAGTACGGCGCCTCGCCCCGGGCGTCGATCTTCCTGGCGCTCGGCGCCCGGGCGCTCGCCTTCCTGGAAGGGCGGGGGTACGTCACGCCCCAGGACGTGAAGGACATCGCCCACGACGTGCTGCGGCACCGTGTGATCCTGACCTACGAGGCGGAGGCGGAAGAGGTCAGCGCGGACGCCGTCATCGACAAGGTGCTGGGTGAGGTGCCGGTCCCGTAACATGTCGACGTTCTCCGAGGAATCGACCGTCGAGCCGACCGTCGCCGAGATCGTCCAGAAGGTCCGGCGGATCCAGATCGTGGCCAACAGGGCCGTCAACGACCTGTTCGCCGGCGAGTACCATTCCGTGTTCCGGGGCCGGGGGCATGGAGTTCGACGAGGTGCGGGAATACCAGCCGGGGGACGAGGTCCGGGACATCGACTGGAATGTCACCGCCCGCAGCGGCGTGCCGTTCGTCAAGCGGTACCGGGAGGAGCGGGAGTTGACGGTCCTGTTCCTGGTCGATATCTCCGCCTCGGGAGCGTTCGGGTCGCTGGATCGCTCCAAGATGGAGCTGGCGGTGGAGGTGACGGCGCTGCTGATGTTCTCGGCGCTGAAGAACAACGACAAGGTTGGTCTGCTCCTGTTCTGCGACGAGGTGCTGAAGTACCTGCCGCCCCGCAAGGGGAAGGCGAGCGTGCTGCGGTTCATCCGGGAGCTCGTGGCCGCCCGGCCGGTGGCGCGGGAGACCCGAGTCGATCGGGCGCTGGAATTCCTGAACCGGGTCCAGCGGCGCAAGGCGGTGGTGTTCCTCATCAGCGATTTCCTCGGCTCCCATGACGAACGCCAGCTGATGGTGGCCAACAGCCGGCACGATCTGGTGGCGATCACCGTGGGCGACCCGCGGGAGATGTCGATTCCGGACGTGGGATTCGTGAAACTGAAGGATGCCGAGACCGGCGAGATCATGGAACTGGACACGGCTCACCGGAGGGTCCGGGAGCTGTTCGCGAGCGGCGCGGCGAAGCGGCGCGACCAGTTGACCTCCGACCTGCGGCGGATGGCGGTGGACGAACTGCCGATTCGGACCGACGAATCGTATGTCACCAGCATGCGCCGTTTCTTCCGGATGCGTGAGAGGCGGATGCGATGAGCGCCTGGGCCCGCCACGGCTTGCTGCTGGGCCTCGCCCTCCTCTGTGGGTGCGGGCCGGATCAGGCCGCTGACGATCCGGCCGCCGCCGCGGAGGCCGAAGCGCCCGCGCCGGCCCGCTCCGAAGTGGTGAGGGGCCCGGTGCGGGTCGTGCTGGAATTCGATCCGGAGAAGCCGCGCCTGTCGGACGAACCGGTGCTGACCCTCAGCGTGGACGCCGACGAGGGGGTGGAGGTCGACCTGCCGCCTTTTGGCGACTCCATCGGAGGCTTCCTGGTGGTCTCGTTCCGGGAGGAGCTGCCCCGGATCGAGAACGGCCGGCGGCACCTCGCGCAGGTCTACCGGCTCGAGCCGGAGACCACCGGCGAGCACCCGATCCGCCCGGTGCGCGTCACCTTCAAGGATCTGCGGCCTGACGGGGACCAGCAGGAGCATGCGGTCGAGACGGAACCGCTGACGATCACGGTCTCTTCCTTTCTGGAGGGGAAGGAGCCGGATCTGAACGATCTCCGTCCGGCGCGGGGCCCGCTTGCCATCGAGGTGAAGCACGAGTTTCCGCTGGCCATGGTGCTGGCGGTGTCGGGCGGCGCGCTCCTGCTTCTGCTCGGCCTGGTGTTGCTGCTGCGAAGGACGCGCCGGCAGAAGCCGGAGCGCCCGCCGACCCCCGCGGAGCTGGCCCGGCTGGAGTTCGAACGGCTGCTGGCGGACGATCCGCTGGCCCGGGGTGAACTGCAGACCTTCTTCGTGGAGTTGACCGGCATCGTGCGGCGCTATATCGAGCGGACCACCGAGGTCCGCGCGCCGGAGCAGACCACCGAGGAGTTCCTGCGGGAGATGTGGTCCCACCCCGCCTTCGACAGCGCAGCGAAAGCGCTTCTCACGGCGTTCCTCGAGGCGGCGGATCTGGTCAAGTTCGCGGCGCACCAACCTTCCTGGCCGGACATCGAGGAGAGCTTCGATCGCGCCCAGGAGTTCGTCGGTCTCGAGGATGCCATGAAACTGCAGGTGGGAGCGGCCCCGTGAGCGGTTTCCGGTTCCACGATCCACTCTGGCTGAGTGCCCTGGCGCTGGTGCTCCTGGCGATGTTCTGGTCCGCCCGTGTGAGCAGGCGCCACGTCGTGCTGTTCTCCAGCCTGGAGGGGCTCAAAAGCCTTCCGGTCACCCTGGCCCAGCGTCTGAAGCGGCTGCTTCCGCTGCTGCGGCTTTTCGGGCTGACGTTGATCGTGGTCGCGCTGGCCCGTCCCCAGCAAGGCCGGGAGGAGTTCCGTGTCCGCACCGAGGGGATCGCGATTCAGTTGGTGATCGATCGCTCCGGATCGATGGCGGCTCTCGACTTCCAGGAGGATGGGGAGCGCGTCAATCGTCTCGCCGCGGTGAAGAGCGTCATCCGGCAGTTCGTCGAGGGTGTTGGAGATCTCGAGGGGAGGCCGGACGATCAGATCGGCCTGGTGGTGTTCGGCGGGTATGCCGAGAGCCGTTGCCCGTTGACGCTGGACCACGCGGCCCTGCTGAAGACCCTCGACCGGGTGGAGAGTCCGGGTGAGGGTCTGACCCCCCAGCAGCGGGACATGGTCGACCGGTACATCCGTGACGAGGCGGCCACCGCCATCGGCGACGCCCTGGCGCTGGGGGTGCGGCGGCTCCAGCAGGCGCCGCACAAGAGCCGCATCCTGATCTTGCTGTCCGATGGGGCGAGCAACGCGGGAGTGCTGGACCCGATGCAGGCGGCGGAGCTGGCGAAGGCAGAGGACGTCAAGGTCTACACCATTGGCATCGGCACCACCGGCATGGCGCCGTTTCCGGTGCGGAGTGTCTTCGGGCGGATCGAGCTGCACCCGCAGGCAGTCATGCTGGATGAGGTCACGCTCAGTCGCATCGCGGATCTGACCGGAGGCCGGTACTTCAACGCGCGGGACGCGGAGTCGTTGCAGGATGTTTACGAGGCAATCGACCGTCTGGAGAAGACGGAGGCGGAGGGAGTCGTCTACACCGACTATCGTGAGCTGTTCGAGTGGGCTCTCCTGCCCGGAATGGCGTTCCTGTTTCTGGAGCTTCTGCTCTCGGCCACTCGCTTCCGGACCTTGCCCTGACGATGGAAATCTTGTTCGAAAATCCGAGCGCTCTCTACTGGCTGTGGGGCCTGGTTCCGCTGTTGTTGCTCCTGCTCCACGCCCGCGGCCGGAGAGCCCGGGCGGCGGCGCGGTTGCTCGAGGCGCCGATGCGCGGCCGGCTTCTCCCCGCGTCGAGCGGGCTCCGGACGTTCCTGCCGATGGCGCTGCTCCTGCTCTCGTTCGCCAGCCTGATCCTGGCCATGTCCAGGCCGCGATTCGGCGTCTTCTATGAGAAGGTCTCCCAGCGGGGCGCCGATCTGGTGGTCCTGCTGGATGTGTCGCGGTCGATGCTGTCTGACGATGTCCATCCGAATCGGCTGGAACGATCCAAGTCGTATATCCGCGACCTGCTGGCGCGGGTGCGAGGCGATCGGGTCGGCCTGGTGGTCTTCGCCGGCAAGGCGGCCCAGGCCTGCCCGCTGACAACCGATCACGCCTTCCTCCTGCGGGTGCTGGCCGAGGTGGGGCCGCACTCGGCACCCCGGGGCGGCACGGTGATCGGCGATGCCATCCGCGAGGCGACCAACTCCCTCGATACGCAGCCGGACCGGGATCAGGCCTTTCTGCTGATCACCGACGGTGAGGATCAGGACTCGTTCCCGCTGGAGGCGGCGGCGGTCGCGGCCGCCCAGGGGGTCAAGATCTTCACCGTGGGCATCGGCGATCCGGACCAGGGCGCCCGGATTCCGCTGCCGCAGAATCAAGGGGAAGAGAGCCCACAGGGTTACGTGAAGCAGGATGGGCAGGAGATCTGGTCGCGCATGGATGAGGAACTGCTGAAGAAGATCGCGCTGGAGAGCGGCGGCGCTTACGTTCCCGCGCGGACCGGTACCTACGACCTGGGTCAGGTCTATACCGAGCATCTCGCCGATCTGCGGGCGGGCGCCCTTCAGGACAAGGAGCGGCGGCGCTACCGGGAGCAGTTCCAGCTTTTCGCGGCGCTTGGCCTGGCGCTGTTCCTGATGAGCATGCTCGTGAGTCGCTACCGCCGCGCGGCTGTGCGCACCGCCCTCGGTTTGGCTCTCCTGTCGGCGGTCTCTCTCGATGCAAGGGCGAACGCGGCGGAGGACGGGATCGAGCTGCACAACAAGGGAGTGGCGGAGCTGAGAGACGGCCGGATCGGCGAGGCCCTGGAGCTGTTTCAGAAGGCGGCGGAGCTTGCCCCGGGGCAGCCGAGGATCAGCCTGGGAAGGGGCGCGGCACTGCAGCAGAAGGGAGATCTCGACGAGGCAAGGGAGCAGTACCTGGACGCGTCGTCGAAGGGTGACAAGCTAGCCACGGCGGTGGCCCGCTACAACCTGGGAACCCTCGCCGTGGAGAGGGCCCGGGCCGCACTCGGCGATGTCCCGGAAGAGGCGCAGGGGGAGGACCGGACGAAGGCGCTGGAGGAGATCGCGCAGGCCGTGGATCATTTCCGGGCCACTCTCAGGCTGGAGCCGGACCATACCGACGCGCGCCACAATCTGGAGCTGCTCCGGCTGTGGACGAAACACATCCAGGATGCCTGGAAGAAACGGGATGAGAAGCAGGAGAACCAGGAGAAGGATCTGCTGGCGCTGCTGATGGAGAGGATGGAGACGCAGCAGAAGCTGAGGGTGGATCTGCGCGGGCAATTGCCGGAAGCGTCATCGCCCAAACGGGACGAGGCGCTGGCCGTAATCGGGGAGGGGCAGCGCGAGCTTGCCGGACAGATCGAACCGCTGCGGCCGAAGGTCGAGGAGACCTTCGCGCAACTGGAGCAGGCGGCGGCCCAGGCGCCGCAGGGTCAGGGCGGCCAGTCGCCGGAGGAGATGGAACAGGCGAAGCAGCAGGTTCTGATGCTGCTTGCGTCGATCGAAGCCGACATGATGAAGGCCGCGGACGCGCTCGAGAATGCGCTTGCCGATGCGGCGGCACCAGCGCAGAAGTCCGCCCACGATAAACTGGAGGCGCTCTGGCGGGGATTCGCGAACTTCCCGCAGCTGCTGAACCAAGCGGTGGCGCTGGAGGAGAGCCTGGTGCAGCGGACCGCTCCCCTGGCGGAGGCCCTGCCCGGCGCGGCTCCCCCAGGACCGGCCGACATGCTGGAGCGCGAAGCGCTCGTCGAGGAGCAGGGCCGGGTTGGCGCGCTGGTGCCGAACATGCTGAACCATGCCGAGGGGTCGGTGCCTCACATCCAGGGCATGCTGGAGCAGCAACCGGACATGGCGGAGCTCAAGGAGGAGGAGAAGGCAAGTCTGGAGGAACAGAAGAAGCGCCTCGAAGCCGAGCTGGCCGCCTTCGAGAAGGCGCTGGAGAACCTGCCGCTGATCCCGGAGCTCTCGCAGGCAGCGGTGGAGTTGCTCGACGACGGGGAACCAGTCGGGGCCTTGTCGAAGGAGGAGGAGATCCTGCGCTTGCTGCGCGAGATCGCCGAACTCTGGCCGCACGATCCGAATCAGGACCAGGGCCAGCCGAACGAGGATCAGCAGGGAGAGCAGCAACAGGACGAAAAGCAGGAACAGGACCAGAAGGACCAGCAGCAGGAGCAGAAGGAACAGCAGGAGCAGAACCAGGAAGAGCCGCTGACCAAGGAGCAGATCGAGAAGATGCTGCAGCAGGCATTGGATCGGGAGAAGGAGTACAAGGAGAAGAAGAAGGAACTGCAGCGGTTGCTGGTGGTTCCCGTCCCCGTGGAGAAGGACTGGTAGCCAAGATGCTTCGAGCGCGATTCGAACTGACCAGAGGAACCGCAGCGATGCTGTTGGTCTGGCTGTGCGCCTCTCCCGGCCTGGCGGCACAGGGTTCCGCCCCCGCGGTGGAGACCCGTCTGAACCGGTCCCAGATCTACCAGGGAGAGTCGGTGCGCTACTCGGCCGAGATTCAGAACGTGGAGAGCCCGCGTGACCCGGACCTTTCCCGGTTCAACGCGTTCGACGTGCAATTCCTGGGCCGCTCCCAGAACAGCTCCTCCTTCACGCTGATGATCAACGGCCGGCGGGTCAGCGAGGGTTCCTCCGGAGTGATCTTCAACTACCTGCTGACGCCGAAGGAACCGGGCGACCTGATCGTGCCCTCCCCGGTCTTCGAGGTGGATGGGAAGCCGCTGACCGGCGAGACCCATTCCCTGAAGGTCATCCGGCCGAAGAAGCAGGATCTGGTGCTGTTCCACATGAGGGTGGAGCGCCAGGGCGAGTATCCGCTGCAGCCGTTCACCGTGAACCTGCTGATCTTCGTGAAGAAGCTTCCCGCGCCATACGACAGTCAGGATCCTCTCGCCTACCTGCAGCTTCCGCTGGAGCTGAGAGTGCCCTGGACGGACGTGCCGGAGGGGCTGCTCTCGGAAGATCTCTCCGATTGGCTGTCACCCTTGCGGGCGAGAGGCAGGGGGCGGGAGGCGCCGTACGGTTTCGGCATCAACGATCTCACCTTCCAGACCAACTCCCTTTTCGGCCGGGCCCGGTCGGCGGTGTTTGATCTGGGAGGCCGGCCCGCCCGGACGGAGGATGTCGCGGGGTTTTCGGAGCTCGAAGGAAAGAGCGACGGCTACTTCGTCTACCAGTTGCGGCGCGAATTCACCCCGGATCGAGCCGGCCGCTTCCCGTTCGGCGCCGTGTCGGTGAAAGGCGCGGTGATCACGGGCGTTCAGGAGACCAACCCGATCACCGAGGATGTTTTCGACGTGGGGGGCGGGGCGGTGGTCGAGGTGAAGGACGCGCCCGAGGAGGATCGTCCCGCGTCGTACGCGGGAGCGTTCGGCAGCGACTTCCGGCTGGAGGCCCGGGTGGCGCCCAGGAGGGCCCGCGTGGGAGACCCCCTGACGGTGACCCTCACTCTGACGGGCAAGGGGAACCTGGCCCAGGCCGGACCGCCGCCGCTCAGGGAGGACGAACAGGTCACGTCTCTGTTCAAGGTCGAGAAACCGACCGCTGACCAGGACAGCTCCCGCGCGATCTTCACCTTCAGCATCCGCCCGCTGACGGATGAGGTGACGGAAGTCCCGGCGGTTCCCTACAGCTACTTCGACCTGGAGAGGTCCCGCTACGTCACCATTCACTCCGAACCGATGGCGATCGAGGTGGACCGGATCGAGAATCTCTCGACCGGCGACATCGTGCGCGGCGATCTGAACGGCCGGTGGGGCGGCGAGTTCACCCGGGCGGAGGGCCTGTTCGGGAACATCACCGATCCCACCGAGGTCCGGGATGACGGGGTCAGCTTGAGGCTGCTCGCCGGGTATCTCGCCGGACTCTTCGCTCTTTGCGGCGCTTGCGCCCTGGTGGTCTCTCGCCGGCGCCGGCTTCACGGAGACCCGATCCGGGTGCGGCGCCGGCAGGCGGCGCGCCGTGCCCGCGAGCGGATGGCCGGGGCCCTGGCGTCGCTCCGCGAAGGCGGGGGTTTTGAGGCGGCGGAGGCATTCCGCTCCACCTTTGGCGGGCTGGTGGCGGATGCCGTCGGCATTCCCGAAGCCGGTCTGACTGCGCGGGAGATGGACGAACATCTGGAGCGGATGCAGATCGGCGCGGAGCTCAGGGAGCAGGTCGCCCGGTTGCTCGCGGAGTGCGACGGGTTGCGTTACGGCGGCGGCGGGTCGGCCCCGGAGGAGAAGTCGGGACGCCTGCTGGAGCAGTTGATCACGGAACTCCAGAAGAAGGGACGGCTGAAGTGAGGGCGAGGTTCGCGCTGGTACTGCTCTCCTGCCTGCTTTCTGCGGCCGCCTCCGGCGCGCCGGCGGGGGCGGATCGCCTGGCCGCGCAGCGCGCCTTCGAGGAGGCGAACCGGCAGTTCGCCCAGGCCGCGACCGCCGACGACTTCCTGCGAGTGGCGGCGCTGTATCAGGCGATCATGGGTGACGGGGAAGGATCCCTCGAGAGCGGGGCGGTGCTGTTCAACCTGGGGAACTGCTGGCTCTTCGCCGGCGAGACAGGGCGGGCGATCGCCAGCTACCGGCAGGCGGAGCGGTACCGCCCGCGAGATCCGCTGCTCGAGAACAACCTGAACCACGCCCTTCTCGCCGCGGGACAGGCGGGGACCCAGGAGACGCTGCTCGATCATGTCCTGTTCTGGCAGGACTGGCTCTCCTTCCGCGAGAAGGCGTGGCTCGTGGCGCTGCTCGGGACTCTCGTCGGCCTCTCCATCCTGATCTCGCTGCGCCTCGGCAGGGGCTGGCTCCGGGCCGCCTTTCTCGGTCTCCTGCTGCTGGTCATCGCCCTGATCTCATTCGGGCTGGACGTCCGCGACCATGAACTTACCGAGCACGGCGTGACCGTCTCGAAGGAGGTGGTCGCGCGCATGGGGAACTCCGAAAGCTTCGCTCCCGCCATCAACGAGCCCTCCTCGAGGGGACCGAGTTCGTGGTCCTGGAACGGCGCCAGGGATGGGTCCGCATCCGCCTCGAGAACGGCCTGGACGGCTGGCTGCCGCAAGAGGACGCCGTCTACTTCTGAGGGGGAGGGGACATTCGTTATATGTCAACATTCTCTGCTCGAGGCGGGAGCAGGCTGAGCGCCGTGCAGCTCGAGAAGGGGATGACCGGCGCGTAAGTGGCGCGGACCGGACGTGGCCCGGACGCTGCGCGTGGCGAGAAT
>JAZDLC010000422.1:0-6015 GCA_043802345.1 Planctomycetota bacterium | reverse complement strand
CTCCGCCACCTCAGGCGCAAGCTCGATGGCCTCCTCGAGAAGCGCCTCCGCCCGCGCGGGGTCTCCACCACGGAGCTGGATGTCGAGCGCAACCCGGGCGCTGACGTCGGCGATCAGGCGCGCGACATCGTACCGGGCCTGGACGGTGAACAGCAGCAGACCCACCATCGCAAGAGACGCCCTGAAGATCCTGGCGGAGAAGCGGGAGGGGCATCTCCTTTCGTGCAGGATCGCGGCCAAAACCAGCGTGATCAGCCCGAGCAGGAGGACCAGCGATCCGGTTGCCAGCCGGCCCCGATCCGCGAGTGTGGCGGGCAGCGACCCATGCTCCCCGCCTCCGCCCGGATCGAGCGAGAGATGCAGCAGGAGGAACGGGAACAGCACGGCTCCCGCCGCGAACAGCGCGCGCATCCGGTCCGGGCGGCCGGGAAGCAGCAGCAGCAGCGGAAGTCCGACCCAGAGGTGTCGCGGGTCGTTCGTGCCAAACAGGATCACGGCCAGGCCGGCGCCAACGAGAATCCCCGGAAGGAGGCTCGATGGCAGCCTGCCCGGACTCTCCCGTGGCAGCGACGGGAGGCTCCGTCCCGCCAGCCAGCCGGCCGCGAAGAACAGCAGCAGCCGGGACCCCGAGCCCGGAACGGAGAGAGCGCCATCCAGGAAGTTCGTGACCAGGCAGGCCGCGAGCCCGATCGTGGCCGCCCGGTCTCCCCCGGTTGCCCGGCGCAACCGCCTGCGCGCGGCGAGCAGGGCGCCCACTATCATCAGCAACAGCGCGATGGGGGCCAGCAGTCCGCGGGTGTAGATCAGGTCGAGCGGGTCGCTGTGGAGCCGGTCGATGCGCGTCCTGCCGCCCACTCGCCCCTGGAGTTCCTCGCTGATCTCCGCCGTGAACAGGGTGCCGATGCTGTCGGGGCCGCGGCCGAGAAGCAGGCGGTCGGGCCTCTTGCGGAGCCCGGCGAGCGCATCCCGGTAGATCAGGCTCCTCTCGCTGACCTGCTCTCCGAATGCGTGTGAGACCAGACGGTTTGGCAGGGAGTCTGCCGGAAGAACGCCCCGGACGAAGGGGGTGCAGAGGAGCAGGGAGATTCCCAGCAGGGCCGCGCCCGTCACCAGGACGAGGCGCCTCCGGCCGGACCAGATCCCGACGAGCGCCGAGCCGACCAGCGCCGCCACGAGAGCCACACGGGATGCGGTCGAGAGCAGGCCCGCGGCCAGGAGCAGGGGGATCGGCAGCCCGCCGATGCCGCGAACCCTTGCTAGCGAAACCGGCAGCAGGATCGCGAGGAGTGAACCGAGGAAGGTCGGTCCTCCGGTGAAGGCGAAGGCCCGGCTTCCTTCGGAGGCGAAGGGAACGTCCAGCCCGGCCGCCTGCGCCAGCGCCAGCAGGCTGGATGCGACTCCTGAAAGCAGCAGCATCCTCAGCGCGAGCTCGGTCCTCCCCGGTGAGGCCGCGAGGGTGCTGGCGGCGAGGAACAGACCCGCCAGGCCGAGGTCGGTCTGGAACCCGCCCTGGCGCAGGTAGGCTCCCGGCCATGCGGCGATCGGCTCCAGGGAGAAGGCCGCCGAGAGCGCGGAGACGAACAGGTACAGGCCGGCGCCCAGGCCGGGCAGGCCGAGTTGCCGTAGAGGTACCGCGCGAAACAACAACACCGCGAAGCCGAGGGTGCCGAGGAGCCGGAGCACGATCGTGCGGTCCTCCTGGAATCCCCGGGAGCTGTGCGGGTTGGCGAGCAAGGGGACCGCGACCAGCGCGACGAGCAGCGCGGCCTGCGCCAGGGCCACTGCCAGGCCCGCCGGCGCATGAAGAGACGTCGCAGCGGCGGTCTCGCCGCAAGGGCGAATCCCGCCGTGCTGTTCCTCGTCCGTGTTCCCTGACCTCGAAGGTTTCACCATTCCGACCTCGTCGCCCTGCCGCGCGAGCCGCGGCGATCTCACGCCGGCAAATCCGGTGCGGACCGCGTGCAGCCGCTCCGCCTCACATCGACCGGCACGCCGGCACCACTAGAGCAGATCTCACGAGCGCCCCCGAGACGCAGGGGGGGTTGAAGGAGTGGAATATTTCCCTGACAATGATCGCGCCAACTCACCCCTCCTGAGCCCGGCTCTGATTCCGGGGGGCGTTTGCGCAGGAGGCTCTCCGAGCACTCCTCCAGGTCGAGCGGTACAGGGAGGCCGAGGTTGGTCATCTTTTTCGTCCGGATGTGCTCCCTCGTTGCGGGTCGGGTGATACCAGGCAAGTGGGGGCTCGGGCCGAGGCAGGGAGCTCGCCGGCGACCCGTGGTTCTCTCGACCTGGTGGCCGCTGGTGGTCTTGATCGCCCTGCCCGCTGCGGGACGGTGCGCGGAGGATGAGGACGGCGCGCGTCTCTCCGCTCCTCGAGTCCTGCTGACCGCGAGTCACATCGGCGGCGGGAAGGTGCTCATTGTTGGTGGGCTGAAGGACTCCCACTCGCTGCTCTCCGCGATGGGGACAGCGGACCTGCTCGACTGCGGCGGAACGGAGTGCGCGCTTACGACCATGCCTCTTGGCGGGGACGCGTTTGCCGCCCGGGCGGGGCACGCGGCGGATCTGCTTCCTGGCGGCCGGCTCCTGGTGGCCGGGGGCAATCTGAAGGGGAGCGTGGAGCTGTTCGAGCCCGCCGAGGACGGGGACGGACCGGGGGCGTTCCGCTGGATCGGCCTGCTGCCGGGAGGGGCGAGGATGGAGCTGACAGCCACGACTCTTCTGGATGGCCGGGTGCTGATCGTCGGCGGCCTCACCGGTTCTGGAAAGAGCTCTTCCCGCTCTGACCTCTACGACCCGGTCAAGGAGCAGATCCTGAAGGGGCCGGATCTCTCCGAGCCTCGTCACGGGCACACGGCGACCCTGCTGAAGGACGGGCGCGTGCTGATCGCCGGCGGAGTGGGGCGGAGCAGCACCGAGTTGTTCGACCCGATCAGAGACCGGTTCCTGCCGGGGCCGGAAATGGCGCACGCCCGGGATGATCATGCCGCGACCAGGTTGGAAGACGGCACGGTGCTGATCACCGGAGGGCAGCTTGCCTCCGGCCGCTCGGTCGCCTCGACGGCGCGGTTCGATCCGGCATCGAACCGTTTCCTGAGCAGCACGCCGATGAACTTCGACCGGGCGGATCATGTTCAGATCGTCCTGCCGGACGGCTCTGTCCTGGTGATGGGCGGCGAGAGCGACGACGGCAAGGGACACGACACGATTCTCGATTCGGTGGAACGATTCGATCCAGCCACCGGGCGATTCGAACGAACGGCTCCCCTGAAGTTCCGCCGGGACGACCATGCCGCGGTGCTGCTTCCGGACGGGAGGATCCTCGTGGCCGGCGGCCAGGGCCCGGGAGATCGGCCACTCCAGTCGGTGGAGTTCTACCGGCCGGAGAGATCAGCGGAGAGCAAGGGCGACGGGTGATCCGGCTGCTTGGTCGGATTCGGGGCTTCCTCTCACCACAGCGGACACAACGCGGCGGAGCCGCAACCGAACGGAGAGGCTCTCCGGACCCGGTTTGCCCTCCCGTTGTCGTTGTTGTAATCGTCTTCGTCACTCGACAGCGATTACGACAACGCCAACGGATCCGAGGCTGCGTACGCGGTGAAGATCTGCGCGCGCCGCGAAGATACTCGGGGTCAGTACCACAGGCGGATCGTGGACCATCAAAGTTCCAGGTGGTCCCGAGTACGAGCACGAGCACGACTGCACCTCCTCACAGGCCGGCGACCGCGACCTGCTCTTCGCATCCATGGAGGGACCACCTCATTATTGCATCCATCGGTCCGTCCCCACCTTCCGTAACCTCCCCCCAAAAGAAACGCCGCGCTCCCCCCGCCTCCCAGCCGTCGAAAGAACGATGTGGTAGCTCTCGGACGCGCTTCCAGGGCGGGCCGGAAAGAAACCCCAACCAGGAGTCACCCTGGACCCATCATTCTCCAAACCCGCGCCCGACCACTCGCCTTCCCCGCTAGCAGGACGCCCTCCGTTCGTCGCGCCCGTCGCGCACCCGTCCCCCCCCTGGTCCCGGCCCGCCCAGGAAGCACGCCCGAGAGCCACCCAGATCCCTCACCCCAAACCTGGACCCAAGCCGCTCAAAAAGACCACAACGCGGCGAATACCCCCGTTCCCGAACAGACAAGCCGAGCCCGGCGGCCGGCGCCTCAAGCGCCCGCTTCCTCTGCTCCCTCCATGTCGCGCTTGGCGGAGCCATCCCGGGCCGCGACCTGCGGATAGAGGATGACCCTGTTGCGTCCCCGGCGCTTTGCCTCGAGCAGCGCGCAATCCGCTCGGCGGAGAAACTCCTCCGGCGACGACTCCTCGACACCGTCGAAGGTGGAGATGCCGATGGAGAGCGAGACGGAAGTGGAGTGAATCTGACTCTCGAACCGGTACTGCGAGACGATCCGCCGGATTCGCTCGGCGATCCGGACCGCCTCATCCAGGCCGGTGTTCGGCAGGAGCAGCACGAACTCGTCCCCGCCGAAACGGGCCGGAATATCGATGTCGCGGATGATCGAGCGCAGCTTCTTGGCGAACGCCAGCAGCACGAAGTCGCCGAAGGCGTGATCGAAGCTGTCGTTGATCTCCTTGAAGTTGTCGAAATCGAGCATCACGCACGAGATCGCGGTCCGGTGCCTGCGAGCCCGGCTGAACTCCTCCCTGAGCCTGCGGTGGAAGTAGCGGTCGTTGTAGGTGCCGGTCTTGAAGTCGGTGATCGACTGCCGTTCCAGCGCAAGGCGCTCCTCTTCCATCCTCCTGACCAGGCTCAGGCGGCCCAGTGCCAACAGAATCCGATGATGCAGGCTCTCCATGGTGAGTTCATCGCGCACCATCAAGTCGTCAAAAGTGCCGGCCAGCTCGGCCATTTCCGGGGCCGACGGCCGGGCGAGACAGGCCAGCAGCAGCGGGGTGATCTGGTTGCGGTCCTTCAGCGCGAGGATCCGGCGGATCTCCTGTCCGTCAAAGCTCTTCGAAAGGGGAGAGAGGAGGATCAGGTCGGGACGCCGATCACAGAGGGTCTCGATGGTTGCCAGGGCGTCTCCGGTGTTCAGCACGGTGTGTCCCGCCTGGGACAGGAGAGGGCCCACATCCGGAAGCTGTTCCGTGTGGTGGTCAGCGATCAGAATCCGTCTCGGCAATAGAATCATCGTTTTCGCCCCGCGAGAGGCGATCAGGTTGGTTGGGCAACCACGTTTTACCGAACCAGACATTCTATCCCAGATTCTGGACTCCGGCCTGACGCATTCCACGAGCGTGGAACTGCAAGAGGAATCCGGTGATCGTGCAATGTCCCAAGTGCGGAAACCATGCGTCTCCGTCACACCCCCCAAACCACATGCTATCGACAGGAAAGCCCCGATTCCTTGAGGGAAATCTCAGGATTCTGTCCTGGAAAACGCACGTCTGACCCACTGATCGGAAGAAACGAGGGATTGGCGAGTCGATTCTTGACAAGTCGTTGAGATTCTCTAACTTACTTCGCTTCCTGCGAGGGCTTTCACGGTGAAAAACCCCGCTTCCTGAGTGGTGCGACCCCGTCCCGGCGATGCCAACCTTCCTGAGCCCGGGCCGAACAGCGGCACTCGAAATCCCTGATGAATAATCACTTGGGAAGGTGACCAGATGACATCCATCAATGTCAAAGAACTACTAGACGCGGGCGTTCACTTCGGCCACCGGGTCAGCCGCTGGAATCCGAAAATGGCGCCGTACATCCACGGCAAGCGAAACAAGATCCACATTCTCGATCTTGTGGAGACCATCAAGGGGCTTGCCACGGGATGCCACTTCCTGCGGGAATTGGCTGCCACAGGCCGCCAGGTGGTGTTGGTTGGGACCAAGCGGCAGATCAAGAACGTGATTCTCGGCGAGGCCGAGCGGAACAACCTCCCGTACGTGAACGAGCGTTGGCTGGGTGGCACCCTCACCAACTTCGCCACGATCCGTTCCCGGCTGGCGCGGCTCGAGGAGCTCGAGGAGATGGAGGCTTCTGGAGCGATGGAGAACTACAAGAAG
>JAZDLC010000421.1:0-3649 GCA_043802345.1 Planctomycetota bacterium | reverse complement strand
TCCACCGGCGGCTGCGTCCCGAAGAACGCAGGCAGAAGCACCCGCCAGCCTCCAGAAATAGGCGGCTGCGACGACCAAACCAGCAGTCGGAATCGTCGGAATGGCCGCTGCTATGGTCACATCTGCGGCTCCTCCTGCGTTGATGGTATGGGAAGATACGATCATCGGATCGAGCCCAAGTGATCCAGTGGCCAGCTTGGCCATGGTGATAACTTCCTTTGCCAGTTGAGCTGATACTGCTTCGCCTGCCATGATCTCTCTCCTGTCTACAACCCCAGGGGAGAACTGCCCCTCCCCTGGGATCGAGAGCTACTGCTACCAGATGCAGGTCCACTCGATGATCTCGGAAACGGCGAGAACAGCACCGGCATCTGCCACCGACACCGAGTAGTAGTTCCCTCCGGCCACGGCCGCCAGGAGCCTGGGCTGCACGACGAGAGTGTTGGCGAGCTTGATCGCGAGGCCAACCGTCTGGAGGAAGAACGACTTGATCCTCGGAGTCCCACCGGTCGGGACGAAGAACGCACCGATCACGATCTCGTCACCAGCCGCCAGCCGAGCGACATCGAGCGCACCGTTGGCGTTGACGACATAGTTGCCCTCGGCCATGGTCTTGTCTGCCGCTGCCACCCTGGCATTGCTGCAAATGACCGTGGCGTTCGCGTCACCACTGACCGGGGTCAGCACCGTCGCAGAGGACTTGGCCACCAAGACTGCCGTGTCGGAAGGACCAGCGTAGGCGAAGACCGCGGAGGAGACATCCGCATTCACGGCCGCGATGAAGGCAGCGCAGTCGGCAGCAAAGCCATTTTCGCAGAGGAACTCCCTGGCAGCCGGACCAGCATTCTGCCCGGTCCAGGTCTCACCGGCAGCGATGATCTGGATGGTCGCGCCATCCGCGAAGTTTCCGGTATGGAAGGCGACGATGACGGACGCATGCTCCCCGGCATCCATGACCGGCTGGAAGGAGCAGGCCGAAGCTTCGATGAAGCCCCGGCAGCGGATGTCCTGGATCTCGGTTGCGGTCACGGCAGCGAGACCAGGAGTGACATGGACCCGAGCCAGAGGGATGTCTCCCGCGGTCAACACGGGATCTGCTGCCTGAGCCGGAGGAATGGCTTCCGCACCAGCCCGAACTGCGAAGGCCGCGGTGGCCTGGTTCCAGACCACGATGTCGTTGCGGTGATTGACCGCGGGCGCAACGCCGATGACGATGGCATTCGAGGTTCCGATGGTCGCCTGACGACCGCGGTGATCGTAGGCTGCGCCACCAGTGGTCACCCGGACGAGCATGGCACCAGGAGCATCGACCAGCCCTTCGTTGCCCGTGCCCAGGATCATGCCACGACCGACTAGCGGGGTGGGAAGCGCGGGAGCGGAGGTTTCGAGATCGGCACGGATCTGCTTGACCGCATTGGCCAGCTTGATCTCGGTGATCCCGAGATCGGCGATCTCCGGCGTGGTGATCGCCTGACCCGGCAACTCCACGTCAACGGCAGGAGTCGTCGTCGAGTGGGAATCCGTGGACGGCAGAGGGAAGGGAACCTGCGCTCCGCCCGGATCCTGGGCATTGAGCACCGTGGCCGCTCCGATGGTATAGGTCACACCGCCACCACCGATGGTCTTCGGCAGACCGATCGGACAATCGTCCACGGCCAAGGTGAGCTGGGTCGCGCTGTCGATGGTGTCGATGAGGTAGATCCCGTTGCAGGCCCGGTCCGTGAGGTCGTGGATGGTCAGGAAGTCACCAGGGCGAACCAGAGCGGTAAGGAAACCGCCACCGGCCGAGGTCACGATCCTGGAGCCCAAGGTCGTCTGCATGTTGTTGACGCCGGAGACCTTGGTGGGCACCATGGCGCGGCCAAGGGAGTGATCCCGGTGGCAGCGAATCATGGCAGTGAGGGAGTCGTTGGCCTGCAGGCCTCGGAACCGGAGCCGGACGTAGTTGGCGGTCTGAGCGAGGATCGAGTAGGCCGGAGACCCAGAAACAGCGCCACCGCCAGCCGAGAGGTTCATGTTGACGATGTTCCAGCCGATGGCCGTCCCTGCAACCGGGCTAGTGAGCGCCATATTCCGGATACCGAACTCGACCGGGCCTCCGGGGTAGGCCGCAGACTGAACCCGGACCAGAGCGGCGTTGATGTCGGCCACGATGTTCTGCCGGGTATCGGCGTTGATGGCCGCCACGGCATTGGTGTTGCAAGCGAGCTTGGTCGTGCCGATGGCCATCTGGAAGGGGAGAACCCGAGCAGCTGCCCAGGCCCACGTCTCCTGGATACCGAGAGAGTTGGTGATCCGGATCGAATCGGCGGCGACCGGAAGAAGACCGCCACCGCTCTCACAATTGTAGGTCGCCACCGCGGCCACGCCACCACCACCTCCCGACTCCTGAGAGGTCGAGTAGCGCACGTCGATACGGTCCGGGACCGCCTTGATCCCGCCCTCGCAAAGACCGTGGTAAATGTCCACGCAATCGTTGGCGCCGGTCAGGGTGACCGACAACCAGTCCGTATCCAGCCTGGTGTAACGTACGCCCATAGGAAATCCCTCCTCGAAAGCCCTGGGCGCGAGAACCTCGAGCCCAAAATCGTCTGGTCTTGAGGCTACACCCGAAAAGAGGAGGGGCGGCGGCTCTGCCAAGATCTTCCAAATTCTTCCGTGGGGAGGGAAAGAAAAGGGAGAACGGAGCGAGGGAGGATCACCGTTCTTGACAGGCATCTAGTGGTCGACTATTTTGAGAGTGCCTCAGTACTCCTGCCTCCTGCGCGTAGCTCCGTCCACCCCGGGTTTCCCAAGATCGGCGGGGTGGACCCTTGCGCTTTCCCTGGGAACGTGCTTTGCTGTCTCCGACGGTCGGGAAACCCGTCGAGCAACGCGCCACTGGCGCAAAGGAGTGATCGATGTCTGAACAGGCCATGTGCCTTTCCTCCCAATTCGAAGGCCACGAGATCGCCACCTACAGGAGCAACAAGGGAGAGCCGATCTGGCCGGCCAGAGAGATCGGACGAGCGATCGGCTACGGAAACGAGGGCGGCAACCTCGTGCGGAGTATCAGTGGAGCATGGGCAGAAGAATTCGAAGGCTCCGTTATCCGACAGGATCTTGATGGTTCCGATTCGGAACCGGCAAGTGGAGTTGCCACCCAGAAGCCGGCGGGTCACGGAGGAAGCAGGGTCGAGGCAATCTTCCTGACCGAGCGCGGTGTTTGGACCGCGGCCATGCTCTCGAAGAAGCCCGCGGGCCGTCGTCTGCGGCGCTGGCTGGCGGCCGAGATCCTGCCCCGCCTGGCGAGGGGAGAGCTGGTCGAGGCTCCGGTAAGCCAGGCCCAAGTGGAGGTTCTGGAGCGAAGGATGGAGCGGCTGGAGGCCAGAACTGAGCATACCGAGCGCAAGACCTCCGGGCGCAATGTTTGGGCGAACTCCTGGCAAGACCTGATCCGACAAGCAGTAGAACCGCTAGTTCGCGGAAAAACAGAAGACCTGAGGCTGACACAACTCCTGAAGCCGATAGCTGCGGCGCTCGGAGTTCTGGAAGCGAAGATCAGCACCCGCCGTGTCGCCCATGCCCTCTTGGATCTCGGCTGGACCTCCCACCGCAGCCGAAATGACCGCTTCTGGATCTCTCCTATCTATGTAAAATCCATCGAAGA
>JAZDLC010000420.1:0-12460 GCA_043802345.1 Planctomycetota bacterium | reverse complement strand
CTCAGGTGCACCTTGCAGTCGGTCAGCTTCGGAATCCGGATCGCGATCTTCTTCGAACGTTCCCGGGCTTCCTTCTTGATCGAGGCGAGCTCCTTCCGGATTCGCTCGTTGGTCTTGACCTTGGCGAGCAAGGAGTCGGCGGCCTCCCGGTGTTTGTGCATCCAGAGCACGACCTGCTCCCGAACGTCCTTGACGATCCAGCCGCGAATCCCGGTGGTGCCGAGCTTGTTCTTGGTCTGGCTCTCGAAGACCGGGTCCTGGATCTTGACCGCGATGGCGCCGATCAGTCCGTCCCGCACATCCTCGCCGGCGAAATTGGCCCCCGCGAACTCGTTGACGCCCTTTAGAAGCCCCTCTCGGAAGGCGCCCTGGTGGGTCCCGCCGTCGTTGGTGTACTGCCCGTTGACGAAGCTGAAGTAGTTCTCGCCGTAGGCGTTGATGTGGGTGAAGGAGAATTCCAGCCGGTCCAGGCGGCCATGCATCAGCTCGTAGACCGGCTGTTCGTCACCAATCTCCTGGCGCAACAGGTCCGCAAGCCCTTCCGAGCTGCGAAAGGTCTTGTCGTTGTAGCGCAGCGAAAGACCGGCGTTGAGGTATGCGTAGTAGTTGAGCCGATGCTCGATGTACGCCTCTTCCCAGCAGTACTTTCCGAACACTTGCGGGTCGGGCGTGAAACGAACCAGGGTGCCGGGCTTGCTCTCCGGATCCCGCCCCTTCTTCTCCTCCTTCAGCACGCCTCGCTCGAAGCGGGCCCGGCGGTAATGTCCGTCCCGGTAGCTGACCACCTCGAACTCGGCGGAGAGCGCGTTGACCGCCTTCGTGCCGACGCCGTTCAGGCCGACCGAAAACTGGAACACGTCATCGTTGTACTTGCCGCCGGTGTTGATCTGGCTGACGCAGTCGACCACCTTCCCCAGGGGGATTCCCCGGCCATAGTCCCTGACGGTCATGGTCTGGTCCGAGCGCTCGATCTCGATGCGCCGGCCCTCGCCCATGATGAACTCGTCCACCGAGTTGTCGATCACCTCCTTCAGCATGACGTAGATGCCGTCCTGAGGGTGGCTTCCGTCCCCGATCCGGCCGATGTACATGCCGGTGCGCAACCGGATGTGCTCCAGCGCATCCAGCGTCAAAATGGCCTTCTCGTCGTAGGCCACCTTCTTGCGAGAGGTGCGTTTCGCGGGTGTCGGTTCCTGGCTCATTCTCGAAGTCCGTCCATTCGGGAGCATCCCACCATCGCCGCACTCTGATCTCAAACGGAAACAGCCGGGGCTCGACGGGCCGCCGGTCCTGCGGTACATTTGCGCACCAACATGAGGGGTCCAGCCATGAAATTCCGGTCAGTTGTCAGCGCTTGCCTCGGGCGCGCGCTGAGCGTCTTGCTGTTCAGCCTGGTGCTTTCCAGCGCCCTGGCGGAGGAGGCTTCAGACTGCAGGTTCTGCGACTCATCGCGGAGCATCGAATGCGGGCGATGCGAGGGGAAGGGCGTCCGGGACGTCGTCTGCGCGCGCTGCTCCGGGAAACGCAAGCTCGCCTGCTTCTTCTGCCGCGGCAACGGCACCTGGACCTGCTCCGGGTGCGGCGGCCGCGGATCCATCCACTGGCAGGGGGGAGAGAAGGACCCCTGCCTGCTCTGCCAGCGGAAGGGAAAGCTCAACTGCCCGGTCTGCAAGGGATCGAAGCAGATCGGCTGTCCCGACTGCGAGCTGACCGGCAAGCAGACCGTGCCGTGCGCCGCCTGCATGGGTCTGGGTCTGCATCCCTGTCCCGCCTGTCCGGTGGAAACCAGCCGGAACTGCCCGGCCTGCAAGGGAAAGAGGGCGCTCAAGTGCTACAGCTGCCGGGGATCGGGCGTGTTCCAGGATCTGTGCAAGAAGTGCCTCGGTTCAGGCAAGCGCTACTGCGCCGATTGCACCTTCCTGGGTGTCTCGCCCTGCGACACCTGTCACGGCACCGGCAAGCAGCGCTTCGTCTACCAGGGCGGTGGGGGCAAGGCCGGGACGAAGAAGTGCGATCAGTGCTCGGGCAAGGGCGTGAGAAGATGCATGACCTGCAAGAGCGGCATGGTCGACTGCACCCTGAAACCGGACAGCAGGGAGTGCAAGACCTGTGCCCGGCGCGGCGAGGTCACCTGCCCGCTCTGCGCCAGGTAGCTGATCTGTCCTACTCGATCCGGATTTCCAGGCCGAGGTCATTCCAGAAGATGACTCGAAAGGGCGGGTCCACTTCGGGCCCTGCCGCCAGCGCGTCGCTGGCGAGGCAGGCCTGAAGGCCGAAGGCGGCGAGACCGAGCGCGATGACCGAGGCACAGTGTCTTCGATGATGCATCCGATTGCTCCTGACTGATCCCGGAAAGGGCATCAAAGCGAGATATCTGGACCCGCATGTACTGCGCACACGTTATCGACCACCAAGGGAAGTCGTAGATTACGTTTATGCCATTTTCGCCTGGCGCGACCGGGGCGTCAGGATGCGGCCAGAGACTCCTTGGCCGCGCGCACCACCGCCTCGACGGTGAACCCGAACCGCTCGAGGTTCTCAGCTCCGGGGGCCGACGCGCCGAAGCGGTCGATCCCGACGGAGCGCCCCCGGTCTCCCACGTACCGCTCCCAACCAAACGTGCTGCCCGCCTCGATGGAGACCCGGGCCGGAACTTCTGGCGGCAGCACCGCGCGGCGGTATTCCTGCGGCTGGGCCTCGAACGCCTGGAAGCAAGGCATGGAGACCACCCGCGTGGGAATCCCTTCCGCCTGGAGCGCTGCCCTGGCCAGGAGCGCCAGGGAGACCTCCGAACCGCTGGCGATCAGGATCAGGGAGGGCGTCCCGTCCGCCTCCGCGAGGACGTACGCGCCCCGGGAGAGATCCCCGGTCGCGGCGAGAACCGGCAGACCCTGACGACTCAAGACCAGCGCGGTGGGACCGTCCGTCCTGCGAAGGGCGTACTCCCAGGCCGCCGCCGTCTCGCCCGCGTCGGCCGGCCGAACCACGTGCAGATTCGGCATCGCCCGCAGGGCCATCAGATGTTCGACCGGTTGGTGCGTAGGACCGTCCTCCCCCACGGCGATCGAATCGTGGGTGAAGACCGCGATCAGCGGCAGCCGGCTCAGCGCCGCCATGCGCAACGCCGGGCGCATATAGTCGGATAAGACGAAGAAGGTGGCGACGTACGGCCGAACGCCCCCGTGGTAGCACATCCCCGCCGCGATGGCGGCCATGGCATGTTCCCGGATCCCGAAGTGGATGTTGCGCCCTTCTCCGGTCACGCCGTTGAACGATTCCTCCCCCTTGAGCGCGGTGTTGGTGGAACAGGATAGGTCCGCGTCCCCTCCCATGAGCCACGGCACCTCCTTCGCGATGGCATTCAGCACGACACCGGAGGCCTTGCGCGTGGCCACCGAATCGCCCGGCGTGAAGGTGGGCAGGGGCAGCGGCTCCTTCAGCCTCTGCTCCTTCGCGTCTCGCCACTTCACCGCAAGATCTGGATGAACCGTGGCCCAGTCTTCGAAGCGCAGGTCGAAGGCCTTTGTCCACCCAGCACCCCTCGCAAGGGCTTGCTCGCGCGCCGCGAGAACCTCGTCCGGCACGTGAAAGAAGAGGGACGGATCGAGCCCCAACACCCGCTTCGTGGCGGCGACCTCCTCCTCGCCCAGCGGCGAGCCGTGGGCGGAGCTGTCTCCCGCCTTCTTGGGTGAGCCGAATCCGATCGTGGTCTTGACCTCGATCAGGGTCGGCCGCAAAGACTCCTCCCGCGCGGCGGACAGGGCCTGGTCGATCGCCTCCAGGTCATGGTTGCCGTCCGCGACCCGCAGGACCTGCCAGCCACATGCCTCGAAGCGGGCCGGAACATCCTCCGACCAGTGAAGGGAGGACGGCCCGTCCAGCGTCACGTTGTTCGAGTCGTACAGGAAGACCAGCTTGCCCAGCTTCAGGTGCCCGGCCAGGGCCGCCGCCTCGTAGCAGATTCCTTCCATCAGATCGCCGTCCGAGACCAGCGCATAGGTCATGTGATCGACCACCTCGTGGTCCGGCCGGTTGAACCTCCAGGCCAGGGACCGTTCCGCCATCGCCATGCCGACCGCGTTGGCCGTCCCCTGGCCCAGCGGGCCCGTGGTCGCCTCCACGCCGGCGGTCAGTCCGAACTCGGGATGCCCCGGCGTCAGCGCCTCCCACTGCCGGAACCGCTTCAGGTCGTCCAGGGAGAGGTCATACCCGAACAGGTGCAGGAGCGCGTACAGCAGGGCACTCCCATGCCCGGGCGAGAGCACGAACCGGTCCCGATTGGACCAGTCCGGGCGCCGCGGGTCGTGCCGCAGATGATGCTTCCAGAGCACGTACGCCATCGGGGCCGCCCCCAGCGGCAGGCCCGGGTGACCGGAGTCGGCCTTCTGAATCATGTCGATCGCCAGGCCGCGAATCGTGTTGATTGAAAGCCGGTCGTTCGCGCCATCTTCGATTGCCACGTTCACCCCCAGCCAAGCGAATGGCAGTCACATGAGTCCGATCCTCAAGCCCGGGGAGCGGCCGTTGCCGCGCCTGGCGGGACGTTGGAGAGACTCTACCGACTGCCGCGCCGGATCTCGATCACCTGGCATCCGACCCGGTTTCCGGCTACCCTGTCGCCGTGAAGCCGAATCCAAGGAACCAGCGCCGGAGCCCACCCAGGAAGTACCGCCACGAGATCAAGCACCGCGACCAGATCCTGGCCGCGGTCCAGCGGACCATCGCGGCCACCGATGCGGAGGTCCTGGAGGTGAGCCTCCGCCCCGGCCTCCGCCTCTCTGTCGTCCTCGATCGAGAGGATCCGCCGGTCGACAGCGCGCTGCTGGTACGTTCCATCAAGGGCATTCGCAAGGCGCTGCTCGCGGCCGGCATCGATCCGGGGGAACTCTCCATCGAAGTCGACTCTCCGGGCGCCAACCGTCTGCTGGCGACCGCCCGTCACTTCGAGCGCTTCATGGGCCAGAAGATCCGGGTCACCTACCGGGAGAAGGTCGACGGCAAGACGTCCGCCACCATGGAGCTCCTGGGAGCCAGCGGCTCGCTGCCTCTCGTCCGGGATCCCGAGGGAAACGAACGCACGCTCGACCAGGCGGAATACGACGCGATCCGCTTGGCGTAGGCTCTCTGACTGGAACGAGGGACGGGAGCCGCCCCCTCGAGGTCCATCCCTGTTCCTGCCGTTCGCCAGGCTCCAGACCTCCGAGATCCTGCTCTTGGATGCCCGCTGGAGCCCCTCGCCCCTCTCCTCCGCCCGTACCGCGCACCCTTGAGGGTGGTTCCTCACCGGGCGCAGTGGTAACATCGCGGCTTTGCACCTCGGCGCCAGACTGACGGATTATCGGGCGCCGGCGAGCCGCCTGTCGGCTATCTCCCTCGGAATCCAGACCAAGACGGAAGGCTAGAGAAATGACCATCACTGAAGCGGCTGTTCTTGACGCCCTGAGAAACGTCATTGACCCGGATCTGCATCAGGACATCGTCAGCCTCGACTTCGTGAAAAGGGTCGAGATCAAGGGCGGCACGGTGTCGGTCGTGGTGGAACTGACCACGCCGGCCTGTCCGATGAAGGAGAGGCTGCGCAACGACTGCACGGAGCAGATCCGGTCGATTCCCGGGGTGACCGACGTGAAGGTGGAGATGACCGCCGCCGTGCGGAAGGGAGGCGCCCAGGGAAAGGTTCTGCCCGGCGTCAAGAACATCGTGGCCGTGGCCTCCGGCAAGGGCGGGGTCGGAAAATCGACCGTGGCCGTGAACCTGGCGGCTGCCCTGGCCCACAGGGGCGCCCAGGTGGGCCTCCTGGACGCCGACGTCTACGGCCCCTCGCTGGGACGCTACGTGGACGGAGCGACCAAACCGTCCGCGACCGCCGAGGGTTTGCTGGAGCCGTTCGATGCCCACGGACTCAAGCTCATGTCGCTGGGACTGCTGCTCGACGAGAACGCACCGGTGATGTGGCGTGGTCCCATGGCCAGTTCGCTGATCCAGCAGTTCCTGACGCAGGTCGGCTGGGGCGAGCTCGACTATCTGGTCGTCGACCTTCCGCCCGGAACCGGAGACGTCCAACTGACTCTCACCCAGATGGCGAATCTCTCCGGCGCGGTGATCGTCACCACTCCTCAGGATGTGGCCTCCGAGGTAGCCGAGAAGGGCCTCAAGATGTTCGGCACGGTGAACGTTCCGGTGCTGGGAGTGATCGAGAACATGTCGTACTTCGTGTGCGGCAAGTGCAACGAGAAGCACGATATCTTCCGCCCCAGGGGCGGGGCCCGGCCTTCGGACTCCTGGAACGTGCCCACTTTGGGTAGGATCCCGATCGAGCCGGCCCTGGCCAGCCTCTCGGACGACGGCATACCCGCGGTCACGGCGGACCCGAACAGCACCACTTCCCGGGCTTTCCTGGAGCTGGCGGACCAGGTCGCCGCGGCGCTTTCGAAGCTGGCTCTCGGGGGAAACCGCTCCGGAATCCCGACGCAGGTGAGCACCGACGGCCCGCGCCTCGAGATCAAGTGGAACGACGGGCACACGAGCGAGCACGACTACCGGGAACTGCGTTTCCTTTGCTCCTGCGCCAGATGCGTGGATGAGCACACCGGAGAGCGGATCATCACCCGCGACCAGATCAAGGAGAACATCCGCCCCGAGAGGATCGAGCAGACCGGCCGCTACGCCCTCCAGATCCACTGGAGCGACGGGCACAAGGAAGGGCTCTACACCTTTGACCGCCTGCGGAAGCTCTGCGAGTGCAAGGAGTGCCGGACCGTGGCTCAGGAGCAGGCCGCGCAAGGGTAGCAGGTCATCGCACCCCGGCCCGTTGGGCGTATGGATCGAGCGCTCCGGGCCGGGCCGAGCGACGCAGCCCGCTCTCCACGAGGTGCCGCCCCCACGCGTTGTTTCCGAGTCCCGCGTAGGCCAGACCGAGCGCGGCGAGGTTGCGATCGTCCGGGTCGAGCTCCACCAGCAAGCGCAGCGTCTCGAACACTTCGCCCAGCCTCCCCGGCGCGTAGTCCATTGACAGGAACAGCCACTCGTTGGCCGCCTGCCGGTGAATCGGATCGGCCTCGAGCGCCCGGGCCTGGGAATCGAAGGCGATCTCCAACAGCTCATCCACCAGCACCACGATCGCCTGGAGTTCGTCCTTCCTGGTCGCCGAGGATCGGCTCACCTGCTGGATCAGGCCGGCCCGCAGGTCGTAAGCACCTTCCTTCCTTGCCGGAAGATTGGTCGCTTCCCTCGTGATCTCCAGTGCCTGCCGAATGAGGCTGGAGCGGACCGCCTCGTTCGGCAGCGAGGGGAGGTTTCGCATCTTGTCGCGAACGCTTCTCAGCAGCAGGCGGCAGGATGCCGTGCCCGGATCGGACAGGGCCGCGCGCTGCACTCGGCAGCTCAGCTCCCCCAGACGGCGTTCCGCTTCGAGGTCGGGCTCCAGGCCGTCGGGCAGCGCGGCAAAGGCTGTTCGAGCGATCTCCACGCTCCGCTCCTTGCGCCCCGACTTCTCCTCCATCAGCGACTCTTCGAGGGCCCGGAATCCGAGGTCGATGAACTGCTCGGGCCGTTCGAGCCGGAACGACTCCTCGAACCAGTACCACCAGTCCGCCTCGAGCTGGGAAAGATCGTCTCCGAACACCCGCCCGAAGACGGTTCGCACCCGATCCGACACATCTTCCGGCTTGATCTCCTGATTCAGTTCCGTTCGCAGCTCGCCCAGGAACTCCTGGAACTGCTTCTCATGTGGAGCCTGGTTGAGGTAGTGGATCAGCGCCCAGCTCCAGGCGTAGTACTGGTACTTGAGCGACTTCCTGTCCACTTTCATCAGCTTCTCGATCCCGACGGCGTGCTTGCCGGCAAGCTCCTCCATCAAGGTCAGGATCAGGCCGCTGGTGTACCGGCCCTCCGCATTGACTCCGTCCGCTGCGAGGAAGCAGGCCAGCCCCTCGTTCAGCCAGGGCGGCACGGCGGCCCCCGAGTAGCTCAGATCAACCAATAAGTGGGTGCACTCATGCCGAGCCGTGTTCAGGACTGCCGCCTTCTCATACGGATCATCGCAGAACACCAGCACCCTTCTCCCGGGTACGTAGTACCCGAGCACATTCTCGCCGCTCGTCCCGAAGGTGCGAACGTAGTCGATCAGATAGTCCGCCCGGTTGTTGAACAGCACGACATCGATGCTGGCCGGTTCATACGCCCGGAAACGACCCTTGAGGCTGCGGTAGTATCCGTTCAGCACCTTCGTGTACGGGACCAGCTCATCGTCGGAGAGATCCGTCCAGAGGTCGAAATAGGTCGACTTGTTCGCCAGACGAATCTCCCGATAGCGGTCCTTCAGGATCGCAGCGCGCTCCCTGTCAGCGAGCGACCCGATGCGGCTCTTCCCGGCTGGAGGCGGCTCGGTGGAGAACCTGCGGAGCTCCTCGAATCGCAGCAGGTCACCCTCCCGTTCCAGACCCAGCGCGGAGGCAACGAGCTCCGTCTCCTGGCGTTCGTCCAGAACCCCGGTCAGCACTTTCTCCATCCGTTCGAACAGTCCGACCGAACCGCACCAGAGCCCGAAGTCCACCCTCTTCCGGAAATCCGCTCCCGCGGCTTCCTCCCGCTCGTCCGCGACTTGGGTCAGTGAGACCTCCGCCTTCCACGGCTGATGTCCGTCTTCCAGCACACACAGATGAAACAGCAGGAGAAAGAAGAGCATGACCCGCTCCCCCTTTTAGATGAGAAACAGCGGCGAAAATTGTACGACGCCAGACCAACGATCGCCATGCCGACGTGCTTGGACGTCCAGGCCAGCGCGAGTTCAAGCGACACTCGACCAGACCCGGGGCACCCAGATGCGGATCGCCAGACTCTCCAGGGGACGCCGGCGCGCGCTGCCGGTCCTCCTGGTGGCGGTCGCCGGCGTGCTGCTCTCCGGATCCGCCTTCCGAATGCTCACCAGGAATCTGGACGCCAGCTTTCATCAGGAGCTGGAGCGCCAGGCTCTCGCGAGCACGGGCGGCGTCGTGCAGGCCATGAAACAGGATTTCGGGGCTCTCGAGGCGCTCCGGGGGCTGTTCGAGGCCAGCGAGACGATCACCCGGAAGGAGTTTGAGGATTTCGCTCGCCGGATCACTTCGAAAAACGCAACCATCTACTCTCTGGTCTGGTTCGCCTGGGAACATGCCGCCGACGGATCGGAACTCCTGAACGCCCGCTTCGGGGAACCGCTCGCCGACGGCCGGCACCGCCTCGGCCTTGATCTCGCCTCGAGAGGGTTCGTGAAGGCCGCTCTGGAGCGGACCCGGACCACCGGGGAAGTCGCGGTCACAAAATCATTCCAGTTGGATAGTTACGGCGACTGCCTGATGGCGCTGGCCGTCCTGGAAGAAGGTTCGGGTTCCGGAGTCCTCGCCGCGATCATCCCTCTCTCTCGTCTGGTGGAAGGAGCACTCGATCACACGGCCCCGCTCGAACTCGACCTCTACCTGTACGAGGAGAATGAAGCGGAAGAGAGCCGGCTCGCCTGCTTCCATTCATCCCGCTCCAAACAGGGCACGGTCACCCCCTTGCCACTCGACCTGCTCCAGCGAGAGCCTCACATCGAAACCAACATCGAACTCGGCGGCATCCGCTGGCGGCAGCTGTTGCGATCGGCGTCGGGCCCTCCCGGTTCCCAGTCCCTGGCGGCGTGGCTGACCCTGGTCCTCGGCCTGAGCCTGACCGCGGTGCTCTGCGCCTATCTCAGAATGCTGCTTTCACAGCGTGACCGCGTACGCACCCAGATTCGGCGGCGCACGACGGAGCTGGAGCAGGCCACCAGGAGGCTCCGGACCGAGACCCAGCGCCGGGAGCGAGCCGAATTCCGCTTCCTCGACGCGGTCGACAAGATCAGCCAGGGAATCGCGCTGTTCGATCCTCTCGATCAACTGACCTTCTTCAATTCCCACTACGTGGAGATGTACTCCGCCGGCGGCAAGGGTCCGTACCTCGGAATGACCCTCGAGGAGGTGCTCAGGATCCAGCTGGAGCACGGAATGATCGAGGAAGCGCTGGGGCGGGAAGAGGAGTGGCTCGAGGAGCGAATGGAGAAGCACCGGATTCCCCGCGAAGACGTCGAGGTGCAAGCCTCCAACGGTTCGTGGCGCCGGGTCGCGGAGCATCGCCTGCCGGACGGCAGCACCTACATGGTCATCACCGACATTACCCAGGAGAAGAAACGGGAGGAGCAGCTCAGGCAGACCCAGCGCATGGAAGCCGTGGGTCAGCTCACCGGTGGAATCGCGCACGATTTCAACAACCTGCTGACGGTGATCATGGGCAACCTCGACATGCTCGAGACGGACCTTGCCAACACTCCCGAACAGGCCAGCCTGGCCCGGGATGCCGGCCGGGCGGCCGAGCGTGGCGCGGAGCTGACCCAGCGACTGCTGGCGTTCTCCAGACGCCAATCACTCATGCCGTCGGTCACCGACGTCAATCAACTGATCTCCGACACGCTGCCCCTCCTCGAGAGGGCGCTTGGCGAGCCGATCAAGGTCCGGCGAGACCTGGATCCCACCCTCGGCAAGACGATTGTGGACCCCGCCCAACTGGAGACCGCGCTGCTGAATCTCGCTTTCAACTCCCGGGACGCCATGCCGGAAGGAGGGGAGTTGACGATCCGCACGGAGCGCGCGCGTCTCGAACCTTCACCTGCCGCCCACCTGGAGGAGATCGAGCCCGGGGACTACCTGTTGATCTCGGTCGTCGATACCGGCACCGGCATGTCGAGCGAGGACAGGAAGCAAGCATTCGAACCGTTCTTCACCACGAAGGAGGTGGGAAAGGGGAGCGGTCTCGGGCTCAGCATGGTCTACGGTTTCATCAAGCAGTCGGGGGGACACGTGAGACTCTCCACCGAGGAGGGCCACGGGACCACGGTTCTGTTGTACCTCCCCGAGACGAAGGAGGGTGAGGAGGTGGAGTCCAGCGCCTAGCCCTCGAGCCTGAACAAGATGAACGCCAGATCATCCGGCTTGCTCGGGTGATCTCCCGCCGGCCGAGTCATGCGGCGCACCGTCTCCTCCACCAGACCCACGGCCGCCGAGAGCAGGTCCGCGGAGGAGACCATCTCGGCGATCTCGTCGATCAGCAGGTTGTCGAACAGTCCGTCCGAGCCGATTACCACCGTATCGCCCGGCGCCAGCTGCAGCGGGGCGCTCACCTCGATCTCCGGAGTCTCCACGCCGAGAAGGTTCGAGACCAGGTGCAGATCCTGGTGAAAGATCGCCTCCACCTCGCTCAGCACCCCAGCCTCCAGAGCGTACCCCACTGGAGAGTGGGCCACGGTCCTGTGCTTGCGACCTCCATCCGCTGCGATCACCAGCACCATGGAGTCGCCGGCATGGACCGATCGCATCTCTCCCCTGACGATTTCGATTCCGGCGAAGGTGGTCGCCGCGCCGACGCCCATCCGCTCGATGCTGTCATGCGCGCTCAGAAGTCCGTTTCTGATCCGCTCATGCAACGGTACCTCGGGGGGCGCCGGCCCGGCCAACTCCCTGGCCAGATGGGTGATCGCCAGGCGCGCCGCTTCCGCTCCGGCAAGCAGGCCTCCGGCCCCGTCTGCCACCCCCAGGACAGCACTCTCAGACCCCATGACCGCCAGCAGAGCCGCATCCTCGTTCTTGGACGTCTTTTCCGGCCGCGGCGCCGAGTAGACCGCCGCCCGGCCGCCCGCCAATTCAAACAACTCGACGGCATCCATCCGGCTGTCGATGTAGATTCGCCAGCCGGGAGGAAGCGGATCGATCTCGGTCATTGCGCTAGTTCCCGGTCCGTTTGAGGAAGCCAAGATTGTAGCGAGCGCCACCGCCTTCTCACTTTCCACATTCAAGGAAATCGGAGCCGGGGCGAATTCGAGGCGGTCGCGGTTACAATCGTGCATGTCCCGCCGGACTGTTCGCGAACGGAGTCATCTTGGTCGAGCACTGGGAGAACGGAAAGTGGCGCTCAGACGAGTGCGCCGGGTTCTGTGGGCCGCGGCGATCGGCGGCCGGGGGTCCGGGCACCGGACCGGGGAGAATGCCGCTCTTCCTCACTCTGGCCCTCCTCTTCTGCCTGACGGCGACCGCTGAGTCCCAGACGAGGCAAGGGAAGCGCTTCCGGGAGCCGGACGATCCAGGTGACGCCGAGAGCATCAACCGGGAACATGGCGTGGGACGCGTTCCGCTGGGCGCGACCGCGAAGGGGTACATCGTGCTCGGCTTCTACAACATGATCTCCTTCGAGGCGGTCGAGGGCTCGCGCGTCCAGTTGGAGCTTCGGACGCGCCACAAACAGGCCCGACTGGTCGCCGAACTCTTCTCGCCGGGGCGTCGCGAGAAGATTCCGTTCACCAAGGACGAGAAGAACACCCAGCGGCTCGTGCTGCAGGATCACCTCCTGAAGAGCACGGGCCTGTACACGGTACGTTTCGGCTTCTCCGGCGAACACAACGGAGACTACACGC
>JAZDLC010000419.1:0-7416 GCA_043802345.1 Planctomycetota bacterium | reverse complement strand
CTCACGGTCGCCCTCCCTCGTCGGCGGTCAGCCGCCGGAAGAGATCCTCCAGGGAGGTCGTGGGCGAGGCGAGCTCCCGCAGCAGGAAGCCGGACTCCTGTACGATCCGCCCCACCCGTTCCCGGTGATCACCAGGCTCCTCGAACTGGATTTCCGCGGCGGCCCACTCGTCCGCGAGCGGCTCGACCTGCGTCGAAGCGGTCCCTTCGAGACGGCGCAGCGACGAGCGGAGCTGCTCTGGGCTGGCTCGCGCCTCCAGGCGGACCCTGGAGCCGACCCCCATCTTGCGCAGGATCTGGCCCGGCTCCCCGTCCGCGATCGCCTGGCCGCGGTTGATGATGATCACCCTTTCCGCCACCGCTTCCACCTCGGCCAGGATGTGCGAGGAGAGAATCACGGTCTTGTTCTCGCCCAGCGAGGAGATCAGCTCGCGCACGGAGACTCGCTGATTCGGATCGAGCCCGGAAGTCGGCTCGTCCAGGACCAGCAGGGGCGGATCATGCACGATGGCGTCCGCCAGTCCGACCCGCTGGCGATACCCCTTCGAGAGCTTGCCGATCATCCGCCGCCGCATGTCGAGGCAACCGCATCGGTCCAGCGCGGCCTCGACCCGGCCCTTCAGCCCCTTTCGGGACACGCCCTTCAGCAGGGCCCGAAAACGCAAAAACTCCTCCACCCGCATGTCCGGATAGATCGGCACGGTCTCCGGCAGGTATCCCAGACGGCGGCGGACCTGGAGCGACTGGGTCAGGACGTCAAACCCGCCGATCCGCACGCTCCCCGCCGAGGCCGGCATGAACGCCGTCAGGATCCGCAGGGTGGTCGTCTTGCCCGCGCCATTCGGCCCCAGGAAGCCAACGACTTCCCCCTCCGAGACTTCGAAGGTGATGTCATCGACGGCCCGGACGTCCCCGTACCACTTGGTCAGATGTTCAACGGCGATCATTACGGGCGGTTATACCGGCCGACCCGGCCCGTGTAATGCACTCAGGCGGGATTTCGGCCGGTTCGAGTGATCGGATTCGCTCGGCAGCAAATCCCGTTCTCTCAGTTCTTCACCTCGAAGTCAGCGTCGATGACGTCGTCGTCCGCCGCTTTCTCCGCGCCAGCCCCTGCTCCCCGCTTCGCGCCGGACTGCTGCTGCCCCGGATGGGCCTCCTGCTGCTGCTTCTGATACATCCTCGAGACGATCGGTTCAGCCGCCTTGGAGAGGGCCTCCATGGAGGTCTTGATCCTCCCGGCATCGCCCGACTCGGTTGCCTTCTTCAGATCCTCGCGGGCCGCCTCCACCGACTTCTTTTCCTCCTCGGTGACCGCGTCCCCTTGCTCCTTGATGGTTTTCTCCACCTGGTAGGAGAGCTGGTCAGCCTTGTTCTTGAGGTCGATCAGTTCCCGGCGGACCTTGTCCTCGTCCGCGTGGGCCTCCGCCTCGCGCTTCATCCGATCGATCTCGCTCTCGTCCAGGCCGTAGGAAGACCGGTCGATGGTGATCGTCTGCTCCTTGCCGGTGCCCTGGTCCTTGGCGGAAACCTTGAGAATGCCGTTGGCGTCGAGGTCGAAGGTCACCTCGATCTGGGGCATGCCCCTCGGCGCGGGCGGCAGCCCCTCCAGCTTGAACCGGCCGAGAGTGCGGTTGTCGGCGGCCATCTCCCGCTCACCCTGGAGCACATGGATATCAACCGCGGTCTGGTTGTCGTCGGCGGTGGAGAAGACCTGCTTCTTCGAGGTCGGGATGGTCGAGTTCCTCTCGATCAGCGGCGTGCGCACTCCGCCCAGGGTCTCGATCCCCAGGGTCAGGGGCGTCACGTCCAGCAGCACCACGTCGGAAACGCCCCCTGAAAGCACGCCGCCCTGGATGCCCGCGCCCATGGCGACCACCTCGTCCGGGTTGACCGACCGGTTCGGCTCCTTGCCGAAGATCTTCCTGACGATCTCCTGGACCGCCGGAATGCGGGTCGAGCCGCCCACCAGTATCACATCGTCGATCTCGCTCGGCTTGAGGCCCGCGTCCTTCAGGCATTTCTCACAAGGCCCCCGGGTCCTTGCGATCAGGTGCTCGACGAGCGACTCGAACCGGGCCCGGGTCAGGTCCGTCTGGAGATGCCGGGGACCGGTCTGGTCGGCAGTGATGAACGGCAGATTGATCGAGGTCTGCACCCCGCTCGACAGCTCGCACTTCGCCTTCTCGCACGCCTCCTTCAGACGCTGGAGCGCCATGATGTCCTGACGCAGGTCGATGCCGTTGGTCTTCTTGAATTCCTGGGCGACATGGTCGATCAGGACCTGGTCGAAGTCGTCGCCTCCGAGGTGCGTGTCGCCGTTGGTGGCCTTGACCTCGAACACCCCCTCGGACAGCTCCAGGACCGAGATATCGAAGGTGCCGCCGCCCAGGTCGAACACGGCGATCTTGCCGCTCTTCTTCTTGTCCAGGCCGTACGCCAGGGCCGCCGCGGTCGGCTCGTTGACGATCCGCTCCACGGTCAGGCCTGCGACCACGCCGGCGTCCTTGGTGGCCTGGCGCTGGGAGTCGTTGAAGTACGCCGGCACGGTGATGACGGCCCGTTCCACGGTCTCGCCCAGATACGCCTCGGCCGTCTCCTTCAGGGAGCGCAGGATCATCGCGGAGATTTCCGGCGGGGTGTAGGTCTTCCCCCGGATCTCCACCTTGACCAACTCGTCCGGCCGGCCCACGATCTTGTACGGCACCAGCTTCTCCTCGGAGCTGACCTCGTTGTGCCGGCGTCCCATGAAGCGCTTGATGGAGAAGACCGTGTTCTGGGCGTTCGTCACCGCCTGGCGCTTGGCCGGCGAGCCGACCAGCCGTTCTCCGCTCTCCTGGAACGCCACCACCGAGGGCGTGATGCGCGCGCCTTCGTTGTTCGTGATGACCGTCGGCTGGGATCCTTCCATCACGGAAACGACCGAGTTGGTCGTGCCGAGGTCGATTCCGATGATCTTCGAACCACTGCCAGCCATGCGCCTGTCCTCCTGGGATACCAAGGCCTTCCAGGGCGGTCCGCAAAACGCGAACCCCCCACCTGTCCGCTTCATTCAAGCAACTGACAATCCAATCGAACCGGGGGTGAGCGCCGTCAGAGAAGACGACATAACTATCTTTATGTAAGATAGTTACGACAACATATAGAACCACGCAGGAGCGTCCGGAAGAGTGCGGGTGCCATTTTGGCGCATGTCAGGCTGACGTGGCGGGCAGCCGGATCGCGAAAGACGTGCCTTTCCCCGGCTCCGATTCGACCGTGAGCGATCCACCGTGCTCCTCGATGATCCGCCGGCAGGTGGGCAACCCGAGTCCGGTGCCGCCGCGCTTGGTGGAAAAGTAGACGTCGAAGATCTTGGGAAGCACGTCCTTCGGAATCCCGGGTCCGGTGTCGGTGACCTGGATCACCACCCCGGAATCGGTCTTCTGGGTGGTCACGAACAGTTGCCCCGGCTGACCGGTTTCCTCGATCGCCTGCCGGGCGTTCAGGAGCAGGTTCAGCAGCGCCTGCTGCAGATACTTCTTGTCGAGCGCGACCCCGGGGAGATCCTGATCGTAGGCCGTCCGCAGGTCGATCCGATGCCGCCGGATCTCCGGCTCCAGGAAGACCACCACCTCGTCGATCACCTCATTCAGATCCTGGGTTTCCAGGTTCAGATCGAAGCCCCGGGCAAACTTCAGGAAATCATTGACGATCTCCTCCAGCCTGCGAACCGCTTTCTCCAGCGTCTCGACGCGGCGGCTCGACCGCTCCACGCGCTCGTCGTTCAGCCGCTCCAGCTCTTCCCGGAGCAACTGGAGGTTGACCTTCATGGTCGAGAGAGGGTTGCGGATCTCGTGTGCCAGGCCGCCCGCCAGCGTCCCCAGGTACGCCATCCGCCGGTGCTGTCTGCGACGATTCATGCGCGGATGTTACCAGCGTCCGCCGCTTTTTTGGATACCGGCCAGGAACTCGGGAGTGGGAATGCGCCCTGCGCGTCGGCAGAATCGCGCGGGTGGAGACTCTCACTCTATCCGCGGAGAACGACAGCGCTCGCAAGGAGACGGTTCGCGTGGCGGCGGATCTCCTCCGGAAGGGTTGCGTCGTGGCGCTCCCCACCGAAACGGTCTACGGCCTGGCAGCCCTGGCGGACCGCCCCGCCGCGCGCGCACGCCTGCTGGACCTGAAGCGGCGCAGCCCGGAAAAGCCGCTCACGCAGGCCTTTCCCGCCGAGGATGCGGCCTTCCAGGCGGCCGCCCGCCCCACCTCCCTCGCCAGAAGGCTCGCTCGCAGGTACTGGCCAGGTCCCCTGACGCTGGTCGTGGATGGGAAGCGGGGAGGCACCATCGGCCTCCGCGTTCCCGGCAACGGACTGACCCGTTCCGTCCTGGAACGCGCCGGAGGAGCCGTGCTCCTTCCCAGCGCCAATCCGGAGGGGCAGAGCCCCGCCCTGGACCGGGAGCAGGTGCTCCGGTACTTCGCGGGGAAGCTGGCGGCGGTCGTGGATGACGGCGTCGCCCCACTCGGACAATCCTCCACCGTCGTGCTGGCAACCAGGGATTCGTTTCAGGTGCTCCGGGAGGGGGTCCTGACCGCTGCCGAGATCGAGGCGGCCGGAATCAGGAGGGTCCTCTTCGTCTGCGCCGGGAACACCTGCCGGAGCCCCATGGCCGAGGCGCTCTTCCGCCGGGCCCTGTCGCGCGCGGAAGGAGTCGAGGTTTCCAAGCTCGCGGTGGCAGGATTCGTGGTCGGCTCGGCGGGAGCGGAGGCGGCGGACGGGGCTCCCGCGTCAAGCGGGGCGCTGCACGCCATGATGCTGCGGAAACTCGATCTGGGAGGGCATCGTTCGCGGCTGCTGACACCGGAGTTGCTGGCGGCGCAGGACCAGGTCTTTTGCATGACCCGCTATCTGAGGGACAGCCTGCAGGCCGTGGCCAAAGATCCGCAGCGGATCGAACTGTTCGATCCGAGCGGGCGGGACGTCGTCGATCCGTACGGAGGGTCGAACGAGGTCTACGAGCGCTGCGCGGAGCAGTTGGAGGGGGCGGTGTCGGAGCGGGTGGCGGAGGTCAGGGAGGGGTAGGAGGCGGCTGAGTGGATCCCCTTCTTCGCGCCGCGCGGATTCCTAGCTGGTCCGTACCGCCAGACGAATCGTCTTCAGCCGCTCCCGACTCCTGCGCCGGCGCCTTTCGCTCGGCTTCTCGAAGTACGCCATGCGCTTGAGCCCCCGGGTCACCCCTTCGTTGTTGCAGATCTTCCGGAGCCTGCGCAGCGTCTTCTCGAGGGGTTCACCCTCTTTCACCTGAACTCGAATCAAGTCAATACCTCCAGGGGTCTCAACGAGACTCTCAGCCGAGCCCGGTCTGGGACTCCCGCTTCGAGATCAGTTCCAAAACCTCCCCGGGCGTCTCGGCCGCCACGAGGCTGGAGCGGAACTCCGCATCATTCAACAGCTTGGCGATCTCCGCCAGCGTCCGGATGTGCATCTTCGTCTTGTTCTTCGGCGTCACCAGTTGAAGAATCAAGTGCGTCGGGCGCCCGTCGATCGACTCGAAGTCGATGCCGACGCGCGAGATGCCTAGCGCCACCAGGGTGCTGTCGACTTCTTCCATGGAGCAGTGCGGGATCGCGACCCCGTTCTCCATGCCGGTACTCATCGACCGCTCCCTTGCCAGCAGGGCCTCGAGCACGGGAACTCGCTTTGGGCCGGCCAGGTGTTCGGACGACACCAGGACGTCGGTCAAGTTCTCGATCACCTGCCACTTGTCGAGATCTCGAACCCCGAGCAGCACTGCTTCGGGCCGGAGAAGTTCCGATAGCCTCATCCTGGCTCCGTTCTCGACACTTCGAATCTGGGACCGCTCACGGAAACCGCAAATGCTACGCCTCCGCCGGGATGAGGGCAAGAGACGCCACAGTCGCCAACGAGATTTGCGGCGATTTCGTCGGGAAGAACATGACCGCATGGACGTTCCAAGATGACATGATGCCGGGTCAGCCAGGAGGCCATCATGGCGGCCGGTCCCGGACTCACGACCCGGGCCTACGAATAGGCCCTAACGTCGCTGTGCGCGTTGACTTGGGTTGGTGCCCCACCTACGATCCGGCCGGAAGAGCCTCGTTCCGCCGGTTCGTGATGAATCGGTGATCGAGGATCACCAGAGAACATGGCCCTAGGAGGGGTGATCTCATGCAGGAGAGTTTTTCGAGCCGACGAACGCTCCGGGCCGCTCTGCCGGTGGTCCTGGTGGCGAGCTTGGTGGCGAGCCTGGCTTCGCGGTCCCTCGCCCAGTCGGTGGAAGAGGAAGACAACAACTACCTCATCCAGTTCGACGAGATCGATGGCACTCCGCTGGACGACTTCCTCTCCCTGTGCGAGGAGTTGACCGGCCTGCAGCTCAACTACTCGACGGTCGACACCAAGGATGTCCGGCTGCGGTTCGTGGGCCGGAAGACCCTGCCGAAGGAGCAGTTCTGGGCCTACTTCCAGGCGGTGCTCAAGGCGTACGATTTCGTGGTGGTGCCGTACGGCAACATCGGCGCGCCGGGGCGGCCGAAGGAGGGGCCTGAAACCGGCTTCTTCGCCATCCGCAAGTCCACGGGCGGCGTGGCCGGGGCCAAGCCCGGATACATCAAGTCGATGGCGCCGGTGGTCACGGCGGAGCAGCTCGAATCGTACAAGTACGACCCGGGCATCGTCCTCACAACCTCGTTCACGTTGCGGTACATCAACGTGCAAGAGGCGGCGAACATGCTCCAGACCTACTTCACCGACCCGATGCTGGAGAGCATCCGGGCAGTGTCGAACTCCAACTCCCTGGTGGCCACGGGGTTCGCCCAGACCCTGTATGGAATCTCCGGACTGCTGAAGCTGATCGACACCAAGCCGGACGAGTACACGCCGAGGTTCGCCAAGATCGAGCTGGAGCATGCGGTCGCCGAGGAGATCCAGCCGATCGTCACGGAGCTGATCGACGCGGAGCGCGGCGTTGCCACGAGGGCGGGCGGCGGCGCAGGACGCGGGGTGCCGGCTGGCGGCGCCTCGACCCTCCCGGCCTCCCTGCAGGAGCCGGATCCCCAGGTCTCGGTCGATCCGCGGACCAATTCCCTGCTGATCATCGCGGCCTCCGGCAGCCTGGACAAGATCGTCAACTACATCCGCCTGCTCGACATCGAGGTCGATCCCAGGGGCGATACCCATGTCTACCGGTTGAAGAACAGCGCGGCCAAGGAGCTGGAGGAGATCCTCACCGAGTGGGCCCAGAATTCAGGGGCTGGCAGCGGCGGCGGTGGAGCGCAGGCCGGAGGCGCGGGCGGCGCCGGCGCCCGCGGCGGCACGCTGGAGCAGCCGACCACCGTGGTGGCGGACGAGTCATCCAACTCGCTGGTCATCACGGCGTCGAAGAGCCGCTATGCCCAGATCCTCGAGATCGTGAAG
>JAZDLC010000418.1:0-14016 GCA_043802345.1 Planctomycetota bacterium | reverse complement strand
AGAAGAATCCGCAGTATGAACAGGCCGACCAGTTGCTGAGAGCCGGGCAGACAACCCTGAGCAACCTGCTGGAGCGGTACAAGGAGACGCATCCTCAGGTCAAGAAGCAGCGCCGGCGGGTGGAGGAGCTGCAGGTCCGGTTCGACGAACTCCAGGGCCAGGAGTATTCCGTCGACGCGGTCCGGGAGGAGATCAACCCCGCGTTCGAGAATCTCCAACGTGAGTTGGCCATGGCGGTGCCCGATCTGGAAGCGAAGAAGGACAAGCTGCGCGACCTGGATGCGCAGCTCGAGAAGGTCGAGGAGCGGATGGACGAGTATCCGGTGCTGATGAACCAGCTGAACTCGCTCCAGAACGAATGGGATGTGGCGAAGGAAGAGCGGAACCGCGTGCAAAGAGAGATCGCGCCGCTCAAGGACAAGGTCAGCCTGCTGCTCTCCAGCTCATCCAGGCTGTTTCTGGACAGCGAGGAGGAACTGAAGTCGGCGGGGGCGTACGACATCCTCGAGGAGCCGATCGTCCCGAGCAGTCCAACCGGCTTGCCGAAGGCGATCTTTCCGATCGTGGGCCTGGTCCTCGGCGCGCTCCTTTCCCTGGGGCTGTCGCTGCTGCGGGAGGTGCTGCGTTCGACCTATGACGACCCGAAGGAGGTCCACAGGGCGCTGCAACTTCCGGTTCTCGGCGGGACCGGCAATATCTCCACGGCCCGGGAGCTGCGACGCATCAAGGTCCGTGAGATCACCCAGATGGCGGGAGGGATCCTCATCGTTCTGACGCTGGGCGCGTTGGTCTACGTGGCCAGCGCCCGGGTCGAGATGCTGCCAGTTGGGGTGCAGAACACCATTGAGGATCTTCGCAGCCAGTTCAGGTGAGGCTGCTCTACCTCTGCCACCGGATTCCGTATCCGCCGGACAAGGGCGACAAGATTCGCTCGTTCCACCAGGTTGAATTCCTGGGGCGCCGGCACGAGGTCGATCTGTTCACCCTGGTGGACGACGCGGACGACCTGATTCATCTGGAGCCGCTCAAGCAGCTGGTCCGTTCGGTCACCGCGGAGCGCCTGAGGAAGAGGACCGCGCGGCTCCTGTCGCTCCGGGCGCTGGTCAAAGGAGAGGCGCTTTCGGCGGCGTACTTCCGGAACCGCCGCCTGCTCGCGGCCGTGCGGCATGCGCTGGCGACAAGGAGCTACGATCTGGCGGTGGTCTTCTCGTCGAACATGGCGCCCTACCTCTCGGGGTGGCACGGCAGAAGGGCCCTCGACTTCGTCGATCTCGACTCGGCCAAGTGGTCTTCCTACGCGGAGCAACTCCGCCTCTCTCCGCTCGGCTGGCTCTACCGGAGGGAGGGCCGGAAGCTCCGGCAGCTGGAGCGGAGCCTGGCCGAGACGGCGGACCTGACCATCCTCTGCTCGCCCAGGGAAGAGCAGGACCTGCGCCGGTTCTGCCATCCCAGGAACGCCGTGACCGTCCAGAACGGCACCGATGTGGAGTACTTCCACCCGGAGCCGGGCTTCGAGGAGGGGAGCGAGCTGGTGTTCACGGGCGCCATGGACTACCGGGCCAACGCGGACGCGGTGGAGTGGTTCGTCCGGGAGGTCCTGCCCGGAATCCAGGCAAGGTGCCAGGGGACCCGGCTCGTGATCGTCGGATCGAATCCCGGGCGGTCCGTCGAGCGGCTTGAGGAAGAGCCGGGCGTGAAGGTGACCGGCAGGGTCAAGGATGTGCGACCGTACCTGTGGGGGGGGAAGGTGTCCGTCGCCCCGCTCAGGGTGGCCAGGGGGATCCAGAACAAGGTCCTGGAGGCCCTCGCGTGCGGTTTGCCGGTGGTGGCCACGCCCGCGGCCCTCTCCGGCATCGGCGAAGCTGACGGAGTCCGGCTGGGGGAAACTCCGCAACAGATGGTGGACGAGGTCTGCGAGTTGCTCGAGAATCCGGCCCTCCGGCGCGACCTGTCCGCGGCCGGTCGCAGGTTCGTCGAGGAGAAATTCTGCTGGGAGGCGCAGCTCGGGCGATTTCAGGAGCTTCTGGCGGCGGCGGCATCAAGCGTGGAATCGAATTCAGCCGAAGAATCGAGGGCGTAGCTGCTTATTGTGAGCGAGTTGAATCTGTTGGTGGGAGCAGCGGTCGGCCCTTGAGTCACCCGGCAAAGAACGTCCTGATTATCGCCTTCCACTTCCCGCCGATCGCCGCGGCGGGAACGCACCGGACGTTGAATTTCGTGCGGCAGCTGAGCCGCCGGGGATACGGCCTGGGCGTGTTGACGACCTCATCGTTCGGGGGGCTCGGGCTGGACTGGAGTCTGGCAGGCCGGGTTCCCGCAGGGGTGCTGGTTGCCCGCGCCCCGCACGTCGATCCCTTCCGGGTGCTGGCAAGGCTCCACAAGGCCCGTTCCGGAAGGCCCGAGGCGGCCGTGATGCCGACGGGAGAAGGAGGCGGTCCGCCGGACAGGCCGAGATTGTTCTTCCCGCGGGCGCTCGACTACGCCAGCCGCCTCGCGAATCTCCCGGACCGGTACACCTCCTGGATTCCCCTGGCCGTGGCCCGGGGAATCCTCCTGGGCCGCCGCATCGGCGCGGAGGTGATCTACAGCACGGCGCCGCCCTATTCCGCCCATCTGGTCGGACTCTTCCTCTCGAAGGTCCTGGGTCTTCCGTGGGTCGCGGATCTCCGGGATCCGTGGACGCTGAACCCGTTCCATGCGAACCCCTACCCGAGCCTGTGCGCGCTGGACCGGACCATGGAGCGGTGGGTCATGTTCGGTGCCCAGCGGGTGATCCTGAACACCCGGCAGGCGGAGGCCGGCTACCGGGAGCGATACCCCGACCTGGACCAGTTCTGCACCATCAACAACGGGATCGACCCCGACCTGCTGTCGATTCCTCCCGAGCCGCCGGCCCGGAGCGGCCGGCTGACCCTGCTCCACATCGGGTCGATCTACGGCCGCAGGTTCCCGCGCGGACTGATCGAGGCGCTGGCCAGGCTGCGGGACTCCGATCCCGACTTGTACCGGCGCATCGTGGTGGAGCAGATCGGTCCGGAAGATCACGGAGAGCGGCTGCTGGCGGAAGCGAAGGAACTGGGCGTTGCGGACCAGCTCAGGCTGCGCGGCCCGGTGTCGCACGCAGAGGCCTTGCGGCGCTGCCGTCAGGCGGATGGCCTGCTCTTGCTCGGTCCAAGAGGCGCGGAACCGGAGGTGCAGGTTCCTTCCAAACTGTTCGAGTACCTCGCCGCGGGCCGGCCGGTGTTCGCGCTGGCCCAGCTGGACGGGGCGATCGCCTCCCTGCTTGCCGACGTCGACCGGCCGCACGTCATCGCCGATCCAAACGACCCCGCCGGGATTCATGACGGTCTCCGGCGCTTCGCGGCCCTCTCCGAGCACGCTTCCGCGCGCGTCGCCGAAACCGGCGCGGGGTTGGAGCGACTGAACTACGAAACCCTGACCACCCTGCTGGAGGACGAACTCGAGCAGGCCGTGCGGCCCGGCACTGCTTCAAGAGACGCCGAGTACTCCAGCACCGGAGACTGAGACTTGCGCGATATCGTGGTCTTCGGAATCGTCTTCGGCGTGCTCCCCTTCGCACTTTTTCGGCCGTACTACGGCCTGCTGCTGTTCACCTGGCTGGCCTACATGCGGGCGCCGGACCTGTGCTGGGGGGCCGGCCCGCTCGTTCCGCTTCTCGATGCTGGTCGGGGCCGTGATGTTCATCGGCTGGCTGCTGTTCGACAAGCGCAAGTTCATGCGCCAGGACCTGCGCAACTACCTGCTGCTCGCCCTGGCGGTCACGGTCAGCCTGTCGTATGCCATTGCCCCGCTACACACCCCCACGATGACCTCGAAGCTGATCGAGTTCGTCAAGGTCATGTTGATCACGGTCTTCACCACGTCCCAGCTCGACAGCAAGAACCGCATCCGCATCATCCTCCTGATCATGTGTCTCTCGTTCGCGTTTTACGGCGTGAAGGGCGGAATCTGGGGCATCATCCTGCGGGATGCCCGCATCATCCGCGGCCCGGGCGGCATGCTGCTGGACAACAACGACTTCTCCCTCGCCATGGTGATGAACATTCCGTTCCTCTACTACCTGGCGTTCACGGAGACGAACAAGCGATTCAAGCTGTTCCTGCGGTCGGCGGTGGTCCTGACGGTGATCACGGTGGTGTTGACCGGCTCCCGGGGCGGGTTCCTGGCCATGGCCACCGTGGCGTTCGCGCTGGTGATGAAGTCGAGGTTCAAGGCGTACGCCATCCCGGGCGCCTTCTGTTGCATTCTCCTGTTCCTGGCGTTCATTCCCGAGCACTACAAGGAACGGTTGCTGTCGATCAAGACGGCCGCCAAGGAGGACTCCTCGGCGGTCGGGCGGCTGAAGGCCTGGGGCGTGGCCCTGGAGATGATCAAGGAGAACCCGATCCTCGGAGTGGGCTTCCAGAATTTCAGAGCCGCTTACCGCACGCACGACAAGGAGGATCAGAAGTCTCCCATCCGGGTGGCGCACAACTCGTATCTCCAGGTCTGGTCCGAGACCGGGAGCTTCTCGCTGCTGTTCTTCCTGACCGCCCTTGTTTCCAGCATCTTCCTCATGCGCAAGCTGCAGCGAGTCGTGCGGATCCGGGATGGGCCACCCTGGATCTTCTACTACGCGTCGATCATCGAGGTTGCCCTGTACGGCTTCCTCGTGGGAGCCATGTTCCTGAACCGGGGGCATTTCGACTTCATGTACCAGTTGATCGCGTTGGCCGTGGCGATGGTGCCGGTCGGACTGGCGGACATGCATAATCAGCGCTTCGGCAAGCAGGGGCGACGTGGCCCGGCGCGGCTGGTGATCCGCCGGGGCGACCCCTGGCTGGCCAGGTAGCCGGGAGCGCTGGCACCGATGTGCGGCATCGCTGGAATCGTACAGTCCGATCGGGAGCATCCCGTCTCCAGGGCGGACCTGGAACGGATGGCCGGGGTGATCCGCCACCGGGGTCCGGATGCGGAGGGGTTCCTGGAGAGGCCGGGCGCCGGCTTCGCCTTCCGCCGGCTTTCGATCATCGATCGGGGGGGTGGTGACCAACCGATCTACAACGAGAACGGCCGCGTCGGAATCGTCTTCAACGGCGAGATCTACAACTTCCGGGAGCTGCGGGAGCAACTGGTCGCGAGGGGGCACACGTTCCGGACCCAGGCGGACACGGAGTCGATTCTGCACGGCTACGAGGAATGGGGGATCCGGGGGGTGTGCGAGCGACTGAGAGGCATGTTCGCCTTCGCCATCCATGACGCGGAGCGAGGGCGCGTGGTGCTGGCGCGGGACAGGCTGGGCATCAAGCCGCTGCATCTGGCGGCGGTCGAGGGGGAGATCTGGTTCGCGTCGGAGTTGAAGTCATTCCTCTCCCTGGAGCGCTTCCCCCGGCGGATCTCGCCGGAGGCGCTGCTGGAGTATGCGACGCTCGGCTACGTCCCGGCGCCCCGCTGCATCTTCTCCGCGGTGGAGAAGGTGCCGCCGGGTCATCTGGTGCGCGTTGAAGGAGGCAGGGCGCGGCAGGAGTGCTACTGGTCGCCGCAGTTCGGGAACGTGACACGCGATCTGGAATCGGCCAGCGCCCGGATTCTCGAGCTGCTCGACGACGCGGTCCGGACGAGGTTGGTGGCGGAGGTGCCTCTCGGCTGTTTTCTCTCCGGCGGACTCGACTCGTCCGCGGTGGTCGCGTCGATGGTCGAACAGGTCGGCACTTCCCTGAACGCGGTGACCGTGGGGTTTGACGTGAAGGAGTTCGACGAGCGGGACGCGGCCCGCAGGGTGGCGAAGCATCTGGGAATCACTCCGCTGGAAGAGGAGGTCCGCATCGATCCGGGAGCGTTGGATCGGGTTTCGGATTGTTTCGACGAGCCTCACGCCGACCCGTCCGACGTACCGACCTGGCTGCTCTGCCAGGCGGCAAAGCGCCGGGTCACCGTGGCCCTCTCGGGAGATGGGGGAGACGAGCTGTTCGGTGGGTACCGGCGCTACGCCTTCGACCTGGCGGAGAACCGGATCCGCTCCCTGATCCCGCGGGCCGTTCGGCGCTCGTTGTTCGGCCCCCTGGGAAGGGTGCTGCCCAAGGCGGACTGGTTGCCAAGGCCGCTCAGGGCCAAGACGCTGGTGGAGAACCTGGCTCTCGATCCCGTGGAGGCGTACTTCCGGTCGGTGGCGCGGGTCGCGCCGGAGGAGGTCTGCCGGCTGGTCGATCCGGAGTTCCTGGATCAGGCCGCCGGCTATCGGCCGCTGGATCGTTTCCTCGACCTCGACCGGCAGCACGGGCTCGGGCATCCCCTGCTCAGGATCCGCGCGCTCGACCTCAAGACCTGGCTGCCGGACGACATCCTGACCAAGGTCGATCGGGCGTCGATGGCCCACTCGCTGGAGGTCAGGGTGCCGATCCTGGATCACCATCTGGTGGAGTTCGCCGCCGGCCTCGATCCGGCGCTCCTGATCCGGGGCGCCACGGGGAAGATCGTTTTCAAGAATTCCCAGCGCCGCCGTCTTCCGGATGAGACGATCGATCGCAGGAAGCAGGGGTTCGATCTCCCCGTGGAGGCCTGGTTCCGCGGGGCCCTCTCGGCCGAGCTGGACCGGCTGGCGCGCGCCGGTTCGGCGCTGGAAGGGACGTTCCGGCTGGAAAGGGCGCGAGAATTGCTCGCGGAGCACAGGAGCGGCCGCCGGAATCGCCAGGGTGAGCTCTGGATGTTGCTCTGCTTTGCCAGGTGGCGGGAACGGTTTGGTGCGCCGTGAAGCTCCTGACCCTGACTTCCCTCTTCCCCGGAGAGAAGGCCCCGCGCCACGGTCTCTTCGTGCGGGAGCGGATGGCCTTCTTTCGGGAGCGGCACGGCGCGGAGATCGAGGTGGTCGCTCCCGTTCCGTACTTCCCTCGCTGGCTGCGGAGCGAGCAGTATGCGCATTTTGCCCGAACCCCGGCCCGCGAGGAATGGGGCGGCTTCTCGATTCGCCACCCGCGCTACCTGATGATCCCAAAGGTCGGCGTGCCGGTGCAGGGCCTGCTGTATCACGCCGGCGTCCGTGGCTCCGTGCGGCGGCTGAAGCACGAGTTCGGGTTCGACCTGATCGATGCCCACTATGCCTATCCGGACGGCTTCGCGGCGGCCCTCCTGAAGCAGCGGCTGCGCGTGCCGATGGTGCTGACCGTCCGCGGCACCGACGTGAACCTGCTGCCCGGCTTCCGTTCCCTGAGGGGGCAGGTGCGCTTCGCGCTCCTGCCGCGGACGCGGTCATCGCGGTCTCGCAAGCTCTGGCCGACATCGCGGTGGAATGCGGCGCCGATCGGGAGCGCGTGGTGGTGCTCAGAAACGGAGTCGACGCAACGCGCTTTCGTCCGCTCGATCGGTCAAGGTGCCGCGAGGAGCTGGGACTGGATCTCACCCGGAAGGTGATCGTCTCGGTCGGCTTCCTGGTCGGAAGGAAGGGGCACGACCTGACGCTGCGGGCCCTGGCGGGGCTCGAGGAAGGGACGCGCCCGCAACTGGTCATCGCCGGCGACGGCCCGGAAGAGGGCGCGTTGCGGCAGCTGGCGCGTGAGCTCGGGATCGCCGATCAGGTGCGGTTCCTGGGGGGTGTCGAGCATGATGCGCTGGCAGCGGTCTACTCCGCGGCCGACGTCTCGGTGCTGGCCTCCAGCCGGGAAGGGTGGCCGAATGTCCTGCTGGAGTCGATGGCCTGCGGCACGCCGGTGGTGGCCACCGCCGTCCACGGATCGGTGGAGGCGATTCCTGACGAGCGGGTCGGGCTGCTGGTTCGGGAGCGCACGGTTGCCGCGCTCTCGAATGCGATTCGCGCGGCGCTCTTGCTGGAGTTCGATCGAGAGCACGTCCGGCGGTACGCCGAGGGGATGGGTTGGGAGCAGACCGCCGACGGCCTTCACCGCGTTTTCCATGAGGTACTCGAGAGGCCGCGCTGATGCGCATTCTGTACCACCATCGAACCGCGTCCAGGGACGGCCAGGAGGTGCATATCTCCGAGCTGATCGGGGCGCTGCGCGGCCTCGGGCACGAGGTGCGAGTGGTTTCCCCGGGCGGTGACGAGAGCGACGCGGGTACCGGGGAGATGGGTGGGCATCGGGGCGGGATGGCCCGCCTGCGAGCGCTGATTCCGGATGCCCTGCTCCCCCTGGCCGCGTACGGATACGAGGTCGTCTTCAGCGGCCGGGTGGCCAGGGAGGCGGCCGCGCTGCGAGCCGACTTTCTCTACGAGCGGCACGCCCTGAGAAACCGGGTTGGCGCGCGGGCCGCCCGGCGCCTCGGAATCCCGTTGCTTCTGGAGGTGAACGCTCCGCTCGCCCGGGAGGAGGCGGCGGAAGGCCGGCTCAGAAACCTCGATCGGGAGGTGCGCCGGGAAGTGGGCACGCTGGGCGAGGCGGACGCCGTGCTCGTGGTCACGGAGGTGCTGAAGCGGATCCTCGTCCAGGACGGCGTGCCGGAGCGGAAGATCCATGTGATCCAGAACGGTATCGCGCCCGACCAGTTCCTGACGGACAGGAGCGACCGGGTAAGAAAGGAGCTGGGCCTCGAGGGGCGTCTGGTGCTCGGGTTCGTCGGCTTCCCCAGGCCGTGGCATGGCCTCGAGCGGGTGGTGAAGTCGATGGCGGCGGCCGCGGATGGACCTCTTCTCGACGCGGTCCTGCTGATTGGAGGGGAGGGCCCCGCCCTGGAGCCGATTCGGCGCCTGGCAGCCTCCCTTGGCATCCGGGACCGGGTGATCAGCGGCGGCGTGTTGAACCGCGCGGAGATCCCCGGCTTCATCGATTCCTTCGACATCGCCCTGCAACCGCACGCGACCGCCTATGCCTCGCCACTGAAGCTGTTCGAGTATCTGGCCCGGGGCGTGGCTGTCATCGCTCCTCGCCAGGAGAACCTCGAGGAAGTCCTGACCCACGGGGATTCGGCCGTGCTGTTCGATCCGAGCGACGCGAATTCGTTCTCTCGCGAGTTGGTGCGGCTTGCGGAGGACCGCGCGTTGCGGGAGCGGGTGGGAAGGGGCGGCCGGCGGCGGGTGATCGAGGGCGGATTCACCTGGACAAGGAACGCGGAGCGGATCGTGGAACTGGCGAAGAGCCTGCTCGAGGACCGGAAAGAGGCTGCCCGATGAGGAGCCCGGGCGAGGAACCGGTCAATGGCCTGAGCTTCGATGTCGAGGAGCACTTCCACGCCCTCAACCTCCGCGAGGTAGCGCCGATGGAGAGCTGGGAGAGCCAGGAACGCAGGGTCGCGGTTCCGACCCGCAGGTTGCTGGAACAGCTGGCCCGGCATCAGGTCAAGGCGACTTTCTTCTTCCTTGGATGGGTTGCCGAGCGGGACAAGGGTCTGGTGCGAGAGGTGCATGCGGCCGGCCATGAAGTGGCGTCCCATGGAATGTCGCATCAGATGGCCGGAGAGCTCGGTCCGGACCGTTTCCGGGAGGAGGCTCGCCGTTCCCGCGAGATCCTGGAGGATGCCATCGGCGGCAAGGTCCATGGCTTCAGGGCCTCGACCTTCTCGATCACCAGGGCGACCGCGTGGGCGCTGGAGATTCTCGTGGAGGAGGGGTACCGGTACGACTCGAGCATCTTCCCGGTCCGGCACGACCGGTACGGCTATCCGGAGTTCTCCAGGGTTGCGGTGCGGGTCGACACCCCGTCAGGATCGCTGATCGAAATCCCGCTCCTGACCCTGCGCTGTCTCGGCATGAATCTCCCCGCGGCCGGTGGAGGATATCTGCGCCTGCTGCCGCTGGCGCTGATCCGACGCGCGCTCTCGGCGATGAACCGGGACGGGCATCCGGGCGTGCTGTACCTGCATCCCTGGGAGTTTGACGAGGGGCAGCCGAGACTGCTCGGAGCGGGCCTCCGAGCCTTCCGTCACTACCACGGGCTGGCCAGGACGGGGGAGCGTCTGGAGCGGCTGTTGCGCCAGTTTCGCTTCGGCCCCCTGGAACTCATCGCTCACTTGTCCTGACTGAGCGCTTCCAGAATGGGGCGGGCCTTCTTCCCGTACTCCGAGTCAAGGGGCAGCGACACAAGAGCCCTCCTTGCCTCGCCATCCCGGCCTTTCAGGTATCGCATCAACCCGAGCTGGTAGCGGTACTCGAGGTTCTCCGGTTCGCCCTTCGCCGCCAGTTCGTACTGATTGCCGGCCTGCACCAGGTCGTCAGACCTGAACATGATCAAGCCCAGGAGAGCGCGAAAGCGCGGGCTCTTTCCGGCCATATCGCGCAGCTTGAGCAGCGTGGCAATGAGCGGCTCGGCCTGGTCGGTTCTCTCGGTCATCAAGAGCTCGCCATACTGGAACAGCAGGCTGGGGTTGTGAGGAGCAAGCACGCAGGCCAGCCTCAGTTCGTCGATGGCGCCAGCCTGATTATTGCTCTGATGCAGCAGCAGGGCACGGCGCGCATGAAGTTCCAGCCGGGCGGGGTTTGCCAGATTGGCGGCGTCGAGGAGCGCGGCCGCGTCGTCGAATAGAGCCCTCTCCCTGAAGGTGTCGGAGATGGTCAGCAGGGTCTCGTGGTAGCGGGCGGCATCGGCATCGCCAGGGATCTCCTGGTTGAGCTGCTTCGCCAACTCGGTCAGTCCGGCGTCATCCTCCGTGGCCGCCAACTGGCGCGCCAGGGCCAGGGAGAGCGGATACGACCGAGGGGAGTATTGCAGCAGGTTCTGGAGCAGGCTGATGGCGGCCGCGGGCTCCTCAACCCTGCCGCCGAACCTCAGCGCGACGAACGCATTGACCACCGGGTCGCTGATCTGCCGGTCCGCCGCGATCTGGGCGATGCGAACCGCGAGAGGACGATCCGTTGGATCGAGCGCGGCGATCCTGACCATCAACTTGAGGGTCAGAAGGTCTCCCGGGGAGAGTTTCAGCGCTGCCTCCGCGAACTCCAGCGCGGTCTTTGGATCGCGCTTCACGACGGCCGCGAGGCCCAAGAAGCGGAGCGGACTCAGCTCACTCGGGAATAGCTGCGCGCCCTGCTCTCCGAGCTGCGCCAGATCGTCACCGGTATTGTCGGTGAGCACGATCAGCCGGCCCATCATCTCATACGACCGGATGTCGGTGGTGGACTTGGCCCTTGCGTCCTCCAGGCGCTTCCGCGCCTCTGCGGTTTCTCCCGCCTCGAGCAGGCGTTCGCTCAGGTACCTCGCGGCGGTCTGGGCCTCGAGGCCGGCTTCCAGAACCCGCGCGGCATGACGCGCCGCGTCGAGCTCGAACCCGGGGCCGGCGAAGTCGAACAGCAGCATCTTGATGTAATCGACTTCCGCGAGGGTGCCGTCCGACGCCCTGGGCGACCTCTTCAGCCAGGTGATCTCGCCCTCGGCTCCCGGCGTCAGCGTGAGCTGCCGCGTGGGGCGCTTGCTCGTGCGCGAGTAGGTCAGCCACCAGAGCAAGGCGTCCTCCAGCGGCACCTCCTCACCCGGGAGCATCGTGTGGTAGCGGTTCAGGAAGTTGCTCAGCTCGATCACGAAGGGGGTCAGCGCGAACGCGGCTGCGGTCGGCAGGATCGCCCAGTCCGCATCGTGGTCGAATTCCCGGGCCGCCCTGAGGTACTCCGCCGCCGCGTGCGGGCCGTCCTCCCGCAGGGTCAATCCGAACGCGGCCCGGACCGTCTCGTCACTCAGACCCGTGGCCAGGAGTTTCTGATCGCGGAGGTTCCTCAGCAGGGTCGGATTGCCTCCCTTGAGGGCGTCGAGCGCGGCCCGGCACTTGAAAGCGAGCGCGACCTCCTCGAAGTACCTCTGCGCTACCTCGTTCCCGATGTAGGCGGCCTGGCCGTAATGCCCCTGGTCCTCGAGGGTCGAGAGGAGCTGCTCGATCTCACCGGAAGGAAGCAGGCGCGGCAGGTTGACGAACCGCTCCACCACTATCAGGAACTCAGCAATGTTGTCCATGCCCGCGAGAGCCCTGAGCATGTCGCGGAGCAAGGTCGCTGATTCCGGATCGCTGGCGAGCAGCGGCCGGAGGGCGTCCCTCGCCTCGGCGAATTCCCCCGCCGCGAGCATTACCTGGGCGCGCAGGTGCTGCATGTCCGCGTCCTGCTGGTTCGCGTACGGCTCCATGGTCTTCTGCGCGGTCTCGATGTCGCCATTGCTGAGCGCTGCCATGACCGCGAGCCGGAGTCCCGCCCCTCTCGGATCGGCGAGCATCACATCGCGCCGCACGCGCCGGGATCGTTCCAGATCGCCCGCCATGCGCCAGGCGTCCACTGCCAGTTCGGCCACCTCTCCGTCGGAGGGATCGCGCCGCAGGATCGTCTCGAAGTCCTCGGCGGCCTTGTCATACATTCCCAGGTCGAGGCGGTACTGGCCCAGGCGGTACCGGAACACCATCACGTCCGGTTCCTTGGTCGCCGCCCTGAACAGGAAGTTCCTTGATTCCACGGTTTCGCCCAGCCGGCCGAACTCCTCGGCCATGAGCCACGCCTCGATCGGCCGCTCGGTGGCGCGTTTGGACAGCTCTTCAATCGCCGCCATGCGCCGGGACCGCCGGCCCGGCACCTTCTTGTACCGGTCCACGCCGAACTGCGCGTACTGATCCGCCAGCTCTTCCTTGAGCGCCGCCTTCAGTGCTCGCCAGCGATTCGCGGCCGCGACCGCCCTGTCCACCGGCGTGTCGCCGAAGTCATCTTTCACCTTCGACGCGCTCTCGAGCCACCACCGAAAGAGCTTCATGTCCCTGGAGGAGGAGCGCATGGCGCGCAGGAGGTCCGTGGACGCACTGTCGTGGAGCCCCGCTCTCTCCAGGAATTGCGAGCGGAGGATCATGAACTCCGACTCCTTGGGGGCCAGATCGATCAGCGTGGCGATGGTCGCAACAGCCTTGTCGGCCTGGTTGGAGCGCTCGTACGCTTCGATCAGGGTCAGGATGAAAAGCCTGGCACGACTTGGTTCCGCGACGGATGGGTCCTTGCCGCGCTGCATCCGCAGCACGTCCAGGACCTCCTTCAGATATTTCGTGGCGAGGGCCGCATTGTCCTGCCACTTCAGCGCGGCGACGCCGCGATATCCCAGGGAACGGATGTCCTCGTGCCGGTAGACCTCGAGATGACGGTCCAGCTTGCTGATGCAGGACAGCCGCAGGGATGCGGTCTGTTCGGCGGCTTTGAACTCTGCCTCGAACATGTCCGCCAGGAACGTGAGCGGCGCGGATTCCAGCCCTCCCATCAGATCGACCCGTTCACGCAGCATCTTCGCCTCTGCCTCGTGGGAGCCCAGCTTGCGCAGAACCCGCGCGAGCAGATCCAGAGTCTGGATCTTCAGGGGGTTCGCGAGGCTCGTCTTGAGCAGGACCTGAAGGTCCTCCTTCGCGGCGAGCAGCCGGCCGAGCATCAGGTTGATTTCCGCGCGCAGCATGCGCGCGGTTGGAGTGCCGAACAGCTGCACCCTCGGCTCGCGCATCAACTGGTCTGCATCGTTCAGCAGCCTCCAGGTCAGATCCAGGTCGGCCGAGACCTCCTCGGAAAGAAGCGCCCCGGGGAGCGGGTCGATCAGCAGGCGGAAGTGGCGTGAACCCTCCCTGGGAGCGGCGTAGTAGTCCGCCAGGTACTTCTGGAGCGAGAGGCGATACGGGTGGTTCTTCTCAAGCCTGCTCACCATGCCTTCGGAGACCTTGTTGAAGTAGGTCAACCGGGCCTTGGCCGCCATCATCAGGATTCCCAGGTCGTCCGGAACCGCCTTCATCGTCTCGTCGTAGAACTCGATGCTCTTCTCGTCCTCGCCCATGTATGAGAGCAGGTTTCCCTTGAAGCCGATCAAGGCTGAGGAACCGGGATTCAGCTCGATCGCACGTTCCACGTCATCCAGGGCGCGCTGCATCATCATGAGGGAGGTGTAGGCCCGGGCTCTCAGGAACAGGGCGTCGTAGTTCCCTTCCTGTTGCTCGATGCACTTGGTGGCTGCCTCCACCGCGCCGGTCCAGTCCTGAGCCGCGAGCCGCTCGTGGGCCCGACCTTCCCAATCGACCGGATACCGGCCGAGAAGCAACATGTAGACCAGGAGCCCGCTCATGGCCACCCCGAGGAAC
>JAZDLC010000417.1:0-10567 GCA_043802345.1 Planctomycetota bacterium | reverse complement strand
CACCTACGTTCCCGGAAGCGTGTGCATCGTCGCGGCAGTCGTTCTGTGCGGCGTGACCTGGGCTCGCCTACCGGCCAGTTTCGAGCTGCAGCCGCAGCGGCCGTGCTCCCTCTCCTTCCTGGAAGACGCGGGCTCGGTCTGCTTCGGCTGGACCGAGCGCCTGCCGCTGCTCGGTTCGTTCGTTCGCCTGGACCGCGCGCTCAGGAGCAGACAGTGGCTGTCGGTGTCGCAGCTCGTGCTGGTCCTCTCCCTCACCACGGGCATCGGCTGCCTCGCCCACACCGGCTCGCCGTTCACGATCGTCGCCGTGGTGGTAGTGGTTCAGTATCTTCTGTTCGCCCGCACCTTGAATGGCGGCGCGCAGGTCGCACATCTGCCGGTCTCGCGGGTGCGCATCTTCCATCATGCGGCGCTGCCCGGGCTGCTCGGAGTCGCCGCCGCCGCCGCTCTGTTCGTGGCCTTCCTTCCCTCGCTTTCGTTCGGACAGGTCTTCTCGAGCGAGGTGTACGCCTTGGGCGTCATTCTCTACCTGTTGACCTGGAAGTTCTGCCTTTCACTCCTTCCGGCGGCCATGGCCACGCCGCCGAGGACCGCGCGCGGTTGGACCTGGCGCCACGCGAGGAACGCGCACATCTGGCTCGCCCTGCTCCTGTTCGTGGCCGTCTGCGTCAGTGAACTCCGCAACTGGAAACCCGGGACCATCGGCGGCAGGCCGAATCTGCTTCTCGATCTTTCCGAGAGGCTCCCGCTGGGCAGCCGGGCGCTCTGGGCGCTGGCCGGCCTGGTCCTCGTTCTCGCCTATGGCGCCCTTCTCCGTGAGGTTCTCCGCTCGGAGCCTGTGAGCGCAACAAAGGTCCTCGAATAAGGATCTGATCATCCTCCACTTCACCCAGTCGCGGGGGCAGGGAACCGGCATCTCGCTGGAGGGGGACATCGACCGGCTGCTGCTGCATCCAGGACGCGATCCGGGCGTTGCCGCGAGCGCGCTCGAGCCTTTGCTCGGCACCTACTTCGACGGTCCCGCGCGGTTCGAGATCCTGGTGCGGGGAGGCCGGCTCGCCGTTCAGTTGCCGCAGCAGATCGTGGTGCCGCTGGAAGGGCCTGACGCGAGCGGCCGCTGGTGCTTTGAGTTCGATCCGCGGACATCCATCTCGTTCGTTCGAGGCGAGGAGGGTGAGGTCACGGCGTTCGACCTCGATCAGGCCGGCAACGTCGTGCGGATTCTCCGGGGGGAGGACCAGCCCGCCGTCGCTGTCGATCTGGAGGCGGTGAAGAAGTACCTCGGCGTCTACCACGATCCGGAGGGGAAGGTGGACGTGGAGATTCTGATTCACAAGGGTCACCTCGCCGTCAAATCCCCCCTCGCCCCGGCGGTGATGGAGTTCATCACGCCGGAAGGTCACGACAGGTGGCTCCTGCGGGCCAATCCCAGCACCTGGATCACGTTCCAGGAGGACGCCTCCGGCACGGTGGTCTCGTACACGGCGCATGTCCCTGGAAGAGGCGCCTTCGTCCGCCCGCGGGTTCTGGAGGAACGCCAGGAAGGGCAGGGCGGATAGACCGCAGTTGCAGCGCGGCGCCCCTTCTCCGATCGCACCTGGGAAAGGGCGCGAACGGTCCGGGTCTTTTCGTCTCGCGTCGCGAAGATCCCCTTGCTGGGGATCATCCCCTCACATTGCGGCACGAAACAAGGTCCAGGAAGTAGGACTCGCTTGTGCTCCGGCCCGGAAGGGCTACTGGTGAGGGGCTCCAAGGCGGTTGCCACCGCGTGGTGAACTCGGCAGACTTGCGGCCGAGGCCCCAGGATCATCCGTCGCCGGGCTGGTTTTCGCTTCCTATAGAGCCTTTCTTTTCCCGGTTGCCTCAGGCTCTCAGGCCCATTTGACGAAACTGTCCGAAGCCATGCGAGTTACCTTCATCGACTTCAACTACCACCTCGCCAGCGATGGTGCCCGCCTCCTGGCCGCGATCCTGCGCGAGCACGGTCACGCGGTGAAGATGATTTTCACCTCGCACATCGATCACTGGAAGGTGCTGACGACCGCAGAGGAATTCCGGCGCGACTTCGGTGACACCGAGATCTACCTCTTCTCGTTTCTTTCGCCGAATCTCTACCGGGCGCTCTGGTTCACCGACTTCATCAAGAAGGCGCACCCGGGTGTGCCGATCGTCTGGGGCGGGGTCCATCCGAGCGCGATGCCGGAAGACAGCCTGAAGCATGTCGACATCGTCGGCAACATGGAGGCAGAGGAGTCCCTGCCCGCGCTCCTGAAGAAGATGGAGGCGGGCGAGGATTACTACAACGTCGCCGGCTTCTGGTTCAAGAAGCCGGACGGCACGATCGTCAAGAATCCCCTCTGGCCGCAGACCACGGACCTCGACTCGCTGCCGGTTCCGCTCTACGACCTCGCGATCGAGTCCATCTTCCATGAAGGGCGTCTGGTCCCGATGACCGACGAGCTCATGAAGACCTACTACTCGCCGTACATGTTCGGCGTGCCTGCCTACACGGTCTTCGGCTCTCGCGGCTGCCCGTACATCTGCAGCTACTGCTATCACTCCGAGCTGGCGGCGCACTACAACTCGCGGCGCGTGCGCTACCGGAATCTCGTCAACGTCATCCATGACGACATCAAGCCGATGTTGAAGAAGCACTCCTTCTTCCAGGCGGTCGGCTTCATGGACGACGACTTCTTCCTCTTCAAGAAGGACCACCTGAAGGAGTTCTGCGACCTCTGGAAGAAGGAAGTCAAGCTGCCGTTCGGAGCGCTCGGCAATCCGACCACGATCACCAGTGAGAAGCTCGAGATGCTGGTCGATGCGGGGCTGCAGTATCTGCAGATCGGCATCCAGACCGGCTCGGAGCGGCTCAAGAAGGAAGTGTACGACCGGCCCGCGCCGAACAAGGTGCTGCTGGACGCGATCAAGAAGATGGATCCGTTCGCCAGGAATGGCAAGTTCGGCGTCTACGGCGACTTCATCATCGACAATCCGTACGAGACCAACGACGACATCCTCGAGACGCTCAAGCTGTATCGCCAGCTTCCCGACTGGATGACGCTGAACGTTTTCACGCTCATCTTCTACCCGGGCTCCTCGATCTACAACCGGGCGCTGAAAGAAGGCCGGATCAACACCTCGTACGACGTCTTCTCGAAGGAATTCAGCAACCTCTCACAGGCCGAGAACCGCCGCTACATGACGTATGTCTTCCTGCTGAACTTCTTCAAGAAGAAGGACCTCCCCGACTGGGTCTTCCGCTTCCTCATGTCCAAGCCGGTCCGCGCCATCGGCAACCGCCTGCCGCAGTGGCTCGTGGAAGGGGTGTACGGCAAGAAGATCTGGCCCAGGATCCACAAGGGCCTGCTGTATTAGTCCAGGAAGATCCCCTCACTGCCGTCGAGGAACTTCAGGCGGACGGCCAGGTTGCCGGTCTTGTTGAAGGGCATGCGGCGGCCGCCGCCGCCGGCGTCGCTGCCGCTGCCGTCGTTGCCGATCAGGATGTCGGTGACGATGCGCAGGTCGGACCCGTCGCCCAGAACGTCGTACTGGTTGGTGAAGTCGAAGGTCTTGAACCGGAAGTCGTACTGCCCGCTCGAATCCCCGAACCAGAGGCCCTGGGTGTTGTCGTCGAGGTCGGCCAGGACCGCGGTGTTCCCCCTACCATTGAGGAAGAATGCGCGGAACGAGGAGAACACGACTCCGGGCAGACCGGGAGCCGGGTTCCCTTCCCGCAGTTCGAGGTTCACGGTCAGCGCGGACCGGTTCGACCAGAGGCCCCAGTCGTTCGTGTCGTTCACGTGCGGGCTGTGCGCAATAGGCGCCTTGAAGACCGTGGCGCCGTTGTCGCTCAGGAGAACCGTGGCCTGATCGAGGTAGGAGAACGCCTCCCCACTGGTCCCAGGCGCCGGATCGAGGGTCTTCGCGATCTTGACCGGCACGCCGACCAACCCCTCGGTCCAGATGGCGCCATCGAAGCCGAAGACGTCCTGTCCGTTCACGAAGACCATCCGGCCCGCCGCGTTGACACTCCTCAGATACGGCCTGTCGCTGACGACCCCGCCGCCCGGCAGGGCGTCCCCTTCCTTCAGGATCGGCGCGTAGACGCCGCTGCGCGTCGACCAGACGGCGACCGAAAAGCCGACGATGCCGCCATCGGTGTTCTGGGGCCGATGGAAGAGCGCTCCGCTTCTCGTGACGAGCGGCCAGTCCGAGCTCCAGAACTTCGCCGGCGCGTATCCCGGCACGTCGCTGTTGCCGCGATAGAACGTCTCGAGCGAGCCGTTCAGGGTGTCGACGATCACATCCCAGTTGTTGTTGACCGTGTTCTCCTTCACCCGGGAGCGGAGGACCACTCCGCCTTCTGCGGTCATCATCAGCGGGGTTCCCCAGAAGAACTCCGTATCGTCTGGAGGCGCATTGGAACTGCCGAACAGCAGGCCCGGATAGCCTGGCAAGACCGTGACCCCTTCCCGCAGCAGGATCTGTAGCTGCCCGCCGACCTCCGTGACGATGACGTCGTCGTTCGGGCTGCCCCCGCCCGGGTACTCGATCACGTCTCCGCCGCGCAGTCCGGCCTTGAAGGCGACGGCTCCGGACTCGCAGATGGTCGGATCGAAGGCGTAGCCCGCCTGGGAAGCGCCGAAGCGGGCGAACACGACGCCCGCCGGCTGTCCGGGCGCCTGCTCCCCTTCTTGCGCCAGCAAGGAGAGCCGGCCCCGCCGGTAGACCCAGACTCCGGTGTCCTTCGACGCATCCACGCCCGCGCCCGCGATCGTGCCAACGAACACCACGGCTCCGCGCTGGCTCAGCGCCGGATTCGCGAAGAGGTGAGCGTCGGCCTGGAACGACACGAAGTGCACACCCGGGCCGAGTCTCGGACCATACCGTCCGTCCGTCCCGGTGAGCGCGATCGGCGCGCCGCGCCGGTACGCCTCCATCCCCCCCACCTGCCGCCCGCCCAGGGAGAGCACCTGCGCGTCCGCCCCACCGTTCAGGAACAGCCCCACCGGCAGGGCCCAGAGAAGGGTACGCAACTGAGCCCGCAGTCCGCTGATCATCGCTGTCGTCTCCAAAGCAGGGCGGAATCCAAGGACCACCATTATACGGCAGCCTTGGGGAGGCAGACCGCTACGATCCGCGCGCGATGTTCGAGGGAAGGAGACCTCATGAACAAATCTCCATAAATGCGTTGCGGCGTCGCAACAAACCCGGCTCTGGCATCCAGTTCGCCAGCAACGGGTGGTTGAGCAAACAGAGACGCTCTCGCTTTGCTGGCACAACAGATGTGCAAACAAAGCGACTTCCGTTCTGTTTGCACATCTGTAGTATCGATGAACATGTTCCTCGGGCGGACCCACGAACTCGAGATGCTCCGAGAGCGGCTGGAAGACCGGTCCAAGGCGCAGCTCATTCTGGTCTACGGTCGACGCCGTATTGGCAAGACCACGCTCATCGCCCGGTCGCTCGCGCGCGAGAAGCGAGTTCTTCTCTTCGAGGGGATCGAGGGCGCTCCGACCCGACTACAGATCGCTCAGTTCCTCGATGATCTCGCCGGGCAAACAGGACGTGTGCGGCTCGCGGCAAAGAGCTGGCGGGAGGTGTTTCGGGGTCTGGGAGAAATCGTTTGCGCGGGCCGGTGGGTCCTGGTGTTTGACGAGTTTCCCTGGATGGGCGTCGGTCGCACCAGAATCGTATCGGAGTTGAAGCTCTACTGGGACCGGTGAAGCCGGAACCGCGAACTGGTCCTCTTTCTCTGCGGCTCGGTGGCCAGCTTCATGAGCCGCCATGTCGTGCATTCGAAGGCGCTCCACAATCGCAAGACGCTGGAGTTGTGTCTCGATCCGCTGACGCCGAAGGAAGCCGGGACCTTCATCGGCCGTCGCAGCATCCGCGAGAGAGCACAGCTCTACATGTGCCTCGGTGGCGTGCCCAAGTACCTCGAGCAGGTCGATCCCCGGGTTTCTCTGGAGAAGAACCTGAATCGCCTTTGCTTCACGGCGGGCGGTTTCTTCGTCGGGGAATACGAGTCTCTGTTCAAGGAGCAGTGCCGAAGCCTGGGAGTCTACGAGGCGCTTGTGAAGTCCCTGGCGCAATCGCCGGCCAGCCTCAGCGAGTTGAGTCGCCGCATCGGTGTTGCCCGCGGTGGCGGGCTGCTCGGCCAGGTGAAGAATCTGGTCCAGGCCCAGTTCGTCGCCGAGTACCGTCCTGTCCCGCTGGGCGGCCGGCGGCGATCAAAGACCTTGATGTACAAGATCGCCGATCCGTTCCTGATCTTCTACTTCCGGTACGTCCACGAGAACCAGGATCTCATCAAGAGCAACCGCGGCGAGAACCTGTTTCGTGCGATCGCCGGCCCGACCATTCAGCAGTATTTCGGCTATGCCTTCGAGCGCCTGGGAGAGGCCGCCTTCGATCAGGTCCGTTCCTGCCTTGGCCTGCCGCTGGCGGAGATCGTGACCATGGGCCCGTATTTTCAGCAGTCGACGCAAAGTGGCCGCGGCCTGCAGATCGACTGGCTGGTGGTTCGCCGCGATGCGGTCTGGACGTTGATCGAGTTCAAGTATTCGGCCTCCCCGGTGGGCAACGAAGTGGTCCTCGATGTAGCCCGGAAGATCAAGCGTCTCGCCCCGCCGAAGAACGTAACCATCGAGCCAGTGCTGATTTCGGCTGCCGGAGCGAGCCCCTCAGTGCGGCGTTCTGGCTTCTTCAACCGCATCCTCACTCTCGAGGATCTCGTGGGGTGATGTTCCCCGGATGTGGTTGTTCGGGAAACAGACTGGGTCCCCTTCCGCCCTCTCGCGGGGCGGCTTCAACCCTCCAGGAAGATGCCCTCGCTGCCGTCGAGAAACTTCAGGCGGACAGCGAGGTTGCTGGTGTCGTTGAACGGCATGCGGCGGCCGCCGCCGCCGGCGTCGCTACCGCTGCCGTCGTTGCCGATCAGGATGTCGCTGACGATGCGCAGGTCGGATCCGTCGCCCAGGACGTCGTACTGGTTGATGAAATCGAAGGTCTTGAACTGGAAGTCGTACTGCCCGTTCGCATCTCCGAGCCAGACTCCCTGGGTGTTGTCGTCGAGGTCGGCCAGGACCGCGGTTTCACCCCGGCCGTTCAGGAAGAGCGTGCGGAATGAGGTCAGCGCGACTCCGGGCAAGCCGGGAGCCGGATCCCCCCTCCCGCAGTTCGAGTTCCACGGTCAGCGCGGTCCGGTTCGACCAGAGGCCCCAGTCATTGGTGTTGTTCACGTGCGTGCTGTGCACAATGGGCGCCTTGAAGAAGGTCGTGCCGTTGTCGCTCAGGAGAACCGTGGCCTGATCGAGAAACGAGAACGCTTCGCCACCCGTCCCCGGCGCCTGCTCGAGAGTCTTCGCGATCTTGACCGGCACGCCGACCAGCCCCTCGGTCCAGATGGCGCCGTCGAAGCCGAAGGTGTCCAGTCCGTCCACGAACACGATCCGGCTCGACGTATTGACACTGCGCAGATACGGCCCGCCGCTCACGACCCCGCCGCCCGGCAGGGCGTCCCCTTCCTTCAGGATCGGCGCATACATGCCGCTGCGCGTCGACCAGAAGGCAACCGAGAAGCCGACGATGCCACTGTCGGTGTTCAGGGGCCGATGGAAGAGAGTCCCGCTCTCGGTGACCAACGGCCAGTCCGTGCTCCAGAACTTCGCCGGCGGGTATCCCGGCACGTCGTCGTTGCCGCGATAGAACGTCTCGAGCGAGCCGGTCAGGGTGTCGACGATCACATCCCAGTTGTTGTTGACCGTGTTCTCCTTCACCCGGGAACGGAGGACCACTCCGCCTTCTGCGGTCATCATCAGCGGGGTCCCCCAGAAGAACTCGGAGTCGTCCGGAGGCGAGTTGGAACTGCCGAACAGCAGGCCCGGATAGCCCGGCAGGCTCGTGACCCCTTCCCGCAGCACGATCTGTAGCTGCCCGCCGACCTCGGTGACGATGACGTCGTCGTTCGGGCTGCCGCCACCTGCGTACTCGATCACGTCGCCGCCGCGCAGCCCCGCCTTGAAGGCGACGGCTCCGGATTCTGAGATGGTCGGATCGAAGCCGTAGCCCGCCCGCGAAGCTCCGAAGCGGGCGAACACGACGCCCGCCGGCTGCCCCGGCGCCTGCTCCCCTTCCCGCGCCAGCAGGAAGAGCCGCCCCCGCCGGTAGACCCAGAGGCCGGTGTCCTTCGACACATCCACGCCCGCGCCCCTGACCGTGCCGATGAACACCACGGCGCCGCGCTTGCTTAGGGCCGGATTCGCGAAGTGGTGAGCGTCGGCCTGAAACGACGCGAACACGACCCCCGCGCCGAGTCCCGGGCCGTACCGTCCGTCCGTTCCGGTGAGCGCGATCGGCGCGCCGCGCTGGTACGGCTCCATCCCCCCCGCCTGCCGGCCGGCCGCGGCCAGCACCTGCGCGTCCGCCGAGGCGGCCAGGAACAAGCCCGCCAGAAAAGCTGAAGCGGCGACGATGACTCGAACCGGTGGTCTGCGGATCATGGCTGTCCTTTTGGGATTCTGAGGCGAACGTGGGGCGAACGTGGCGACGGCATTATAAGGCCAGGGAGCCCTTCTCCTCAGCGGAGTCTGGCGACACCCCGAACAACCACACCCGGTGAACATCTTCGCCCGGCGAAATCACCGGGTGTGGTTGTTCGGGGCCCCGCCGCTACGATTCGCGCGTGATGGCTGGATCATTCGAGATCTTCGGGTGGGAGCACTGCTGCATGCTGGCCCTTCTGGCCGGCGGGTGGTGGGCGCTGGTCGTTGCTGGGAAGCGGGTTACAGGAAGTCCTGGCGAGCCGAAGTTGCGGTTCGCGCTGGGGTTGTCGATCCTGGTGCTCAACCTGCCGTGGCTGGCCTGGAAGCTCATGCCGGAGCGGTTCGAGCTCGGCACGTCGTTGCCGTTGCAATTGTGCGACGTGGCCTGGATGGCGGCGGCGTGGTCGCTGCTGTCTCATGCCGACTTCTCGCGGCTGCGGCATCAGCTCGTCTACTACTGGGCGCTGGGCCTCAGCCCGCTCGGCGTGCTGACTCCCGACCTGGAACACGGGCCGGCGACGATCGACTTCTGGAGCTTCTGGGTGCGCCACTTCTTGATCATCGGCGCCGCACTTCTGAACCTGCTGGCCTTCGGCGTCCGGCCGAGCTGGAAGGGATACATCCAGACGGTCGGCGTCACCGCCGCGATCCTCTTGCCGGTGACTCTCTTCAACGTCTTCTTCGACACTTCCTACTTCTACACCGGACGGTCCACTTCGGCGAATCCGTCGCCGCTCGATCTGCTGGGCGAGTGGCCGCTCCGGATCGTCTGGATCGTCTTGCTCACGGCGGTCGTGTTCACCTTGATGACCCTGCCGGGACGGAAGGTGCTGAAGTGAACCCGGCTTGCCACGCCGAAGCGTGCGGACGCACGCGAAGGCGGGCTTACTTCTCCGGGGCCTCCACCAGCCGCTCTCGCGGTGCGGACAACGATGCGTAGACGCAGAGCAGCACCAGCACCAGGGCGGCCCACAGGTTGCGCTCGGCCGCCAGGAGGTTGGTCCAGGTGGTGCGCGGAATCCCCTGCAGGACCGAGAGTTCGGCTCGGCAGACATGCAGGAGCGGCGCTTGCCTCTCGTGGCGGAAGTTCCAGGGCGAGAGGAAGGACTTCAGCCAGTTGAAGTCGATGCCTTCCGGCACGCCGTAGATCCTCATCAGCCGGATCGCGTACCAGGTGCCTTCGAGGGAAGGCCCGCCCTGGGTCGGGTACATCTTGAAACCGCCGGCCGGTGTGAATCCGACCTCTTCGGTGCTGAAGCAGCAGCGCAGCCAGTCGTGCACTTCCTCACGGTGGGCGGAAACGTCGGGCTGGCGCCCGATCACCTCGCACAGTTCGGTGATCCGCAGGAGAGACGGGAGAATGTCATGAGCGGGCTTCAGCTCGACTTCCCGGGTCCAGGACGCCCGCAGCCTCTCTGCCAGGCCGTCCCGCTGGTCCTCCGACATCTCCCCGAAAAGCGCGAGCAGCCGGATCGACCAGTCGTGCTGATCCAGGCTGGTCAGGGGGCGGTCCGGATACCCCCACTCGAACAGCGATCTCTTCTCGGTGAGCATGTCACCGATCCGCTCCCTGTCGCTCTCCTCGATCAAGTCAAGCCGGACGCCGCTGCTCAGGGTGAACGGGTTGGCTCCCTCGCCGAGTCCCGCGACGAGGGACGCCCGTGCCCGCGTCAGATCGAGCTCGAGTCCGAGGTCCCTGGCCGAGGCGGCCGTCATCTCGAGCTGCCGCCAGCCGACGGTGTCGTCCGGTCAGGGCGCCGCGGCCTCCGCGAGCGCCACGGGCTCCAGCAGCACCAGGCGCTCGCGGCGCTTTCTGCCTCGCGCCCAGTTGCGCCAGTGATTGTGCGCGACCCCGCGCAACCACTTTCCGAACACCTCCGGCTGCCGCCAGTCTCCCCGGCAGGACTCGCGCTTCAGGTACGCCTCCGCGAAGCTGTCCTGCGCGATCTCCGCGGCGTCGCCAAACGGCGCGCCCCAGGAGGCGATCAGCCCGATCAGGGGTCCGCGATAGCGATGGATGG
>JAZDLC010000416.1:0-3445 GCA_043802345.1 Planctomycetota bacterium | reverse complement strand
CGGAGACCCTGATCGCCTTCCCTTCCTCAATCATCCGTTCCGTGGTCATTTCACCGCCCCCAGTAGAATCGAAAGCAGCGTTTTGCGGACGGTGATGCCGTTCTTGGCCTGCTTGAAGTAGGCTGCGCCCTCGTAATCGTCCAGATCGGTGGAGATCTCGTTCACCCGCGGCAGCGGACGCATCACCGTGACGGTCTCCGCGTACACCTTCAGTGCTTCCCGATCGAGCTGGTATGCATTCTTGACGCGCTCGTATTCCAGCGGGTCCGGGAACCGCTCCTTCTGAATGCGAGTGGTGTAAAGCACGTCCACGTCTTGCGGTAGGATCGACGGATCGAATTCCTCCCGGCACCGCACACCCTTCGCCGCCAGTTCGTCCAGGATCTCCGAGGGCATTCTGAGCTGGGGCGGGGAGACCAGCACCAGGTCATTGGAGAAGCGTGCCAGCGTCTCGATCAGCGAGTGCACCGTCCGGCTGTAGCGGAGATCGCCGAGGAAGGCCACACGCAACCCGTCGATGCGTCCATGCAGCTTCCTGATGGTGTACAGGTCGAGCAGGGTCTGGGTGGGGTGCTGATTCGAGCCGTCCCCGGCATTCAGCACCGGCAGCGACGTGGTGTTGGCCGCCAGGCGCGCCGCGCCCTCGAACTTGTGCCGGATCACGATGATGTCGCAGTAGTTCTCCACCACCCGGATCGTGTCCGCCAGGGATTCCCCCTTGGAGACCGACGACATGGCCGCATCGGCGAAGCCGATGGTGCTCCCGCCCAGCCGGGCCATCGCCGCCTCGAACGAGAGCCGGGTCCTGGTGGACGGCTCGTAGAACAGGTTGGCCAGGATCTTCCCCTTCAGGATCGGCTCGGACACCTCCTCGAACTGTTCCGAGAGGTCGAGGATGGCGCAGATCTCCTCGCTGGAAAAGTCGCGCATGGAGACCACATCCCGGCCGGCGAACGACGGCGCCAGATCGGAGGCTGTTCCCATCAATAAATCTCCCGCAAGTTTCATCGGAGCGCGAGCCTTTCTCGTGATCGCCAACCATACGGCCCCGCTCGCGGACAGTAGCAGATTCCCGCGGCGCCATCAATTGACAGGCTCCTCGCCTTCTCCTTGGGCCTGCGGCTGTCGCGCCATACGGACGAGCTGGATGCCGTTGATCAGGACATGCGCACAAACGGGCGCCAGCACCCCTCCCGTGAGCAGAAACAGTCCTCCCAGCAGCAGGCCGGCCAGCACGGCGAAGAGGGTCCACCCTCCCAGTCTGGGTCCGCAATGCAGCAGGCCGAAGACCAGCGAAGAGAGCCAGAGCCCGAGGATTGGGAGCAGCGCGCCCCGGAACAGGAGTTCCTCCGAGATGCCGGAGAAGAGCGCCAACTGGGCGGCGCGAGGGACGGTCATCGGCCGGAGGATCTCCTCGACCTGACGCTGCAGGCGGTCGGTCCAGTCGAACCGCTCCAGCCAGAAGTCAGATGCCAGAACCACGGCCACTCCCGTGAGGCCGCCGAGCAGCAGGGCCACGCCTGCCGGACAGCGGGACGCCAGCAGCAGGGCGAGAGGGTCCGGTTCCCGGAAGTGGATCCAGGTCAGGCTGCCGGCGGCGAGCAGGAGGTAGAGCAGCAGAATGAGCCGGAACGCCTGATTCCCGATCACTGGAGCACGCGCTGGGTGGTCTTGAAGTGCATCTTGGCCACCCGGGCCAGCAACTCTCGCCCCCCCACCGCCGCCACCTTGCGGGCGCAATCCTCGACTTCCCTGGAGGCCCCGGGAAGCAGATCGACCCCCACCTCGTCGGAGAGGCGCTCCAGCGAGCGCAGGAATCGCGCCCTCGCGATGAACGAGGCGCACGCCACGGCCGGGTTCGCCTCGGCCCTGGGGATCTGGATCAGGGTCAGGTTCTTCCCTGCCCGGCCGAGCGCGTCCCGCACGAGATGCTCGCCGCCGAAGCGATCGACCACCGCCCGGTTGCAGCCGCCGCTTTTTCGCAGCTCCCGGATGACCCGCGCGTGCGCCTCGCCCAGGATGCGGTTCACGTTCCCGGTTTCTTCATGGCGGCGCCCATACTCCACCGGTTCCAGCTCCACCACCGCCGTCTCGAGCCGGTCCAGGATGCGCCCCTCCAGCATCAGGATCGCGTGCCGGGAGGCCAGCTTGGAGTCCTTGACCCCCATCTTCTCGATCCAGGGCAGGTCCTTGGGCTCGACCCGGCAACCCGCCACCACCAGCGAACCGAAGTAGTCCCCCTTGCCCGATTCATCGCTGCCGATGGTGGTCTCCTCGATCTGGTGGTCCGCGGGCTCCGACCGGTCCTCCGGAGGGGGGCCGAGCAGCTCGCTCAGCCGGACCAGCAGGCCCCCGGTGCCGTTCCCCTGGAGAAGCAACTTCTGCTTCTTCGGGTAGTACGTCACCCGCACGTCGCTTCCCACCGCTTCGAAGGTCGCGTACGGGGCCGAGCCGAGCCGGAAGCCGTCCTGTTCCAGCTGCGCGCGGATCCGCTCGGCCACGGCTTCAGGGATGACCTGCACATGCATGTTCTTCACGGGGTCGTCCGTTCCTGCAGCACCTTCAGCCGCGGGTAGGTCTCCAGCAGAGTCTCCGGAACTGCCACCGGCAAGCCCTCGAGCAGCCCCTTCAACTCCAGGGCGTTGGCGGGCGCCTTGCCGAGGAAGTGGTTGTTGGTGACCACGAACGTCTGCCCGGTCTTCTGTCGAAGCTCGCGCACGAGCGAAGCGAAGCTCTTCAGCTCTCCCCCGTCGTACAGGTAGTCGTACTTCTCGTCCCTGCCCGCTCCCTTCCGAAACCAGGCTTCCCGGTTGCGGCCGTGGAGCCGGAGATACCCGATGGGGCCGCTCACCCGGGCTCCGGGTTCGATCGAGGTCTGGGAGAGCGGCTGGTCTGTATTGCAGAACGAGAGCTGAAGTTCCTCCAGCACCTTCCAGACGGGCGGCGCCAGGAAGGAGCGGTGGCGGACTTCCAGCACCAGCGGCGCGACGTCAAAGGCCCCTTTGAGACGCCGCAGATGCTCCAGCCGCTTTGGGGTCGCGTCGAAGTAGAAGGGAAACTGGATCACCAGCGCGGCCAGCTTGCCTGCATCGATGAGCGGCGCGATCCCCTCCTTGAAGCGGGCCACGTTTTGACCGCTCCATGCCTCGGGATCGGTGTGGGTGAACTCCTTTGCGACCTTCGCCGTGAAGCGAAACCGCTCCAGGTCGAGGACGGTCTCCGCCCACCGCTCCGCATGGCGCGGATCGGGCGCCCGGTAGAACGTGCTGTTGATTTCGATCAGGTCCAGGTAGGCCGCGAGGTATCTCAGCGGGTCGAACGCCTCGGGAACACTCCTCGGGTAGACGACACCCTTCCAATCCGGATACGACCAGTCCGCGGTCCCGATGAGCAGCTCCCCCATCACCAGCCCTCCTCGAGCCGCCGCGAGGCTTCTTGCTCGGCC
>JAZDLC010000415.1:0-6314 GCA_043802345.1 Planctomycetota bacterium | reverse complement strand
TGATGGAGACGATGATGCCCGCGCCGGCCAGCACCAGCGGCAGCACCAGCATGTAGGAGTGCTCCTCCAGGTCGAGACCGGCGGCGGCCACGTAGGCCGAACCCAGCACCATGGTCGCGATGATCGAACCGACGTACGATTCGAACAGGTCGGCCCCCATGCCGGCCACGTCCCCGACGTTGTCGCCCACGTTGTCGGCGATGGTGGCCGGGTTGCGGGGATCGTCCTCCGGGATACCCGCCTCCACCTTGCCGACCAGATCAGCTCCCACGTCCGCAGCCTTGGTGTAGATCCCGCCGCCCACGCGCGCAAACAGCGCGATGGAGGAGGCGCCGAACGAGTAACCGAAGATCATGTTCACATCGTCGAACGCCCAGTAGAAGATGCAGATGCCGGCCAGGCCGAGGCCGACCACCGCCAAACCCATGACCATGCCGCTCTGAAATGCGAGCTGCAGCGCCGGGCCGAGGCCGGTCTTCGCGCACTCGGTCGTGCGCACCGCCGCGCGGGTCGCGGTATGCATCCCGAAGTAGCCGGCAACTCCGGAGAAGAACGCCCCGCAAATGAACGCGACCGCCGTCAGCTTCTGGTCGGCGAACACCAGCAGGAACGCCACCAGCACGACAAACACGACCAGGACCTTGTATTCGGTCATCAGGAAGGCTTGCGCGCCGTCCTGCACATGCTTGGCGATCTTCTTCATCTTCTCGTCGCCGTCGGGCTTCTGCATGATGTCGGTAAACAGCAGAAACGCGTAACCGATGGCTCCGAGCGAAATCACGAAAGCGACGATTGAGAGTGCGAGCGCCATTGCGGTACTTCCTGAGCGATTGTCTCTGAAAGGCCCCGGGGGCCCAACCCGATCCGCGCCGGGATCCCCGTCATTTGCGGATTGATGATAAAAGGCGGGCCAAGCTAGCTTCTCAAGGGCTTCAAAGCAACCCGAGATGCCCCTGGGAGGCCGATTAGGGGTGGAAGATCGTATCTATCGCCGCAACCGGGAAAGGGCTTCCAGAAGGGGCCTGCTGTCCGGTTCCCGGGCCAGTCCCTCGACCAGGATCTCCACGGCCTCGGCCCGGAGGGCTTCCCGCTGCGCGGGGTCTCCTGCCAGCGGAGCGAGGAGATCGGCCAGCACCGTCGCCAGCCGAACCGTCCCTACCGGCAGCTCCGCACTGCCGGCTTGGAATACGGCCCGGGCCTTGCGGACCGCCGCCAGCAACGGCGCGGCATCTCGGCCCGCAGCCCTTCCGGTGAGGAACAGGACCTGCTGTTCGCAGACCTCGGCAAGGGCTAGATCGACTTTCAGGGCGTCCTGCGCGAAGTCGGAAAACTGGAGCAGCTCGCGGAGGTACCCGGACGCGCGCCGGTAGTCGTCCCTGGCGTGCGGCAGGAACTCCCCCTCCTCGGCCACGGACCGCTCCAGGTAGTCATCCCCCCGCTGCTGAAGCCCCACACTGGCGGCCCGCACCGCCCACCAGTTCCCCCGAGACACTTCCGCCCCTCGCACCAACGCCTCCACTCCCGCCTCCATGACGGTCACGCCGTGGGCGGCCCGGAACGCCGCTGCGAATTCGGGACAGACTTCTCCGCGGGACCAGATCAAGAGACCCCTTTCGGTGTGATATTCCGGGCAGGTCGGATCCCCCTCCAGCCCCTCATCCAGGATCGCCAGCCCCTCTCCGATCCAGGCCATCTGCCGGTCCGGCTCCGACTCCAAGGGCGCCATGCGGTAGGCGAGGAGGTCCGCCAGCCGGATTCGGGTCCTGGCGACTCCGGGCGCCATCTGCAGCATCTCCCTGCCGTGCCGCAGCGCCAGATGCGGCCGGCCGGCCCGCAGGTCGGCGTCGATGCGAACCATCCAGATCTGGACCAGCAGGGCGCGCAGGGCCGGCAGGAAGCCGGAAGCGGCATGCTCTTCGTGCTCCCGGGCGAACCGGGTCTCCGCCCCTCGCTCGAGGACTCTCTTCGCCGCCTGGTCAGAAAGAAGCAGGCACATCAGGGCGCATGGCGCCACGAACACCCAGGCCCGGCCCATCTCAGGGCTCCTTCAGCGGCACGACGAGCATGAGGAGCGCCAGCACGGCCGCCACCGAAAAGACCCCGATCGCGCCGGTCGCGAGAAACGCGGTGAACGGCAGCGCATCCCCCAGCCCGAGCCGCTCCGCCGGGTTGAAGCGATCGAAATCCGGAACCAGCCGCACCAGGAAGCTGAGGAATGACGGGAGCCAGCCGGAATACCAGGACGACACCTCTCCTTGATCGAGATTCGGCTGCCCCACTCCGGCCACGATGTCGAGCACGGCCGCCCTGCCCAGCCCGATCAGGACCAGGAAGCTGGCGGCGAGCGAAGCCGGGCCCGAGGAGAAGCCGACGGCGAACAGGAACGCGATGCCGGCCGCAACGCTCCCCGCCAGCCAGAGCAGGACCAGCGACGCCGCCAGGTCCCGGGCCAGAGGCACCCGGCCACCCAGGCTCGTGAGCGCGTTCCGATCCACTTCCAGCAGGAAGCTCCCGGAAAGCGGCTCCACCTCCAGCACGAACGGAGCCTCCTCCGCGAGAGGCTCGAAGCGGATGGGCAGCTCTCTGAGCGGCCGGAAGGACGGCAGCTCCTTGGTCACGCGCCGGCCGCTCTCCAGTTCCAGCGTCAACGCAAGGTCCAGGTGCCCGGAGAACGATGCCGCCGAACCGAAGGTCACTTTCGGCAGGAGGCGCAGGGAGGCCACCGGCTCGCAGCCGGCCCCGAACGAGAACCGCCCGGGACTCCCCTGCCGAATCTGGCCCAGCTCCCCCGCCGCCAGCTCACGCCCGCCAACAGTCACCTTTTCCGGGCGCAGGCGCTCCCGCAGTCCGGGAAGATCGGCAGCCGACAGTCCCGCGGTTGTCATCGCCCCCACCCCCAAGAGCATCAGGGCCAGGCAGGTGGTGAGGGCGAGGCCCAGCAGCCGTCCTGCGCCGTAGGTGATCCGGCGGACGGGCCTCACGGCAAGCTCGGCGAAGAACCCCGAGCGGCGGTCCTCCCCTCCGAGAACCAGACCCGCCACCAGTCCCGAGATCACCGTCAGCAGGAAGATCGTGCTGGCCAGGGTCTCGATGGCCATGCCCTCGAACTCGGCGCCATGGAACGTGGAGCGACCGGCCGCCCCCGTGACCCTGACGAAGCTACCGGCGAGGGCCCCGCTGATCAGCAGCAGCAGCGAGCCTCGCCACCGCAGCAGCAGCCGCACCGAATCGATCGTCAGCGATCGGATCAATCGTCTCCTCCGCCGACCCTCCGCCGGAACAGATCCTCGAGACTTTCCCGTGCGGGGCCCGCCGAGACCAGATCGCCCCCCAGCTCCCTGACCACCTCCCGGATTCGCTGCAGGTCGTTCTCCGAGACTCCCTGAAGGACCATTTCGATCCGATCCCGGCGGGCCAGGACTCCGTCCAGAGTCCCCTGTTCCAGGGTGGCGCCGGCAGCCAGGATGGTGAGGTGCGTGGCCACCGCCTCGAGGTCCGGAAGGGCATGCGACGAGACCAGGATCGCGGCCCCCCGGTTCGCCCGGGCGCGGATCTCCTCGCGCACGATCTGTCCGCCCAGCGGATCCAGTCCGTCGAACGGCTCATCCAGCACCAGCAGACGGGGATCGCCAAGCAGCGAGCCGGCGATGGAGAGCCGCCGGACCATCCCCTTGGAGAACCCGGAGAGCCGGCGGTCAGCCGCCGCGGAGAGCTCGAATCGCTCCAGCAACCCGTCGATCCGGTTCGCCAGCTTCTTCCCGCCGAGGCCGGAGAGGGCGCCGAGCAGTTCGAGGGTCTCCCGTCCCGTGCGCCTCGAGCAGAGGCCGTAGGTCTCCGGGGCATACCCCAGGGAGGCCCGCACCGCTCGGGATCCGGGCGGCAGCCCGAACAGCTCCACCCGGCCCGCGGTAGGAGCCAGGAGCCCGAGACAGCAGCGGACGGCCGTGGTCTTGCCCGACCCGTTCGGCCCGACCAGTCCGCACACCATGCCGGGCAGAAGATCCGCGGAAAACCGCTCCAGGGCGACCATTTTCCCACGAAAAGGCGCCACTCGGTAGGATCGGGTCAGATGCCGCGCTAGAAGCGGTTTCTCGACATTCATCGAATGGCATCCTACCCTCGGGACGATCCTGATTCAGAGCTCATCCGGAAACCGAACCATGAGACGACACATTCCCTCCCTGGCCTTGGTTCTTGCCCTCGGGTCCTGCTGCACCGATCCGGTGGATCAGAGCAGTTACTTCTGTCTCGGTGAGATGAGCGTCCAGGATGAGCAGCAACTCGGCGCCACCTACGCGCCAAACATCGACGCCATGTATGACGGCGTGCTGAACGACCCCACGGCGGCCGAGTACCTGGGCGGGCTGGTGAAGGAAATGGCGGGACATTCGGTCCACCCCAACGACTTCACCTGGAACTTCACCATCCTGAACACCTCGATGCCGAACGCCTTCGCTGTCCCTGGGGGGTACATCTACATCACCCGCGGCCTGCTCGCGGCCATGGAGACCGAGGGCCAGTTCATCTCGGTGATGGGTCACGAGCTGGGGCACGTGGAGCACAAACACTCCCAGAAGGGAATGGGCGGGAAGATCCTGGGCGGCGTGCTCGTCGGCGTCATCGGCACGGCGGAATCAACCCTCACCAAGAGCGAGGAGCCGGGCCTCGTGACCTCCATCACCGCGGCCGGCACCCAGCTGGTGATGCTGAGCTACGACCGGGACCAGGAGCTGCAGTCGGACCAGCGCGGGGTCTACTACGCGGCCGCCATGGGCTACGACCCGGCGGACGCGGTGAAGACGTTCGAGTACTTCCAGAGCCTCGAGGACAAGGCTGGAGGAGTCCAGATCGAGTGGCTCCGTACCCACCCCCTGAACGATCATCGGATCGACGACATCCGCTCCGAAATCCAGGCCAGCCATCCGGAGTTGGTCGGGAAGGATCCGTCCACCTTCCGGCCGGTGAAGGACAACAACGCGCGCTTCCGGCAGGTCGTGGCCCTCATCAAGCAGCGCCAGCCGATCTACGACCGGTACGACGAGGCCTGGAAGAAGATGTCGGAGGCGGTGGAGAAGGACGACAAGCCGGTGATCCGCGAGGCTCTCGCCTCATTCCAGGGATGCGCCAGCGACCTTCCGGACGAGGCTCTCTTCCACACCGCCGTCGGGATGGCCCATGTGGCGTTGGATGAGTATGGAGCCGCCAAGACGGCCCTGAACCGGGCGATCTCCCTGGACAACGCCGCCCTCCCGGACCGGACCCTGTACCGCCCGCATCTCCTGCTGGGACTGGTCCTGTTCGAGCAGAAGGAGTACGCGAACGCCGAGCCCCAATTCGACACCGCCCTGGCCGCCTACCCGATGGGCATCCAGTCGCTCTACTACCTGGGCCGCTGCTACGAGGAGCAGGGGCAGACCAGCAAGGCGACGGAGGCCTACAAGAAGGTGATCAGCATGGAAGGGAACCCCAAGGGGGTCTTCTCGACCAAGGCGAACCAGCGCCTGTCAGAGATGGGCGTTCAGTAGCCAGCCCGGCCCGGTCAGTCCGCCCTCTGGACTCTCGCGGCCGAGAAGAACGGTCCGGCGTACCTGATCTCACGCGTCACGGTCGTCTGGAAATGCTCCTGGACGTACCGCGCGTACAGGGGGAATAGATCCTGTTCGCCCGACAATGTGACCAGGAAGATGTTCGGCCGATCGATGATGTCAAGGTAGATGTCTGCGATGCCATACTCCTTCAGCCTCGCTCTGCTGATCGGTGAGCGCAAGCCGACGCCGATGCCGACCGTCTTGAAATCGCCGTAGAACTCTCGGGCCGGCACCAGAGGCGGAACCCACTGGTACGGAAAGGAGTCTCCCCAGGTGAGAAACAGCTCGCTCGGCCTTGGATCCATTTCCTTCATGATCCTGGCCAGGCTGGCCTGCGACATCTGATGGAAGCGGCTCCCCTCGAGATTCGTGTTGGTGACGGCGCACGCATAGAAGACGGCCAACCCCAGCGCGGCGAACTGGAGCGCCAACGGCCCGAGGCGGCGCGCCGATCCACGAGCATCCCCCTTTTCGAACCGGAGCCCCTGATCGGAGTGAAGAAGAGCCAGCGCGGCGACGAAGGCGCAGAGCGGCACATAGACCCGCTCGGGAGGCGTCTTCATGAAGTAACTCATCGACACGACGATGCCTACAAGCAGGAGCGCGGTACCCAAGATGGAGACCGCCTCCAATCGGCGCCAGTGGCAGAACATCATCAGCGCGAGGATCAACGCCAGGATTCCGTCGACTGAACCCGCGACCTCCTTGAGAATCCCGGTGATCTGG
>JAZDLC010000414.1:0-4526 GCA_043802345.1 Planctomycetota bacterium | reverse complement strand
CTCGAGGCGGTAGCGGGTCTTGCGCCCGGCGCTCTCCTCGAGGCTCTTCAGAAGGGCTTCGCGTGCAGCGTCCGTGGAGCAGGCTTCCTCAGAGCGCGAGAACCGATCAGGGTCCATACTATCCTCGGCCTGGCCACATGGATTGGTTGCATCTTCACGAACGGAGCGTGGTTGTCCAGGGGGTATCGAAGGCGCGGCCGGTTCACTTCAACTACCGAAAAAAAGGCAGGCGCCAGGTGCGCAACATGCGCCACCCGTCGATATATTCTGTGCGGCTCACCATTCCTGAACGGTTTCGGCAGCATGGCTCCAGTGCAGATACAGATGAACGGAATCGGTCTTCCTTCCACACGGGCGGCGTGCGGATCGTGACCCTGCGGGCCCGCCAGAAGCTCGGCAAGTACCGGATCAGGCGCCGGCTGGCCAACGGACCGCACGCAGACGTCTACGAGTCGTTCGACACCATCGAGGGGATTCGCGTGGCCCTCAAGATTCCCCACGCCACCCTGGTCACTCCGGAGATGCTCGCCGGCTTTCGCGCCGAGGTGAGGATCAGCGCCGGCCTGAACCACCCGAACATCCTGCGCATCAAGAACGCCGACTTCATCGGCGACCGCTTCGTCGTGGCCTATCCTCTCGGCGAGGAGTCGCTGGCGGAGCGGTTGCAGCGCCGGATGGCCCTGAGCCGGGCGTACCATTACATCGAGCAGATTCTGGAGGCGGTGGCCCACGCTCACGAGCAGCGCGTCATCCACTGCGACATCAAGCCGGAGAATCTGATTCTGTTTCCGGGCGACCGGATCCGCCTGACCGACTTCGGCATCTCCAAGGTGGCCTTGCGCACGATGAGCGCCTCCGGGTCGGGAACTGTCGGGTATGTTGCGCCGGAGCAGGCGCTGGGGCACCCGCGCTTCGAGTCGGATGTCTTCTCCTCGGGAGTGGTGCTGTATCAGATGCTGGCCCGGGAGCGGCCGCACTGGCCCTTCCGCTGGCCTCTTCCGGGGATTCGCAGGCTCCGCTCCAGCGCGCCGCAGTCGTTCGTGATGCTCCTGCAGCGTTGCCTGGAGGTGGACTTCCGCAGTCGCTACCGGGACGGCAGGAAGTTGCTCGCGGCGTACCGGCGGCTGCTGCCCGACATCGAACGGTATCTGGCGCGCCGCCGTCGAACCCAGGGTGCGATCGGGCGCGGGCGATGAGCGCGCCTCTTTGGGAAGACCGTTTTCACCTGTGCCTCGATGGCCGGCTCCCCGAGCCGATGGTGCTGCCTGTCTGCGGCGGAACGGCGGTGCTGTGCTCGATCCCGAGCCCGGACGAGTCGGATCGGGTCAATGAGGACGGCGCCCTGATCGCCGAGCTGGACGATCAAGGAGGCGTGTTGTGCGTGGCGGATGGGGCGGGAGGGCTGCGGCGCGGGGATCTGGCCTGCAAGCTGGCGCTGGAGAGCCTGGCCGCCGCCCTGGCCGCCAAGGACTCCGGGTCGGACCTCCGCTCCAGGGTCATGTCGGCCTTCGAGGATGCCCACCAGCGGATCATCAGCCTCGGGATCGGCGCGGCCACGACGCTGGCCGGGGTGATCATCCACGGCGGGCGTCTGCGGTCGTTCCACGCCGGTGATTCCCGCATTCTCGTCACCGGGCAGCGCGGCCGGAAGAAGCTCGCTTCCCTGCCGCACTCGCCGGTGGCGTATGCGGTCGAGGCGGGCTTCCTCGACGAGGAGGCGGCGCTGAGTCATGATCAGCTCCACCTGGTCTCCAACCTGGTGGGCATCAGCGACGCGCGCATCGACCTGTCCGCGTCGATCCGTCTCGCCCCCCGGGACACGGTGCTCATCGCCAGCGACGGCCTGTTCGACAACTTCCTCCCGGACGAGGTCGTGGAGAGGGTCCGCACCGGCGACCTGGTGGAGTCCGTGCGCGAGCTGATGCTCGAGGCCGGAGCGCGGATGCGGGGCGAGGGCTCGGACCGGAGCGGGAAGATGGATGATCTGACGATTCTGGCATACCGGCCCGGCCCGGGAGATTCAGGTCGTTGAGGTCACTCCGGTCCGGCCTGAGGCGGCTGCTGGTCGACTTCCGACGAGAAAGTCCTCCTTCCGCAGGCCGTGGCGCTTCATTTTCTCGTACAGCGAGCGTGGGTCCATGCCGGCCCTCCGGGCCGCCAGGTTGATGCGACCTCCGGCCGCCTCCAGGACTCCGCCGAGATACTGTCGCTCGGCCTGTTCGAGAACCTCCTGCCGCACCTCGCTCCAGCTCTTCCCGCGCCAGTGAACGGGTAGCACGGTGTCGGGAGGAGAAGTGGGGATCGTTGCTCTCCGCTGATTCGAGGACGCCACCAGGTCGGCCGGCAAGTCCTCGATTCCAATGACCGGTCCGGAGCCCATCAACACCGCGCGCTCCACCGCGTTGATCAACTCCCTGACGTTCCCGGGCCACTCGTATTTCTCCAGCAGGGCGAGCGCCGGGACTGAGAACTGCTTCGCATCCATGTGGAGCCGGCGCGAGAAGTGCTCCAGATAACCCAGAGCCAGCTCGCGGATGTCCTCCTGACGCTCGCGAAGGGGCGGCACGACCAGCGAGACGACGTTGAGCCGGTAGAAGAGGTCACTCCGGAATCGCTTCTCCCGCACCTCTCGAGTCAGGTCGCGATTCGATGCGGCGATCAGCCGGACGTCGACCTCCACCGGCCTCTCGGAGCCGAGCGGCTGTATCCTCCGGTCCTCGAGCACTCGCAAGAGCTTCACCTGGAGGTGGAGCGGGAGCTCGCTCACCTCGTCCAGGAAGACCGTGCCACGGTGCGCCATCTCGAAGTAGCCCCGCCGGTTGCGGCTTGCGCCCGTGAACGAGCCCTTCTCGTGACCGAAGATCTCGCTCTCGATCAGGGTCTCGGTGAGCGATCCGCAGTTCACCGTGACGAACGGGCCGTCAGCTCGCGAACCCTCGTTGTGCAGGGATTGAGCGAGCAGTCCCTTGCCGACGCCCGTCTCGCCGAGGAGGAGAACCGTCGTGTCCCGGTCGACCACGCGGCGGGCCGCCGACAGCAGCCCTCGCATGGCCGGGCTGGAGGCGGCGAAGTCTCCAAGACCGTGCCGTTCCCCGGGTATGTGTGACGGCTGCCTCGCGGCGCGGATCCTGAGCTGGCCGGCGTGCGCGGCCAGGGCTTCCATCAGCAGTGCGTCGGTGGTGCCGAGATCGATCACCCCGTCACAGCCGGCCGTCATGCAGCGAGCCCGCTGGTCGGGGTCGGTCTTCTCCGCGAAGACGACGATGCTGACTTGCGGGGAGATGCCGCGGACTCCCTCGATCAGGCCTAGATCAGCGTCCGTTGGGCGTCCGATGTCGAGCAGGACCAGGTCGACCGGCCTCTTCCTGACCGAGTCCGCGATGGTCTGCACATCCTCCACCTTCACGACGATGGCATCGAGCTTCGAGGCCAGGCGGGCGATTCGAAGGTGTTCGGGTCCGGCAACGAGGATGCGCAGCAGCACGGCATGTTCTCCACGCAGAACGGGAGGGATTCGCCCACCGTCTGGAATTCCACAGTCTACCAGTCGTTGCGACGTCCGTAACGGAGCCGTCGTTCGGAGGCAGAGATTCCGAATCGGAATCCGGGATTCCGGTTCTGGCCGGTCCACCCCTGTCCAGGGTGATCCTGAAAGGGGGTGAAGGAGGCGAAAAAGGGCTGCGCCGGTCGATCTGGCTCAGCGGGTTGCGGTTGGCACCCGGTGTGCTGCGATCAGCGGATCAGCGCGGCGCAGGCGGTTCGCGAGGGCGAATTCCCTGCCGCCGCTTTTTGATTCGCTATTTCCCCCTGAACCCCTTTGAGGAGCGTCGAGATGAAGAAACTGTACGGCCCCTTGCTGTTTGGTGGCTTGTTGCTTTCCGGAACCCTGGCTCTTGCCGTCGATACCGGAACCGATGTCTGCGACATGAAGACGATCGAGGACGGCCTGTACTGTGCGGAGTGCGACGAGGTCCTGGACGCGGACAGCGTCACCAAGAACGAGTACTGCTCCGACTGCTACGAGACCGCCATGGAGGCGAAGGAGAAGCCGGAGAAGGCCCAGAAGGTGAAGGTCTGCGTGAAGACCTACTTCGCCTGCCCGGAGTGCTTCGAGGAGAGCAAGGCCGCCGGGGAGTGCCCGGAGTGCAAGGTCAAGTTGGAGAAGGCGGTGGACAAGGCCCTGATCGTGTTTGCCTGCCAGGAGTGCGGGAAGGAATACGAGAAGGCTGGACTCTGCGACGAAGAGGATTGCATGGAGATGAAAGCCAAGGTCGTGCAGACCTGCTCCAAGTCCGGCACGTTCCCCCACGTGAAGTAGGACCGCCCATTGCGCTTCTCGTACTCGTACTCAGCGAAGTGGTACTCGTACTCGAACCCCCGAGCTGCTGAGTACGAGTACGAATCGCGCTGCCCGGAGTCACTCGTCGCGCAGCCTCTGCAGCAAGGCCTCGGCCTCCACCGTTGTCGGGCGCTTCGTACCCTCGCGGTCACCATGAAGCACACGAAAGGGACGCTTCGTACTCGTA
>JAZDLC010000413.1:0-13458 GCA_043802345.1 Planctomycetota bacterium | reverse complement strand
TGCACCTGAGCGACCGGGACGCGCGCAGGGATGAGAGCATGATCTTCCTGGCGGAAGGGGACTCCGCCGGCGGGACGATGGTGCAGTGCCGGAACGTCTACACCCAGGCGATCTTCTCCCTGCGGGGCAAGCCGCTCAACTGCCACGGCTTGAAGCGGGACGTGGTCTACAAGAACGAGGAGCTGTACAACCTGATGCAGGCGCTCGGGTTGGAGAACGGCCTGGAGGGGCTCAGGTACAACAAGGTCGTCATCGCCACCGACGCCGATGTGGACGGCATGCACATCCGCAACCTCCTGCTGACCTACTTCCTGCGCTACTTCGAGGAACTGGTCACCAAGGGGCATGTCTATATCCTCGAGACGCCGCTCTTCCGGGTGCGCAACAAGCAGAAGACGACCTACTGCTACGGCGAGGAGGAGCGGGATCTCGCCTTGAAGGAAATAAAGTCTCCGGAGGTGACGCGCTTCAAGGGGCTTGGAGAGATCAATCCGAAGGAGTTCGCGCAATTCATCGGTGACGAGATGCGCCTGCAGCCGGTGGTCGTGGGCAACATGGGAGAGATCAGCAAGGCACTCGACTTCTTCATGGGGAAGAACACGCCGGAGCGCAAGACCTTCATCATCGAGAACCTCGTTTCCGATCTCTCGTGATGGGGAGCCGCACAGAATGACCCAGCTCGAGCCGCTCATGCGGAAGAACTTCATCGAGTACGCCTCGTACGTGGTCATGGACCGGGCGATTCCGGATCTCCGGGATGGCCTGAAGCCGGTGCAGCGGAGAATACTCCAAACCCTGTTCGAGATGGATGACGGGCGGTTCCACAAGGTCGCCAACACCATCGGCGAGACGATGAAGCTCCATCCACACGGCGACGCGGCGATCCGGGACGCACTGGTCGTGCTGGCGAACAAGCGGTACTTCATCGAGCGCCAGGGGAACTTCGGGAACCTGCTGACCGGCCATCCGGCCGCGGCGGCCCGCTACATCGAGTGCCGGTTGACTCCGCTCGCCAGGGACACGCTGTTCCAGCAGGCGCTGACCGAATTCGTGCCATCCTACGACGGGCGGAAGCAGGAGCCGGTCTTCCTGCCGGCCAAGCTGCCGGTGCTGCTGATGCTCGGCACCGAGGGAATCGCCGTGGGCATGGCCACCCGGATCCTGCCGCACAACCTGGTGGAGCTGTTGAAGGCCCAGGTGGATCTGCTGAAGGGAAAGGAGGCGCGCCTCTATCCGGACTTCCCCCAGGGCGGGTTGATGGACGTGTCCGAGTATGACGACGGCCGCGGCAAGGTCAGGGTCCGGGCCCGGATCGAGCGGCGGGGAGACAAGAAGGTCGTCATCAAGGAGATCCCTTATTCGGTCACGACGGAGAGCCTGATTCACTCCATCGAGACCGCGGCCCAGAAGGGGCAGGTGAAGATCTCGTCACTGAACGACTTCACCACCGACCGGGTGGAGATCGAGGTGCACCTCTCGCGCGGCATCTACGCCGATGAGGTGATTCCCCAACTCTACGCCTACACCGACTGCGAAGTCTCGGTCTCCTCCAACCTCATGGCGATCCGGGATGGCCGTCCGGACGAGATGACAGTCACGCAGGTGCTCGGATTCCTGACCGACCAACTCCTGCAACAGATTCGGGCGGAGCTGGAGTACGAGTTTTCCCAGCTCAATGACCGTCTGCACTGGCTGACACTGGAGCAGATCTTCATCGAGAACCGGGTCTACAAGCGGATCGAGAAGGCGAAGACCTCAGAGGCGGTGCGGAAGGAAGTCTGGGACGGCATGCAGGAGCACGCGCTCTTCTTCGTGCGGGAGATGGCCGAAGACGATGTGGAACGTCTGCTCCAGATCCGCATCCGCCGGATCTCGGCGTACGACATCGCCAAGAACCGCAATGACGTGGGGGAGGTCAAGAAGAGCATCAAGGAGGTCGAGCGCAAGCTGGGCAAGCTCGAGCAGACGACCATCTCCTATCTCGAGGGGATCATCGAGAAGTACGGCAAGGAGTTCGCCCGCCGGACCCGCTTCGATACCTTCGAGAACGTGGACCGCAGGGAGGTGGCCCGGCAGGACATCCGCATGAGCCACGATCCCGAGAGCGGCTTCTTCGGCGTCAAGGTGCGGGGGAGCCAGCATCAGTTGGTGGTCAGCGAGTTCGACCGTGTGCTGATCATCACGGGCGACGGCAGCTACCGGATCGTCGGTCCGGTGGACAAGCTGCTGCTGCCCGGGAAGGTCCTCTACTGCAAGTTGTTCGATGAGGAGGTGGGCGCCTCCTTCAGCATGGTCTACCGGGACAGCAACAAGATCGCCTGGGGGAAGCGGTTCGTGGTCGAGAAGTTCATCAAGGAGAAGACCTACCACCTGATCCCTGGAGAAGGGGGGCGGATCGATCTGCTGACGACCGCCGAGAATCCGGGGCAGGTGCGGATCGACTTCGCCCCGGCCAAGAGGCAGCGGGTCAAGGAGGCGGTCTTCGACCTGGGCTCCGTCGATGTCAAGGGAGTGACGGCCCGGGGGAACCGGCTCTCGCCCAAGCCGGTGGCGAAGGTCTCCTGGCTCCGGGAGTGATTCGCGCCGCCAGATGACAGGCGTCGCCCTCGACCCCAGCGGACAGCTACCGCTCGCGTTTTCTCAGGATCTCCAGGAACCCCGGATCCTCCACGAGGCGTGAGAAGATCCGGGCCGCCATCTTCTCGCACCCCAGATCGCTCAGGTGCACCGAGTCCTTGAACATCGCCTCGTTCGCGGGGATCGAGTCCTCGCCGTCCACCAGCAGGCTGCCGGTCGCGGCCGCGACTTCCCGGTTGACCTGGTTGTAGGCGGCGAATCCCGCCAGCAGTCCGTCGACCGTCATGTACGGCATGTACAGCAACGACGTGTTGCAGGCGGCCAGGCGCTCCTCGGCGCTCTGTTCCTTCCTCAGGCGCGTGGAGAAGGTCACCACGACGACCCGGTCGCAGAGCGACTTCGCCTTCTCCACGAGACGCGTGAGGACCTGCCGGTACTGCGCCGATAGTTCGGTTGCGTCGAACTGGAGGCGGTCCCCTTCGTTCATGGCGGCCCGGGTGCGGGCGCGGACCTTCAGGTTCTTCTCGATCAGGTCCCAGGTGACGGAGATCCTGGCCAGGAAGCTGCGCTCGTCGCCCTTCACGGTGAACAACCCCTGTTTTTCCGCGAGGAGCCTGGTGTCGCGGCTCAGATCGTTGGTGGCGTGGTAGATCACCATGATGTCCGGTTGGAGCGGCGCGATCCTGTACTCGAGATTGCGCCGCGATTCGTCCGCGCCGATTCCGGGAATGCCGCCGTTGACGTAGTCGAACTCGTTCATCGGGAAGCGTTCCGAGAGCATCCGGATGAGCTGTCCCGGCCAGGTCTTCTCGTCGCTGCTCGCCTCCGCGCAGAAGGTCGTGGACGCCCCCAGGAAGGCGATGCGAACGCGGCCTCCCGGTTTCGGAGTTTCCAGCTCGGGCCCGCGGAAACCGTGGGAGTTGATGTGGAGAGGGCCGATTTCCTGGTCTGGAAGTGGGACCCGGAAGCCGGCGGCAGGATGCACCTCCGAGGCGTAGAACTCGTTGCCGGTCCGGCCGTATTTCATCTTCATGCGGACCCGCATCGCCACTTCCAGCAGCGTCAGGATGACCACGAGGGTGCCGAGCAGCAGCAGCAGTTTCTTGCCGAAGGATGCTTTCGCGGAAGGCGCGGCGTCCGGTTTCTGGCCCATCAGGAAGCCCCCCCGGGGTGCCGTGTCTCACGGCAGGGCTGGATCAGACCCTCCTGATCGAGCCATGCGCCGATCGAGTTCGCGTCAGCGAGATGATGGGCATAGTGGAGGTGGAGGCACTTCACCATGTTGAAGTCCCGGATCCCGCCGATGCCCAGCGAAAGGAAGTCTGTCTCGAGACCATGGGCGCGGACGTCTGCCTGTTCTTCCGGTGAGAGCCGCTCCCAGCGCTGTTCAATGTACGACTCATGATCCGCCGCCACGCTCATGCGGAACTGATCGTCCGTTCTCAGCCGTGACTGAACCCGGGCGATCCACCCAGCCCGTTCCAGCTCCGCCACCTGCCGGTCCACCTCACAGCAGGCGAGCCAGTAGAGGGTCGGGAAGGGAACCGGTCGGCCGGGGGAGCGTCGCAAGGGGTGGCACCTGAGGACCAAGGGATGACCGTCCGGGCAAGCGCGCACGATGTCCGTCCTGAGATCAGCGTGGGTCTGTCGCATCTGGTTCACCAGACTACGAATCTGAATCGCGAAGACGGGTCGAAATCCGGTCCGGACGGCGGTACTGTCTTGGAGCGAGATGACGCGGAGCGTCCGCGATGCGATGGCGCAAGCTGCCGGACCGGTCGGATGGCCGGGGGTGACACAGGATGAGCCAGACCGGATTCGTCTTCGTGGCCACAGGAAGCTCCTACCACGGAGAGCTGGAGGCCGCGGTTGCCAGCCTGCGGGGGGCGATGCCGTCGGCCCATGTCTCCGCGGTGGTCGACCGGGAGTACGGGGGCGGGACTCTCGACGAGAGGGTGGTTCTGGAACGTCCGCGGTACAGCTTCATCGACAAGGTGGAAGGCCTGCTGGCCATCCCGTACGAGCGGACCATCTATCTCGATACCGACACGCACGTCTGTGGCGATCTGGGCGAGCTGTTCGAGCTGCTGGACAGTGTCGAGTTCGCCTACGTTCATGCGCCGCAGCGGTACACGAGGACTCGCAACAAGGACGGCAGCGTGGCGGAAGAAAGGTGGCAGCCTCCCGGCGTGCCGGACTGCTTCACCCAGCCGAACTCCGGAGTGATGGCTTTTCGGAACTGCCGGGCGGTGCAGAAGGTCTTCCGGGAGTGGCTGCGGATCTACCGCAAGCAGCGGAAGTCGTTCCCGCGGCCGGGACAGGACCAGGCGGCCCTGCAGCAGGCGCTGTACGAGAGCCGGGTCCACACCTATGTCCTGCCGACCGAGTTCAACCTGCGGACCAATCGCCCCGCCACCCTCTCCACGCGAGTGCGCGTGCTTCACGGCCGCCCGGACGACTTCCTCTCCCTGGAGCGAGAGGTGAACCAGCTCCCGGAAGCCCTGCGGGTCTTCCTTCCGGGAGTCGGCACCTTCACCGCTGAAGAGCTGAAGAAGAGCCCCATCCCGGGAATGTGATTCCCCCGGGCAGGCGATAGACAGGTTGCGCGGTGTCAAAAGAAAGACCGGGGCCGCGCTGACGCGCGGCCCCGGTCTTCTCAAACGCTCAGGCGCACTCGCGCTCTAAGGATTGACGGTCACATTCAGACCGTTCGTGGTGATGAGTCCGGCCGTGCTGTCCTGAATGACGCACTGCGCGTAGACGTTGTTCGCCACCACCGGCGTGGCGATGAAGGTGGACGATCCGCCTCCCGCTCCCGCGCCCGGCAGAAGCCCCAGGTACTGGACAACGTATCCAGCCGCGAGATCCAGCGTGCAGCCGCCGGGCAGGGGGATGGACCCTGTGGTCGACGAGAAGAGCATGAACCAGGGGGCTCCACCCTCGCAATCGCTCACCTCTACGGTCAGCGGCAGGCCCACCTGCGGGCAACCATCGACCGAGAGGACCGGCAGGAAGCCGCCGTTGCCGGGGCAGGCCGAGCCGAAGGCGGCGACGGCGCCGCATGACGAGTCGTAGAAGAGAGTGACGTCGCCGGCGGTGAAGGTGCCGTCGATCGCGTTCGACACGTCATCGAACGACTCGAAGAACTCCATGTGGATCAAGCCGTCCGCCAGCACCGGGACGTCGCCGACACCAGCGTCGGTCAGGTCGATGACCCCGCCGCTGCTGAAGGTGCCTGTGCCGGTAGAGCCGAACCCGACTCCGGGAGTCAGATAGACGCCGCTCCCGTCCTGATCGGATCCATCGAAGTAGATCGTGGATTCGGACATCCAGCTGGCGCCGAGAGTCATGAAGGTGACGTCCCAGGAAAGCGCGGTCAGGTTGGATCCCGTACCACCGGTGCCGTCGAAGAGCCACTCGTTGTCCGAGTCGCCCTGAGAGTCCCAGCTATTGACGCCGGCGACCGGGACAATGGCCGAGGTTGCGGCGAGCGGAGGCAAGGGGATCCCGATCGGGTTGATGCCGGTCGCGCCGGATCCGGCGCCGATGACGGTTCCGGACAGGAGCTCCCGGGGCGGGACATCATTGACTCCGCTACCGGAGCTGATCACGGATCCGGACAGGAGTTGGTGAGTCTGTGCCTTGGTGGCCTGGTGGGGCAGAACCTGAGACTGAGCGTTTACGCAAAGGCCCATCGTGAGCAGGCTGAGTGTGAACATATAAAGCTTCAAAGTAATCCTCTTCATTATCCAAGAGACTCTCCGGCGGACAACCGAATCAGGTCGTCGTGTAGATCCAGAGGTCTCCTTTTCAACGGCGCTCTGTAGCTCTCAATGGAGGAACGCATGGATGCAATCGGAACATTCGCACAAATGAATCGAGATTAATCGGCGACTCATAATCACCCTGTTTGCCGAGCAAATGCGGGGTGATGTTCACTGGAGTGAAAGAGTCGTCCGGTCAGCGACGGTATTTGCAATCACGTCATTTGGGAAAGGAGATCAGAGTGAATAGAGGATTCTCGCTCGCCGCGTTGTCTGAAGCGGTCGAGAGGTCCGTCAGGAACTGAGTGAGGAGACTCGGACGAAAGGGCCCGCGGGACCCCTCCCCAGGGATGCTCGCAGTGTCCCTTGCGCTTGCCTGGTAGGTGGAGGACGACAGTTGCGCGGGTCTCCCGGCCGGATGCCGGTCCCGGGACCGCAAAAACCGGCCTGTCGCCGATCGACTGTCCTTGATTCCCTTCGGGCGGGCAGGTTAAAAGGAAGGATTCTGTCCACGTTCCGGAAACAGTCAGGTGCCGGCACGCGAGTCGAGGAGACGGACCCATGGCGCACAAGGACTTCATTACGCTGCACGAATGGACCTCGGCCGAGATCCGGGAACTGCTGGAGCTGTCCGCGAAGATCAAGGCTGACCGGGATGCCTACCGGAAGGCGTGCGCCGGCCAGGCCATGGGGCTCTACTTCGAGAAGGCCTCGACCAGAACGCGGATTTCCTTCGAGGTGGGGATCTACGAGCTCGGCGGGATGGGCATCTACCTGAGCCCGAAGGACCTGCAGATCGGCAGGGGGGAGACGATCGCGGACACCGCCCGCGACCTCTCGCGCTACCTCAGCGGCATCATGGCCCGCACCTTCGGCCACGATGTCGTCACCGAGCTGGCGAAGTACGCGACGATTCCGGTCATCAACGGGCTCACCGACTACAACCACCCCTGCCAGGCCCTGACCGACTACTTCACCCTGCTCGAGAAGAAGGGGAAGCTCGAGGGGCTGAAGCTGGCCTACGTCGGGGACGGCAACAACATGACGCACTCTCTTGCCCTGGGCGCCGCCAAGCTGGGAGTCCACTTCGTGGTGGCCTGCCCCGAGGGGTACCTGCCGAAGCCGGAGGTCTTGGCCCTCGCGCGGGAAGACGGCAGGAAGACGGGCGCCACGATCGAGGTGACGACCGATCCGGCAGAGGCGGTGAAGGGCGCCGACGCGGTCTACACGGACGTCTGGGCCTCCATGGGCCAGGAGGCGGAGCACGCGAAGCGAGTCAAGATCTTCCGTGACTACCAGGTAAACATGGAGCTGTTCTCGAAGGCCAAGGATGACGCGATCTTCATGCATTGCCTGCCCGCCCATCACGGCGAGGAGGTCACGGAGGAGGTCTGCGAGCATGGGCGCTCGGTGATCTTCGACGAGGCGGAGAACCGGCTCCATTGCCAGAAGGCTGTCATGGTGACGCTGATGGCTGGCGCGGGCCGCTGATTCAAACGACCGGCCTGACCAGGCCGCTCACAAACAAGGAGACAGAGCGTGGCGAGTTCCAAAGAACTGATCGAGATGACCGAGAAGTACGGCGCCCACAACTACCATCCCTTGCCGGTAGTGCTGGCGCGGGGCGAGGGGATCTGGGTGTGGGACGTGGAAGGGAAGAAGTACCTGGACTTCCTGAGCAGCTACTCGGCCGTCAACCAGGGTCACTGCCATCCTCGCCTGGTGAAGGTCATGCGGGAGCAGGCGGGCAAGCTCTGCCTCACGTCCCGCGCCTTCCATAACGACCAGCTCGGCCCCTTCCTGAAGGAGCTGTGCGAGCTGACCGGCTTCGAGATGGCCCTGCCGATGAACTCCGGCGCCGAGGCGGTCGAGACCGCCATCAAGGCGGTCCGCAGATGGGGGTACAACAAAAAGGGAATCCCGGCAGACCAGGCCGAAATCATCGTCTGCGCCGAGAACTTCCATGGCCGGACCACCACCATCGTCGGCTTCTCGACGGAAGAGGCGTACAAGGTCGGCTTCGGCCCGTTCACCCCGGGCTTCAAGGTCATCCCGTACGGTGACGCCGCCGCCCTCGAGAAGGCGATCACCAAGAATACCTGCGCCTTCCTGATGGAACCGATCCAGGGCGAGGCCGGTGTGGTCGTGCCGCCGGCCGGCTACCTGAAGAAGGTGCGGGAGATCTGCACCAGGCAGAACGTGCTGTTTGCGGCCGATGAGATCCAGGTCGGCTTCGGCCGGACCGGAAGGATGTTCTGCTGCGACCACGAGGACGTCAGGCCCGACGTGCTGATCCTCGGCAAGGCGATGGCCGGCGGTTTCTACCCCGTGTCTGCCGTGGTCGCATCCAAGGAGGTCCTGGGCGTGTTCGATCCCGGCTCCCACGGCTCCACCTTCGGCGGCAACCCGCTGGCGGCCGCGGTCGCGCGCGAAGCGCTGAGGATCGTGGTCGAGGAGAATCTGCCCCAGCGCTCGAAGGAACTGGGTGACTGGTTCATGGGCAAGCTGAGAGGCCTCAACTCAAAGCACGTGGTCGAAGTGCGCGGCAAGGGACTGCTGATCGGCGTCCGGCTGAAGAAGGAGTTGGGCGGCGCAAGGCCGTTCTGCGAGAAGCTGCAAGGCCTGGGGATGCTGTGCAAGGAGACCCACATGGACGTGATCCGGTTCGCCCCGCCGCTGGTGATCGAGCAGGCGGATCTCGAGTGGGCCCTGGAGAGGATCGCGAAGGTTCTCGCGTAGGGTCGCTCCCCTCGATCCGGATCGGGTCTACCTGGTCCCCGCCGTACTCGTACTCAGCCCGAAGGGCGGTACTCGTACTCGGCCTCCGTCTACACCGTCCAGAGGGGCGGGCGCGCGCGCCGGTGGTTCGAGTACGAGTACGAGTCCGGGCAAGGGAAGGGAAAGGGACTGGAGTCCAGCACACACTTCTCGATAGGGTAGGCGCTCTTCCGTAATCAGAGGAGGACGCGAGATGAAGCTGCCCGCAATCGCCTGCTTGACCCTGCTCGGTCTGTCGCAGTTCCCCGCCCTCGAGGCGGCGGAGAAACCGGTGAGTCTCGGGACTCTGCTCGACGACATGGTGGACCGGACGGTGCTGCCGGCCTTTCCGTCGCCGGCCTTCACCTGCCGGCAATTCTCGAGCTACGACCAGAAATCCACCACCGCGGACGATCAAGACACCTGGTTCGCCAACGGGGACTGTGGACAGTACCTGCGCGTCGAGGAAAACGGGGGGCGCCAGGAATGGGTGATGATGGACGCGGACGGTCCGGGCGCGGTGGTTCGGATCTGGTCGGCCAATCCGCAGGGGAATCTGCGCGTCTACCTCGACGGGGCGGAAACTCCGGCGATCGAGGCTCCCATGACGGACGTACTGGGAGGCGCCTGGAAGGTGGCAAGGCCGCTCTCCGCCGAGCGCTCCAGGGGATGGAACCTCTACCTGCCGATTCCGTACGCGAAGCACTGCAAAGTGACCAGCGATGCAGGGGGGTTCTACTACCAGGTGAACTACCGCACCTACGAACCGGGGACCGACGTGAAGTCGTTCTCCTTGGCGGCCCTGGAAGCGGAGAGGGAGAAGCTCGAGCGGGTGCAGGAGGCGCTGGTTGCACCCGACAGATCTCGCCCGAAGGACTGGGCCACCTTCGCCATCCCGGCGGGAATGGACGTGACCTTTCCCTTGCCGGAAGGACCACACGCGATCAAGCAGCTCTGGATGAAACTGGAGCACGAGGATCTCCCCGAGGCGCTCCGGACCACGGTCCTCGAACTCCAGTTCGACGGTGAGATCACCGTCTGGTGTCCGGTGGGAGACTTTTTCGGCACGGGGGCGGGGCTTTCCCCGCTGGGCGACTGGTGGCGCACCGTTCGTGAAGACGGCCTGATGACCTGCAGGTGGGTCATGCCGTACCAGAGCCAGGCGCGGGCGACGCTCTTCAACCACGGCGAGTCTCCGGTCACCGTGCGGATCGCGGCCGATCTGCTCGATCACTGGAAGTGGGACGAGAGATCGATGCACTTCCACGCCACCTGGCGTCAGGAGAATCCGATCCACACGCGCCCCATGCGCGACTGGAACTACGTCGAGATCAAGGGGCGTGGGGTCTATGTCGGGGACAACCTCGCCGTGGCGAACCCGGTGAAGGACTGGTGGGGTGAGGGGGATGAGAAGATCTGGGTGGATGGAGAGCAATTCCCCTCCCATTTCGGCACCGGCACCGAGGACTACTACGGCTACGCCTGGTGCTGCCCCGAGCCGTTCCAGGCTCCGTTCCACAACCAACCGCGGTGCGACGGTCCCAACAACTACGGGCACACCCTGATTTCCCGCGTGCGTTCGCTGGACGGGATTCCGTTCGAGAGTTCCTTCAAGTTCGACATGGAGGTGTGGCACTGGAAGGAGTGTGACGAGGGGTACGCCGCCACGGCCTACTTCTACGCGGCGCCAGGGGCCAGGACGAACCGCGCGCCGAGCCCTGGAGAAGCAGCCCGCGGCCTGCTCGATCCCATTCCGCTTCCCCCGCCCTTCAAGATCGAAGGCGCGATCGAGTGCGAGGAAATGGCGGTCGTCAGCGCCACCGAGGGAATCCCGATGGGTCCCCAGGGAGGCTACGGACCGAAGTTGTGGTCCGGTGAGCACCAGTTCTGGGTCCAGGGGAAGCAGCCGGGCGATCAGGTGCAGCTCGAGTTCCCCTGCGAGGGGAAGGGTCCCTTCAAGCTGGAGGTGTTCGCCACGCGCTCCTGGGACTACGGCATCGTGCTCTTCTCCATCAACGGCAAGTCGACCGACGTGCGTGTGGATCTGTTCAACACGGAAGGGAAGGCGGTCGCGGCCACGGGGCCGATCGATCTCGGGATCCACCAGGCGAAGGACGGGAAGATGGTTCTCGGCTGCGAGGTGGTGGGCGGCAATCCGGCTTCCGAGGGAAGCCGCTCCTTCTTCGGTCTGGATTGCGTGCGTCTGACCCCCGTGAACTGAGCATCGGTTGCAGATCCGGCAGATGAGCGTCCCTCTCGCGCGCCTGACGAATATCAACAAGAGCTTCGCCGGCCATGCGGTCCTCGAGGATGTGGCGTTCGAACTCGAGGCGGGCGAGGTGCACGTGCTCGCCGGGGAGAACGGGGCGGGAAAGTCGACTCTCATCAAGATCCTCGGGGGTGTGCACGCCGCCGACGCGGGCGAAGTGTGGGTGGGTGGAGAGACGCGCCGCTTCCACTCCGCTCTCGACGCGTCCAGGGCCGGCGTCGCGGTCATCCACCAGGAGCTTTCCCTGGCGCCCTCCCTGAGCATTGTGGATAACCTGTTCCTGGGGAAGGAGCGCACCTTTGCGCTCGGCATCGTGCGAGCCAGAGCCCAGCGCGACGAAGCGCGGCGGCTCCTCGGGCGTGTCGGGCTTGCCGTCGATCCCCGCCGGACCGTGGCCTCGTTGCCGGTGGCGGCGCGCCAGCTCGTGGAGATCGCCAAGGCTCTCGGGCAGAAGGCGCGCATCATCGCCATGGACGAGCCGACCAGCTCGCTCACGCGTCCGGATGCGGAGAGGCTCTTCGGGCTGATCGGCGAGCTGAAGCAGGGCGGCACGGGGGTCATCTACATCACGCACCGGATGGAGGAGATCTACCGGCTGGCCGATCGGATCAGCGTGCTGCGCGACGGTCGCATGATCCTCACGCTTCCCGCGCGAGAGTTCGATCGAAGGCGGTTGGTGCACGCCATGGTGGGGCGCCAGCTTGAGGAGCAGATCGTTCGCGAGCCGGTTCCCGCGGGCGAGGAGCTGCTGTCGGTCGAGTCGGTCTCCGTCCAGGGACGCTCCGGAATGCTGCTCGAGAACGTCGGCTTCACGCTGCGGGCGGGGGAGGTGTTGGGGGTCGCCGGGCTCGCGGGATCGGGCTCGAGCGAATTGCTCCACGCGCTTTTTGGCGACGGCAGGGCGAAAGTGGAAGGGCTGAGGGTCTCGGGAAGCCCTGCGCGCGTCACCTCGCCCGGCAAGGCGATGTCGCTCGGCATCGCGCTCCTCACTGCCGACCGCAAGCGCACGGGATTGTGCCCCTCCCTTTCCATCGCGGAGAACACCACTCTCGCCGCTCTCCGGCGATTGTCGCCTGGCGGCTTTCGCCGCCCCGGGCTCGAGGCTGAGTCGGCCCGGCGGGGCATCGACTCGATGCGGATCGCCTGCCGCTCCGCGAACCAGCCGGTTCGCACCCTTTCCGGCGGCAACCAGCAGAAGGTGGCCCTGGCGAAGTGGATCGAGACCCGGCCAAGCGTGCTCCTGCTCGATGAACCGACCCGCGGCATCGACATCGGGGCGAAACATGAGATCTACGAGTTGCTCAACCGCTGGACGAGCGAGGGGATGGGAGTCGTGCTCGTCAGCGGCGAACTCCCCGAACTGCTCGGACTGTCGGACCGGGTGATCGTCCTGCACCGCGGACACCTCACGGCGGAGTACACGCGCGCTGAGGCGACGCCGGAGAACGTGGTGGCCGCCGCCCTCGGCGGATCGGATCCAGGAGTCAACGCATGAGCACGCAGCCGCGCTCTCTTCCCGTGTCGCGCGAGGTGATTTTCGCCTTCGCCGCCCTCGCCGTGGTGCTCGCGGTCGGGATTCTGTTCAACGCGGAGGGGCAGTTCTTCAATCCGGACAACCATGCCGACGCCCTCTGGGCGGTGTCTGGATACGGCATTCTCGCCTGCGGCATGACGGTGGTCATTCTCACGGCGGGAATCGACCTTTCCGTCGGCAGCCTGGTCGCCCTGGCGGGCGTAGTCTTCGCGATGTGCACGATGTCCCACGGCGTCTCGGGCTGGCTGGCTGTGCCGCTCGCGATCCTCGTGGGAGCCGCCTGCGGACTCCTGTCGGGAATCCTCGTGGCCTTGCTCAGGCTCCAACCTTTCATCGCCACGTTGGCGATGATGGCGTTCGCCAGGGGGCTGGCGAAGATGCTCACCGGCGGCGTCAAGGTCCAGAAGCTCCCGGCGCCGGCGTCGGTCGAGGCGCTGAACTTGAAGTTCGGCATCGCCGGGGTGGACGTTTCCGTGAGCGTTTTCCTGTTCCTCGGGTGCGTCCTGCTGACCGTCTTCTTCCTGAGAGCCCTGCGGATCGGGCGATACGTCTACGCG
>JAZDLC010000412.1:0-14872 GCA_043802345.1 Planctomycetota bacterium | reverse complement strand
AGGCCCTGTACTCCGAGGGGCATTCGCTGCTCGGCTACTATCTCTACGGCTACGACCGCTGGCTTCCTCCGGGAGAGGGCGACCCGCCGTTCCCGGAGCCCTTTGGTGAGTCGCCTCCCCCTGCGGAGCAACTGGAAACCTTGGGGCGGTTCGACCGGCGCGCGCACTTCGTGATCCCGGAGAATGTCTTCGAGCGGCTCGCGGATCAAGGAGACGACGCCCGCGCGCTCGACCGCTTCCTGCGCAGCCGGGCGGTCGTGGCGCACCGGGAAGGGGTTCGCCGGCTCGACTATCACCGCAACGTGCTGACGGTCTACCGGGTCGGCGAGGGCGGCTCCTCGTGAGGGTGCGAGCGTATGCCGCGGCGGATCGCGAGGCGTGCGATCGCTTCGTCCTTCAGCACCCGCATGGCAGTCCCTTTCATCTCTCGGCCTGGCTCGAGATGGTCAGGAGTTTTCATGGTCACTCGCCGCGCCACCTGGTGGCGGAGGATGACGGGCGGATTCGAGGGGTGCTGCCGCTCTTCCTGGTGAGTTCGCCGCTCCTGGGGAAGGCGCTGATTTCGGTCCCTTACGGAGTCTACGGCGGCATTCTGGCGGAAGACGCGGATACGGCGGGGCTCCTGGCGCAAGCCGCGCGGGATGAGGTGGACCGCCTGGACGCCGGGTATCTGGAACTGCGCCAGATCCTGCCGTCCGCCGAGGGCCTGCCTCAGTCCGAACTGTATGTGACCTTCCTGCGCGACCTGCCGGCGGACGAAGAGGAATGCCTGGCGATGATTCCTCGCAAGTCCCGGGCGACCGCCCGGCACGCACGCGACCGCTACGGGATGGAGTTCCTGGAGGGGCCCCACCTCATCCGCGATTTCTACGAACTGTTCGTGCGCAACAAGCGCAGCCTCGGTTCGCCGGTCTTCTCCCTTTCCTGGTTCGAGCGGATTCTCGAGTCGTACGGCGACCAGGCCCTCGTCCATGGTGTCCGCTCCGAGGGGCGCGTGGTGGCGGCAGTGCTCTCGTTCGTGTTCGGCGACACGCTGATGCCGTACTACTCCGGATCCGAGCCGGCTCTCGAGCGGCTGGGATCGATGAACTTCCTGTACTGGAACCTGATGCGGACCGGCGTGAGACTCGGCCTGAAGCGATACGATTTCGGCCGCAGCCGTGGCGGGACAGGGGCGGCGAGGTTCAAGCAGAACATGGGATTCGAACCGACCCCGCTCGCCTACCAGTTCTACCTGCGCGGCGGGCGCCAGATCCCGACGGTCAATCCGTCGAATCCGAAGTACGAGCTGATCCTGAAGGCGTGGCGCCGGATGCCGCTCTGGATGGTGAAGCTCCTGGGTCCGAGGTTGATGCGGTACCTGCCGTAGGCGCAGGGGGAGGTATTCTCGTACTCGTACGAAGGGTCCCTTTCGCGTGCTTCACAAGGAACTCGGCGCGGAGCACCCGACAACGGTGGAGGCGGAAGGACTGCTGCAGAACCTGCAAGGCGAGTGACTCCGGGCACCGCGTTTCGTACTCGTACTCGAACCGGGTTCCGTTGGTCCGCTCCAACCTGGCAGCTCACGATTCGAGTACGAGTACGACAACGCCTCCCCGTAGCCTCACTCCCTCACCCGAGCAGAACCTCCACCGCACCCGCCAGATCCCGCGCCACCAGCAACCGCCCCCCGAACCTCTCGACCGCCTCCTCTTGCACCTGTCGCCCCTTGCCCGTCAACACCAGCACCGGCCGCAGCGTCGAGTTCCGCGTGAGTTCCAGATCCCGCAGGTCGTCACCAATCACGAACGAGCCCCGGAACGTCAGATCGAGATCTCGCGCGGCCTGCTGCAGCATCCCCTTGCCCGGCTTCCGGCAGGTGCAACGCTTGCGATACGGTCCCCGGCCCAGGGTGGGGTGATGCGGGCAGTAGTAGACCGCATCGATGCGGGCGCCATGCCGTTGCAGGCGGCGCTCCATTTCCCGATGAATCTGGCCGAGCCTCTTCTCGCTCAGATGACCCCGCGCGACCGCTGACTGGTTGGTGAGGATCACCACTGCCACGCCCGCGGCGTTCAGCCGTCTGATCGCGCCGCCCGCGCCCGGGAGCAACCGGACCTGTTCGGGACGGGTCAGCCAGCCCTCCCGCTCGACGAGGAGCGTGCCGTCCCGATCGAGGAATGCCGCGGGCCTGTTCAACTACAGAGGCTCCGGAAACAGACTGTCTTCCACCTGCTGGCAGATGATGTGGCCGGCCAGGATGTGTATCTCCTGGACCCGCGCCGTGTCCACGCTCGGCACGGCGATCAGGACGTCGGCATGGGCGGCCGCGAGTCCGCCTCCCTTGCCGGTCATCGCGATCGTCCGGAGGCCCCGCTCCCGGGCCGCGGCCAGGGCCAGAATGACGTTCTGTGACTGGCCGCTGGTGGTCAGGCCGATCGCCACGTCGCCCCGCCTTCCGAGAGCCTGGACCAACCGCGCGAAGAGTTCGGTGTACGAGTAGTCATTGGCGGTCGCCGTCAGAGTGGCCTGACCGGCGCCCAGGCAGATGGCGGGCAGGCCGGCGCGATCCCGCCGGAACCGGTTGGTCAGCTCGCCTTCGATGTGCAGGGCGTCGGAGAAGGAACCCCCGTTGCCGAACAACAGCACCTTCCCTTCGTTGCGGTACGCCTCCGTGACCATCCCGGCGGCCCGTACAATCGCGCCGGCCAGCACGGCCGCCGATGCCTCTGCCAGCGAGACGTGCTGGGCGAAGATCTGCCGCACTGCCGCCATTTCGGCGTTACTCTGCTGTTTCGTGTCCATATCGATTTCCGATTCTCTTTTGAATCCTGAAGGATGAACCCAATAATCAGCCGGTGATCCGAGAGCATAGAATTCCGCGGGAGACGCGGCAACCGGAGCGTTGGCGGGGCGAATGAGCGCATCGAGCAGGGCGAGCAAACACGAGGACCCCCGACTGCCCGACGTGCCGCTGCGGGTTCTGCTCGTGGATGATGAGGAATCGATCCGGGTCACGCTCTCGGACGACCTGGCTGAAGTGGGGCATGTGGTCACCTCCCTGGACAACGGAGCTGCGGCGCTCGAGGCGCTCGCCGCCGATCGCTTCGACGTGGTCATTTCCGACTTGCGCATGCCGGGCGCGGATGGGCTGGAAGTCCTGCGGACGGCCCGGGAACGCTGTCCTGCGACCGAGGTGATCCTGATCACGGCCTTTGGCACCGTGGAGTCGGCCGTGGACGCCATGCGCATGGGGGCGTTCCACTACGTCCTGAAGCCGTTCATGAATGACGAGATCCTGCTGCTCGTCAAGCGGCTCGCCAAGGTCAAGCACCTGGAGGATCAGAATCGTTCCCTCCACGCGGACCTCGGTAGGTTCGAGGGGTTCGAGAATGTGATCGGCCGTTCGCCGGCCATGGTCAAGGTGCTCGACGTAGTGCGCACCGTGGCCCAGAGTGACGCCTCGATTCTGATCGAGGGGGAGAGCGGCACGGGGAAGGAAGTGATCGCCCGGGCGATTCACCGCAATTCACACCGAAGGGAAGGGCCGTTCGTGGCCCTCTCCTGCGCCGCCCTTCCCGAGTCGTTGCTGGAGGCGGAACTGTTCGGGCACGAGCGGGGAGCCTTCACCGACGCCCGCAAGGAGCGGAAGGGGCGCTTCGAGATGGCCAATGGTGGGACGCTCTTCCTGGACGACGTGGATGACTTGGGAATGTCGGTGCAGGTCAAGTTGCTCCGCGCCCTCCAGGAGCGAGTCATCGAGCGGGTCGGGGGAGAGAAGCCGGTGCCGGTGGATATCCGTGTGGTGACCGCAACCAAGAAGAACCTTCAGGCGCTGATGGAGCAGCGGGAGTTTCGCGAGGATCTCTTCTATCGCCTGAATGTCGTGCCGCTGCGGCTCCCGCCGCTCAAGGACCGGGTCGAGGATATTCCGCTTCTGGTCCGGCACTTCGTGCGCAGGTTCTCCTCCGGCAAGGAGTACGAGATCTCCCCCGAGCTGATGAGCGCGCTCTGTCTCTATCCGTGGCCTGGCAACGTCCGGGAGCTGGAGAATTCGGTGGAGCGGGCGATCGCCATGGCCGGCGACCAGACCCGGCTGCGCCATGACCACATGCTCCTGCCGTCGCCGAGGTTCAAGAACGCCGCGGACATTTCCGGAATCAGCGCCCTGAAGGACGTCGTCCACTGCGCGGAGCGGGAGCATATTCTGCGAGTTCTGAAGACCACCAACAACCACAAGGCGCAGGCCGCGTCGCTACTGGGGATCAGCCGCAAGAACCTCTGGGAGAAGATGAAGGAATACGGGATCAACAGCGGCGACTGAGGACTTTGAAGCAGATCGTCCTGGCATCCGACTTCCATCTCTCTCCTTCGAGGCCCGAGGGGATCCGGACCTTCGTGCGCTTCTGCCGCGAGGTCGCGGCGGGCTCGGATCGCTTCTACATCCTGGGCGATCTGTTCAACTTCTGGGTCGGGCCTGGCAACCTGGGCGTGCCAGGCCTCACGCCGGCGCTGGACGAACTGCGGTCGCTGTCGGACAGCGGCGTGGAACTGACCATCCTTCACGGCAACCGGGATTTCCTGATGGGCTCGGGGCTGGCCAGGAGAACCGGGGCGGTCATTCCCGGGGAGGAAATCGCGGTCGAACTGTTCGGCCGGAGATACCTGTTGCTTCATGGTGATTCCCTCTGCACCCATGATCTGAGTTATCAGCGCTCCAAGCGGTTCTTGCGCTGCGGCCTGCTGCACCTCTGCTCTCGCGTCATGCCCCTCTCCGTGTCGCTCTGGATCGCGGGGAGGTTGCGCACCGCCTCCAGGAAGTCGGTGAGATCCAAAGCGCCATGGGAAATGGAGATCGCGGATGAAGCGGTGGTAAGGCGGTTCGAGGAGGGATTCGACGCGCTCGTTTGCGGGCATGTTCATCGGCCCGGAACCAGGGAGTACGGGTTCGTCTCTCCCGGGTACCCGGTCCATGTCCTGGGAGCGTGGGACCCAGGCGGCGTTTTCGGCCGCATTGACGCCGATGGCCTCCGGCTGGAGTTTTTTCCGGGGCCTGATCCGAGCCGCACCTGAGAGGTTGCGCGGAAGAAGGGAATCCCTGTAAGCTACCGGGCTTCCATGGCCACAGAAAACTTCATCATCACAATCGACGGTCCGGCCGGGTCGGGGAAGACGACGGTCGCTCGTAAAGTCGCGGAGAGACTCAGGTTCCGATTCCTGGACACGGGGGCGATGTACCGCGTGGCCACCCTTGCCGCTCTGGAAGCGGGCCTTGGCCTGGATCCGCCCCGGGAGGCGAAAATTCTCGCGGTCCTGGAGAGCGCGGGCCTGAACCTCGATTCGGCTGGCGTTGTCATGCTTTCTGGCCGCGACGTGAGCGTGGCAATCCGGAGCGAGGAGGTGACGCGCTGGGTGTCGGCCGTGGCTGCCCTCCGGCCGGTCCGGGAGTTCATGGTCCGCCGGCAGAAGGAGTTCGGCCTGAAGGCGGAACCGGGACTTGTGGCGGAGGGGCGGGACATGGGCACCGTGGTCTTTCCCGGAGCCGCGCACCGCTTCTACCTCGACGCCAGTGTCGAGGTCCGGGCCGGGAGGCGCCTTCTGGAAACCTGCGGCGGGCCGCCGACTTCGCGTCACGGCGCAGCCATGAAGGCCATGGCGGAGGAGATCCTGGCTCGGGACGAAAAGGACTCGGCTCGTGCCGAGGCGCCACTGCGGGTGGGCGATGGAGTGCAGGTGATCGACACCTCCGACCTGAGCGTGGAGCAGGTCGTGGAAAGAGTGCTCCGCTCGGTGAGGGCGCCGGCATGATGTACCGACTGGTGCGCACCGTGGGAGGATTCTGGCTGCGGCTGTTCCATCGTCTCGCGGTGGTCGGGGCCGAGAATGTGCCGGCGGACGAGGCGGCGATCATCGTCAGCAACCACGCCTCGTTGCTCGATCCGCTGGTGCTGGGGGTCGGGTCGAAGCGCCGGATCACGTTCGTGGCGCGGGGAACGCTGACGGAGCACTGGCTGTTTCGCATGTTCATCCGGCAGGTGAAGGTCGTCACGATCACGCGCGACGAGAGTGATCGGGAAGCGCTTCGGGCCATCGCCAAGGAGCTTGCCGCAGGGCAGCTCTGCTGCATTTTCCCCGAGGGCACGCGGACGCTGGACGGCCGCCTGACCGAGCTGAAGAGCGGATTCGCGCTCCTGGCGCAGAAGGCCGGTGTCAAGGTAGTGCCGGCGTATGTCGCGGGGACCTTCCACGTCTGGCCCAAGGGGCGGTGGGTTCCCAGGCTCTTCGGGCCGGTGGGGGTTCGCTTCGGCATGCCGATCCGCTTCGATCGGAGAATGAAACGAAGCGAGTGCACCGAGCAGGTGCGAGCCGCTCTCGAGGGCCTGGCCCGGGGCGACTCAGAAGAAATTCAATGTGGGTCCGCGTTGGGCCCCGAAGGCGAAATTTCGGACACGCGGGGTTGTGATCCGATGGCGAGGACTGTGTCCGTGGTGGAGATGGCCTCGAGTAAGTGAACCCTGATCGCCCTCCGGCCGAATCGCCGGGGTCGCGGGCCGCGTTCGGTCCGTGAAGGAACAAATTCATGTCAAAGAAACTGGTCAAGAAGTACGCGCTCTCTGCGGTGGATCTCGAGAAGGCAGTCGAGGCCGCTCTCGCGGGCGCGGGGCCGACCGACGTGGACAAGCTCTACGAGGATTCGGTCAAGGACTTCACGGAAAACACCGTCGTGAAGGGCAGGATCCTGAGGGTCATCGGCAACGAGGTGCTGGTGGACGTGGGGTACAAGTCGGAAGGCATGGTGCCGTCCTACGAGTTCGGTGAAGGGGCCATCATCGAGCCCGGCCAGGAGGTCGAGGTTCTGATCGAGGAGATCGAGAGTGCTACCGGCTTCCTGCAGCTCTCCAAGCGCAAGGCGGACCGCATCCGCGGCTGGGAGAGAGTCATCTCCACGCATGTGGAAGGGGACATCGTCAAGGGCACGGTGGTGCGGAAGATCAAGGGCGGCCTGCTGGTCGATATCGGCGTTCCGGTATTCCTGCCCGCCTCTCAGGTTTCGCTGCGCCGCATGGGCGACATCGCGGACTTCATCGGCAGGGAAATCGAGTGCAAGATCATCAAGATCGACGAGGCACGAATGAACATCGTGGTCTCGCGGCGCAAGTTGATCGAAGAGAAACGGGAATCGCTGCGAGCCGATCTGCTGTCCACTCTGGAGGAGAAGCAGACCCGCAAGGGAGTGGTCAAGAACATCGCCGACTTTGGCGCGTTCGTCGACCTCGGTGGCATCGATGGCCTGCTGCACATCACGGACATGACCTGGGGGCGCATCAGCCATCCGAGCGAGATGGTCGCCATCGACGAGGAAATCGAAGTCATGGTCCTCAGGTTCGACCGCGAACGCAACCGGATCGCCCTGGGGCTCAAGCAGCTGCAGCCTTCGCCCTGGACCGAAGTGGATCAGAGGTATCCGATCGGCTCCAAGCACGTGGGTGAGGTGGTCAACCTCATGCCGTACGGCGCGTTCGTCAAGCTGGAGGACGGCATCGAGGGCCTGGTGCACATCAGCGAGATGTCCTGGACCCGCCGCGTGAACCATCCTTCCGAGATCGTCCAGGCCGCCGACCGGGTGGAAGTGAAGATCCTCGACATCAACAAGGAGAAGCAGGAAATCTCGCTCGGCATGAAGCAGTGCGAGGTGAACCCCTGGACGACGGTGGAGGACCGGTATCCGGTCGGAACCGTGATCGAGGGGACCGTGCGCAACCTGACCAACTACGGCGCCTTCATCGAGATCGAGGAGGGGATCGACGGGCTGCTGCATGTCTCCGACATGTCGTGGACCAAGAAGATCAGCCATCCCAACGAGTTGCTGAAGAAGGGTGACACGGTCCAGTCGGTGGTCCTGTCCGTCGATCGGGACAAGAAGCGGGTGGCGCTCGGACTGAAGCAGCTCGAGCCGGATCCGTGGAAGGACGAGATTCCCCGCAAGTACGGCGTCGGCGATGTGGTCTACGGCCACGTGCGCAAGCTGGCCAACTTCGGTGTGTTCGTCGAGCTGGAGGACGGATTGGAAGGCTTGCTTCATATCTCCGAGCTGACCCACGCCAAGGTGGAGCAGGCGGATGACGTGGTCAAGCCGGGTCAGAAGGTGAACGTCCGGATCCTCAAGGTGGACATCGACGAGCGCAAGATCGGTCTCTCGATGATCAGCGTGGACCAGCCTCCGGAGGAGGAGGCCATGGCCAACGTGGTCGACGAGCCGCTGGTGGAGGAGAGCGCCGACGAGGCAGCGCCGGACGAGGAGGCGGAAGCCCCCACCGATCTGGCGGCGCCGGCGGAGCCGGAAGCGCCGGCCGAGCCGGAAGCGCCGGCCGAGCCGGAAGCGCCTGCGGAAGTGGCCACCGAGGACATCCCGAAGGCTGAATGAGTGAGGCGCGAACGACGCCCGGGTTGGAGGACGCGCTCACCCCTGAGCGGAATTCCGGCCCGGGCCGTTCGGTGGCTGCCCATCCTGCTGCTGATGCCGGCGTGCGCTCAGGAGAGCACGATGGCGCCGGCGGAGGAGCGGCGTCCCGCCATCTCCAGCACCGAATTCGAGCGCAGGATCGAGGCGATTCACAAGCTTCTCTCGAGCGGCCGGGAGCAGGAGGCCCAGGACGCCATCGCGGAGTCGCTCGAGGACTGGCCGCCGGAAGCGATTCGCCGCGAGCTCCAGCGGCTCGGCTACCAGATCCGCAGGGACCGGTTCTACCAGCAGCATCCCCTGCATTTCAGCCTGGTGCTGGACCGGGACCGGTACGCGTTTGGAGAGGCGGCCGAGGTCCAGCTGAGGATTACGAACCTGGGCGCCGAGCAGCTCACCCTGCCCGCGCGCTACCGGTCGCTCCTTGGCGCGCTGACCTTCGGCATGGCAGAGGAATCGGTCCTCTTCCTGAAGCTCAAGACGCAGGACGCGGATGGCCTGGGTTCCCGTTGGGGAAGCGAGAGGCTGATGGAAGTCCCCCTCGAGGAGGACCTGATCCTGGGACCGGGCGGCACCGCCCGGATCACGGCGCAGGTTCCGCTCGAGGACGGAGGGCGCTCCCTCTACCGGGTGATCCAGATCGGAGCCATCTACAGGCCGATTGCCGTGGTCGCCGAGGGAGGAGATCGTCGCTACGATCCGTTGGAGTTCCAGAGTGCCACTGCGCGGGTGTTCCAGGCGAGCCAGATCCAGCGGGCGGAGGGGGGGGTCGAGCTGCTTCGGACCTGCCTTGAAGGCGAGGCGCTGGATCGGCCGGAGACGCTTTTCGTCGCGGCAATGGGTCTGAGGCCAGAAGATCTCGCGGAGGGGATCGGCATGCTGGCGCGGGCGGCTCCCTCCCTGGAACCGATGAGGCGTCGCTGCGCCGTAGCGGCGCTCCAACTGCTGACCGGACACCTCTTCGGCGGCGATCCGGTCCGGTTTGTGAGCTGGTGGCAGGCGACCGGCAGGCATCTCGTGGAGGAGCAACTGGTGCTCGGGGCGGGCCTTCGGGACCGCTCCCCGGCCGGCCGTCTCATGGTCGGCGAGAGCGGTTCTCCGCGCTGACCCTCGCGAAACCGCCGGCAGGTGCCGATACACTGGCTATTGTGTACCCAAGGACCCGAGGTCATGACGGCCACGACAGGGCGCGAGTGACGGCGAGGCCGTGCTGGTGAAGATGCCGAAAAGGAACAGAGCTGTCCTGCTTGCGCCGGTCTTCCTGGCCCTTTCCCCCCTGCTGGCCGGCGAAGAGGAGCATGGCCGAAGGCCAACCCGGGAGCAACTGGAGAGAACCACGTCCGAGTGGCGTGATCTGGCCTCCCCCTTCTACGTGGTGCGGCGCGAGGCGGAGCAGCGTCTCGTCCACCTGGTGCCCGCGGACGGCAGACAGGTGGTGGAGGTGCTGCTGTCGTCGAACTTGCCGAAGGTCCGGAGGGCGTGTGTCCGCTGGATGCTGAGTCGGTTCGAAGCGGGGCACGGGGCGGACGGCGACCGGCGGATGTTCGTCGAGGCGCTGCGCGAGGAGCGCGATCCATCCGTGCTGATGGACATGATGCATGCCGCCGCCCGGGACGGACCACTGGTGGAACTCCTGAGGGAAGAACTGTCCGCGGGCCGGATTCGAGCCGGGTTCCTGGGGGACGTCTTCGACGCCCGTCTGGTGGTGTTGCTGGAGCAGGTGATGCACGAGGGGCGGATCCCGGGCTTCTTCGACGGCCAGTTCGCCGCATTGCATGCCCTCGACGGGTCGGCCTACTGGCGCATCCTGCGTCTGGCGTGGGACCCGAAACCGCATTTCGTCATTCGCGCGCTGGCGACCATGGCGTTGCACGAGGCGGCCCATTCGGACCTGGCGGTTCAGCTTGGCCCGCTGATCATCGACGCGGGGAGCGAAGCGAGCGATCTGGCCCGGGCGAGGCGGTGGTTTCGGGCTGACGAGGATTCCATGCGTTCGTACCTCAGGGCGAGCCTGAGCCAGTATGTCCGCTACTCGCTGGCCAAGGCCGGCGTGGCGGGGCCGATCAACGAGAAGATCGGGAAGCTCAGAATGCTGGCCAGCCGGAACCTCCAGGAGGCGGAGATCCTTCGCGAGGCCGGGGAGGAGCAGCAGTACCGGTTGGTCCTGGACCAGGCCATGGGGTACTACTTTGAAATCGGCTACCACCACCAGCAACTGGACGAGTACGTCAAGGCGGAACTCCATTACCGGGTCGTCATCGACCAGGACGAGGTGGTCTCCTCCGCCCGCACCGCGCACTACAACCTGGCCTGCATTCGCGCGCTGCAGGGCCGCAAGGAAGAGGCGCTCGAAGAGCTTAAGTTGGCCGTGAAGACCGGCTACAAGGACAGCGGCTGGGCCATGCGTGACGGGGACCTCAAGTCACTCCGGGACGACGAACGCTTCCATCGCATCCTGATGGAGCTGGATGAGGAGGAGCCCTGAGGGGCGGCTTCCAGGCTCTTCTCCGGTGTCCCAGCCCCGTCCCTGGCTCGAATCCTCCATTCTTACCACAGAGAGTACAGAGGGGCAGAGCTTGAAGGGGATCCCGTCGTGCGGCCCGGCCATCTTGCCTGTGAGCGGATCCTTCTCCATCTTCCCCTCTGTGCCCTCTGTGGTGAAGCTCCCCGCTTTCCCTCCGTCCCCTCAAATGCTCCGCAGCATGTCGAAGTACCCGCTCCAGAACGCCAGGATCCGGACGGCGGCGTACAGGAACGCGAAGGTGAGCAGCACGCCGATCGCCACCCGGATCAGGCGGTCGCGGGCGAGGTTCTCGTTCTCTTCGCATTGCGCGGCCGCGCGCTTCAGGCCGGAGCCGAGTTCCCCGGAAGGTTCCGAGGTGATGAGGGTGCTGGCGACCAGATCGTCGAGGTGGGGGAAGGAAGGGACTGCCGCGCTCAGGGGACCGTGTTCCCTGAGTGGGGTCAGCGCCACCCCGAGCTGGTCGCGAAGCCGGCGATTCCGGACCGCGGGGAGCGCTTCGTCAGCGGCCGCCGGAAGAGCGACGCCCGCTTCGTAGAGGTTTCCCATGGCGCTGAAGAAGATGCCGTAGTCCCGGTTCAGGGAGAATTCCCTCAGCAGGGGAAGACGCAGGGACACGTAGTCATCCACTGGGCCCGGCCTCGAGGAGAGGAGGATGTGGGCGGCCAGGAAGAGGGCGAGATCGATCGGCAAGAGCAGCGTCATGATATGCAGCACGAAGCCGGACGGATCGGTGAAGGCGAGGCCGGCGTTCGGTCCGATGACCGCGACCTGCAGCAGGATGATCGGGTAGATCGAGCGCCGGATCAGTTCGACGCGGGCGCCATGCTTTCTCTCTTCGTCATCCGCGAGCGCGTTCAGGACTCGAGGAACCTGTCCGCTGATTTCGGCGGCCCGTACCGCCGAGCGGTGGTGAAGAGGAAAGAGATCCGCCGGGCCTGCCGCCATCGCTTCGGAGAGCGGCAGGCTCGCCTGCGACCCGGCTCGCAAAAGGCTCACTGCTCTTCGCATCCAGCTGTTGCGGGAGTGCTCGAAACCCGCACCGAGCAGCTCGTGAAGCTGGGCTGGAGGGAGGCCCGCAGCGAGCATCCTCGCGACCGAGCGGTACAGATTTGCCCTTTTTCTCTCGTTCAAAGTCGAGTCTTCTTAATGTCTTAGGGAGAGTCCAGTTTTTTGCATTTATCCGGCCGGCATCCGCCGGGAGCGTGTGATACCATATTCTCAACTCACCGGCTGGCAAACCTCGCCACCAGCGAGACGGAAAACGAGACAGTAACTTCCGCAACCGCGAGTGGTCGGTTGGAGCCCTTCCCCTCCCCAACCGCCATCTCTGGCCGATCGCCCGATGGATGTGGAACTAAATTTTCCCCCGCAAGGGGGAAAATTTTTTGCATGAGCACGCGTCTCGACACCGATCTTCTCCAAGAACGGAGAGCGTGAGCTTCAGCCGTTTCCCTTATCTTCCGAAACGGCTAATGGTAGCTTACCTGATCACAGACCCGAGCTGTTGAACGAGCCCGCGAGGTGCATCCGATGTCAGATCAAGATTCAGTGGAGTCCTTCGCGTCGGAAGCAGGGCTGTTCAGTTATGCACAGATTCTCCACCTGTTGAAGATCGAATTCAGTCGGGCGCGTCGCTACTCGTACCCGCTCACCTGCGCCCTGTTCCAGATCGATCGGATCGAGAACCTCAAGGACCTGTACGGCTACAAGGTGCGCGACCGGATCGAGGAGATGGTGGTCAGTGTCGTCCACCAACTCTCGCGTTCGTCCGACTTCCTGGGGAAGATGGGCGAGCGCATGGTGCTGATCCTCCCGCACACCGACGCGGAGGGAGTCGAGACCCTGATGGCACGGGTGCGAGACCGGCTGCGCGAGTTCTCCATTGACATCGATGAGCGGCCGGTGCAGGTCTCTCTCTCGGTGGGGATCTCAACCTACAAGGACCGCAATACGCTGTTCTTCGATTCGATCATCAAGAACGCCGAGGCCGCCCTGGACACCGTGGCTCAGCGGGGAGGGAACGGGATCCTGATTCACCGCTCCAACCAGGATGCCCCGGAGGCGGAACGGGCGCCGCGATAAAAAAACGACGGCCGCTGCCGGGCGGCCGTCGTGCGAGAATCACCAAGGAAGCCAACCCCGTTTACATAGGAGATGTTGGGGAAGGGCGGGGTCGGCGCATTACGTCCTTCTTCAGGCCGACCTTGGTAGCTAATACGATCCAGGAAGCTCCGTTGGAACCCATCACGGCCCGAAGGCCTCGGAGTTCCCCGAACCAGCCACTCCGTCAGACGGATCCGGTCCGGAGCGTGTTCCAGGAATCCAGCGGAAAAAGGGGCCAGATTCCCGTCAACAGAAGTTGGTGAGTCGCGTACCGCAGGCGTCTGGTAACCCCGACGCGACTGCTCGGGGCTTGACCGGGGAATGCCCGAACCGTATTCCTAGCAGGCTTATGCCCCATCCGCAGACCGGCCCGGCGTAGCGGCCGGTCGCTGTACGAGGGTGACACAAGAAGAGGAGGCTGGCGCGATGATTCGCGTTTCTGGGCTTCGCAAGTCATTCGGTGACACGGTTGCCGTGGACAACATCTCTTTTGAGGTGGAGGAAGGCGAGGTTGTCGGCTTCCTGGGACCCAACGGTGCCGGCAAATCGACCACCATGCGCATGCTTACGACCTACCTCGACCCGGACGCGGGCGAGATCGAGATCGCTGGCTTCAACGTGCTGGAGAAGCCTCTGGAGGCCCGCCGCCGGTTGGGCTACCTCCCGGAGTCGGCGCCGCTCTACGAGGAACTGGGCGTTCTGGACACCCTTCAGTACACCGCGAGGATCCGCGGCCTCTCCGGCAAGGAGCGGCGTAGCCGGATCCAGGAGATGGTCGATGTCTGTGGTCTGGAAACGGTGGTCCGCAAGGAGATCAGTCAGCTCTCCAAGGGATTCCGGCAGCGGGTCGGGCTGGCCCAGACGCTCCTCCATGATCCGGATTTCTTGATTCTGGACGAGCCGACAACCGGGCTCGACCCGAATCAGATCCAGGAGATTCGCAGCGTCATCAAGAGGATCGGCGAGACCAAGACGATCATCCTCTCGACCCATATCCTGCCGGAAGTCCAGTCGACCTGCACCCGCGCGTTGATCATCAACGACGGGAAGCTGGTCGCCGATGACCATCCGGACCGGTTGGTCACCGAGTCCTCCGCCAAGGAGGGCCTGCGCTTCCATCTGTTGATCAAGGGCGCCACGCCCGAGTCCGCGAGAAGCGTGCTCCAAAAGGTCCCGGGAGTCAGTCTGGTGGAGAGCAAGGGAGAGTTCGAGGGGGCCCTCAGGATCGAGGTGCGCGGCGCCGGGCTGGATCTGGGCGAAGATCTGTTCAAGACGGCGGTCGCCCAGCAGTGGGTGCTCAGGGAATTGCGGCCTGAACGCGCATCGCTCGAGGATGTCTTCAGTCGACTGACCAGGGGGGTGAGCTGATGAATCACGTGCTGATCGTGGCCGGAAAGGAATTCCGGACCTACTTCAAGACGCCGGTGGCGTCGATCTTCCTGTTCGCCTTCCTGGTGCTGACCGGGCTGCTGTTCTTCTTCGTGCCCGACTACTTCATGCAGGGCGAGGCGAACATGCGCAGCTTCTTCTCGTTCCTGCCCTGGGTCTACCTGCTGTTCGCGCCGGCCGTCGCCATGAAGATGTGGGCCGAGGAGCGAAAGATCGGGACCATCGAAGTCCTGCTGACCATGCCGATGAAGGAGGGGAACATCGTCCTCGGCAAGTTCCTCGCCTCGTTCGGGCTGCTGGCCCTGGCTCTCTTGCTGACCTTCCCGATTCCGGTGGCGGTCGCGTTCACCGCGGCCGGAACCGTTGACTTCGGTCCGATCCTGGGCGGGTACATCGGGGCGCTGCTGATGGGAGCG
>JAZDLC010000411.1:0-9270 GCA_043802345.1 Planctomycetota bacterium | reverse complement strand
ACATCAAGAGGATGAGAGTGGCTTGTGAGAGTTTCCACGACATGGCGCTCAACTCCGCATGAATGAGGTTCCCGATGCGTCTTCTTGCTTGGTCATAGCCAGCGATTCCAGCCGAGTCCTGCAATTCGGCCAGCACCATCGGCGCGCTTCCTTGACCGCCTACGGGTTCCCCGTCCCGGGGGCGCTTCCAGGAGGATGGCCGGGTGCCGCGCCCGGCTGCTGTGGCGAGTCCAGATGCACGTCGAGCTGGGGGAACGCGATCACGATTCCGGCCGCGGTGAACTCGGTGTGAATGTCCTCGTGGAGCTGGTCGATCAGCCTGGGCCAGATATCCCGGTTGGCGAGGTAGACCCGCAAGTCGAACAGCAGCGCGCTGTCCCCGAACTCGCGGAAGATCGCCGAAGGGCCCGGATCCTTCATCACCAGCGGGCAGTCCTCTGCGACCTTGAGGAGCAATTCGCGCACCTGCACGGGATTCGAGCTGTAGGCCACGCCGACCCGGATCACGACGCGCGTGATCGTGTCGGACAGGGTCCAGTTGACCAGATGGCCGGTGATGAACTCCTTGTTCGGGACGATCAGTTCGCGGTTGTCCCAGTCGGTGATCGTGGTGGCACGCATGCGGATCCGCGAGACCTTGCCGTCAACCCCTCCGACCGTGACGATGTCGCCCAGTTGCACCGGGCGCTCGAACAGCATGATCAGGCCGGACACGAAGTTGGCGAAGATCTCCTGCAGGCCGAAAGCCAGGCCGAAGGTCAGGGCCGCGGCCAGCCACTGCACGGTCGACCAGCCGATCCCGATGGCGCCCAGCGAGAGCGTCAGCCCGATGATCATGATGGCGTAGCGCGCGATCGTACTGGCCGCGTACCGCGCTCCGGGCTCCATCGGCAGGCGCCGGAGCAGCAGGATCTCCATCAACCCCGGGATGTTCTTGGCGCAGATCAGGGTGGCCAGCGCCAGCAGGATCGCCAGTCCGACATCCGCCAGGGAGATCGTCGGTCGCGGCTCGTCCAGAGCGATGTCGGATGTGCCCGCGGGCGGTTTCGACCCGGTTCCGCCCGGAATGGCGACGCCACCCGGCTTCGCTTCCGTCCGCCCGGTGTCCGCGGGAGATGGCGGCTTGGCCGCCGGATCCTGGGCAGGCAGCGGGTCTCCGTTCATCTCCAGAACGGGGTAGAGCCCCTGTTCAGTCGCCGGAATCACGCGCACCTGGGGCCAGACCTCGACCCTCCGAAGCAGCCCGAGCGCGGGCACCAGGTCGGCCCAGATCGTGACCATGCCGGCCAGCAAGATCACCAGCAAGGCGGTTCGCGAGAGCTGCAGCGTCTGGGCGCTGATCGCGGGAATGTCGACGGACTCGGGCACGCTGGAAGAGACCCGGGCGCCCTCGCCGGAGCCTCCTTTGGCAGCCTCGGCCATCGCCCCAGTGGCCTCCTCGGCCCTGGCCGCCTCGCGCCGCAGCCGCAGCCGCTCCAGCGCCAACTGCCGCCTGGCCACGAACAGCCAGCGCAGCAGGATGCCGTTCAGGAACACGAGCAGCAGCACCAGTTCCAGCGACCAGAGCAGCCGCCGCAGAAGTTCCAGGGCCGTGTAGTCGTATCCGGTCGCGGCGAGAACGAGGAGCGCGAGCGGCGGCAACGTCAGCAGGACGAACCAGATCGACTTCAGGCGGGCCAACAGGCTGTGCGGATTCTGCGCCAGGAAGTGGGCGAGCACCGGGCGCTCGGAGGAGCTCACATTGCGCAGGAACAGGAACAGCACGACCATGGCGGCGCAGAAGACAACCCGTCCCAGCGAGTCATTCCAGCTTTCCTGTACCCAGGGTGGTTGCAACACGAGGGTCACGAGGAACAGCGACAGGAAAGTCGGCAGGAACCAGCGGATCTGCCGGCGAATCGCCCGGCGGCTGTCCTCGGTCCAGCCGAAATGAGCGTCGGCCAGTCCTCCGTTCCGGCTCGCCTGACGCACGAAGACCAGCACGAAGAGCGGCAGGATCAGGCTCTTCAGGCCGCCCGAGACCGCCGCTATGACATCTTCCTGGCCCGCTGAATCGCCCAGCACCGTGGCCAGCCACCAGCAAAGAAACGGGGTGGGCGCGCTCAGGAGCACCGTCTGCAAGACCGAGAGCAGGGTCTTGCCGAACGAGTCGGTGCGAATCCGCCTGACCTCTTCACCCCACAGCTTCAGCGCGGTCGTCGCGCGTCCTCGGAAGACGATGAGCAGCAGAAGCACCAGGCCGAGCAGGGAATGGCGCACCGGCGCGCCTGCGATCTCGGTTCCAGCCTGCCGGACAGAAGAAAGCCAGCTCGGGGGACGGAGCAGCCAGGCGGAGGCCTCGAACGCGGCCTTGGGACTGGGCAACAGACTCCCCTCGACGCTCTTGACCGAGAAGATGTGCTCCCGGATGTACGAAGCGTACTCGTCGATGGCGGCGATCAGGGTCGAGGTCACCCGTTCGTTCTCGAGCAGCAGGTCGACGTAGTTCTCTGTCTCTCGAATCAGGCCGTCGAGCAGATCCCGACGGCTGATGAGCGTCGCGCGGGCGAACTCCTCGAGCTCGGGGCGCATTTCGGGCGTGGGGGCGATGCCATCGATGATCCCGGGAACGCTCCCCTCGATGTCCGAGACCGGATTCTCGAACCGCTGGTCCTGCAGTACGATCAGTTCGAATTGGGTGTCCGAGATCTGCTTCTCGCGCGGTTTGCGCGTCCGCCGGTAGCTGCGAGAGTCGAGCAGCTCCTTGTGTTCCCGGCGCAGGATCACGCCCATCGCATTGGTGAAACCCGCTGCCTTGACCCGGGTTCGGATCCGGTGGAACGAATCGCGCTTCTTCTTCAGTTCATCCGCGCGCTCCTTCGTTTCCCGTTCGGTCTCTTCCCGCAAGCGGGTCAAACGGTTGCGCTGCTGAGTCAACCGCTCGTTTTCGCCGGCCAGTTCCTTGAGTTCCGGCGCCTTGCGGGCCGCCTCGAGCCGCAGACGGCGGGCCTCCTCATTCGCGATCCGGGCCTCTTCCTCACGCTTTGAGGTGACCTTCTTCTGCCAGACCGCGACCAGTTTCTCGGCCTGGGAAACCCGCCGCTGCGCGCGGTCCCGGCGCGCCGGCAGCAGGTCCCGGCGCGCATCGTACGAAGCCATCTCTCGCTCGTACCGCTCGATCTCCTTGGTCAGCGCAAACTGCTGGCACTGCAACTGGACGCGGCGCGCCGCGCTGTAGAGAGGGTCGTGCTCGGGTGCGGGTGGCGGCACGAGCCCGTCCTCGACAGCGGCCAGCCGCTGGCGCAGGCCGGCGATCTGCTCCGGGATGGCCCCGCGCCGGTCGCCGCGCGTGGCGCTCTCGGCCTGCAGCTCGTCGAGCTTCTTGCGAGCCGCCGCCAGGTCCGCTTCCGCCTGCTTGAGCCCCTGTTCGATGACCGCCAGTCCGGCGTCCGGGGCCACGGTGACCTCCGGCTCGGTGGCAGCCGTGCCGAGTTCGGCCCGAATCGAGGCCAGCAGGCCGGGCGCCTCGAGAATCAGCGCGTCGTACTTGGCGATCTCAGCCGCGTGGAGATTCGCATTCTCCAGGTCGAGCAACGCCTGCCGGTAGATTTCCGCGATCTTCTCCCGGCCCGCCTCGTCCAGCGCCGGGCTCTGCGCGGTCTGCTCCAGCAGCAGCTTGACTTGCTCCGCGGTCGGACGGTCGGGCCTCAGCTCCTGGGCGAACAAAGTTGGCACCAGGCAGGCGATCAACGCCAGCACCAGCGAGGCGGCGCCCCGCAGAGGAGGTTTGCGGTTCCAGCAGCGGCTACGACTCAAGCGGAGCACTCCATGTGGTTGAGCGGTCATTCTAGCGTGTCCTTGGCCGGCCGAGCGCCGGACGGATGCGAAGGTTCAACATTTCGACCAGCACCGAGAACCCGAGCGCGAAGTAGAGATACCCCTTGGGAATCGCATGATCGAGTCCGTCCGCGACCAGCGCGACACCGATCAGCAACAGGAAGCTCAGGGCCAGCATCCGCACCGTGGGGTGCCTGGCGACAAAGCCCGAGACCGCTCCGGCCGCCAGAAGCATGGCCGCGACCGCGAGCACGATGGCCGCCACCATGACGCCGACGACCGAAACCATGCCGATCGCGGTGATCACGGAATCCAGGGAGAAGACAATGTCCAGCAGGACGATCTGCAGCAGCACCGCCGACATCGTGCGTGGCCGGGGAACCGCCTTCCCCTCATCCTCTCCCTCCAGGGCATGGTGCATCTCGCGAGTTGCCTTGGCCAGCAGGAACAGGCCGCCCACGATCAGCACCAGATCCCTGCCCGAAATCTCCTGGCTGAGAACCGTGAACAGGGGGGCCGTCAGGTGGGTGATCCAGGCCAGGCCGAGCAGCAGAAGGATGCGCATGCCCATGGCCAGCAGCAGGCCGAGCCGGCGGGCGCGCGCCTGGAGTTCGGCCGGCAGCCGGTCGGCCAGGATCGAGATAAAGATCAGGTTGTCGATCCCCAGCACGATCTCGAGCGCCGTCAGGGTGATCAGCGCAATCCAGAGTTCGGCGTTGAACAGCGATTCGATCATGACTCGGTTCCTTAAGGGACGTGCGCGGGCTCTGGCGCGATCGCCTTCACTCCCGTCAGCCTTCGAAACAGCCTGACCCAGGCCGGGCTCAGGATGATCGAGAGCGTAATCGCGGCGATCGTGGTCTGGTAGGCGAACTGGCCGATCAAGTCGACCTGGAGGCCCAGGGCCGCCAGCACGAAGCTGAACTCGCCAATCTGCGCCAGCAGCGCTCCGGCATAGAGGCTCTCCCGCCAGTTGTGCCCCAGCACCCGCAGGATCAGGCCGTTGATCAGTGTGTTCGAGACCAGTACCAGCAGTACGATCAACAGCAGCAGGACAGCGTGCTGCGCGAGAAAGCCCAGATCCAGAAGCATGCCGATGGAAACGAAGAACAGACCCACGAAGACCGTCTCGAACGGCCGCAGGCTCAGGCTGACCCAGCGTGTTTCCTGGGTCATCGAGAGCAGCATGCCTCCCACAAAGGCGCCCAGACCGGTGGAAAGTCCGAGCAGTCCGGTCAGCACGGCGAGGACCAGGCAGGGGGTGATGGCCGCGAACACGCCGATTTCGTGATCCCTCTCGGCCAGGCTCGCAAACGGGAGGTGCAGCGTGCGCTTCTGGATCATCCAGGCCACCAAGGCCAGGATCGCCAGGCCACCGAGCATCTGACCAATGCCAGCACCGGGTTCAGCGGTCGCGCCCGAGACCAGGCCGAGCACAATCAGCATCGGCACGATCAGGACGTCCTGGGAGATCAGGATCACGGTGACGCTTTGCGCCGCTTCGGTGTTGGTTTCCCCGGACTCGGTCAGCAGGCGGAAGACCACGGCGGTGCTGCTGAGGCTGATCACGAACCCGAGAAGCAGGATACGCCCCAGCGACCAGTCGTTGGCCAGGCCGACCAGAGCGACGCACCCCACGCTCACCGAGACCTGCAGCAGGGTCCCCAGCACGGCAACCCGCCAGCGGGTCGCCAGCGCGGGCGGGCTGGTTTCCATCCCCACGAAAAACAGCAGCAGGACCACTCCGAAGGCACCCAGGCGCCCGATCAGATGCTCGTCCTTCAGCAGGCCGATGACGTGCGGGCCCAGGATGACCCCGGCGATCAGGCAACCGACCACGAACGGTTGCCTGAGCCTCTTCATGACGAGGCCCGTCAACAGGATGACGAGCACGACCCCGACAATGGGTGGTAGCAGCGGGTCGAGGTGCATCGGTCAGCGTGAGCCGGATGGCGTCAGCAGGTGACGCCGTGGAGCGAGCGGGTCAGGTGCAACGGCGGTGCTCATGATCATGCTGGGCTCCCGGATTCTTGGCGAGACCGGGGGAGAATAGCCCGGGCCGCTCGATTCTCCCACCCTATCCTGCCGGCGCCCTCCCAACGGGGCCGGCAGGCTGGTCTAATGCCGACCATGTGGGAATGGCTCGAACCTGTCTGGCCGGTGCTTCTCACTGCCGTCGCGCTGGGAGCCGACATTCTCGCGGTGACCCATGTCCTGCTTTACCGCAGGGATCCTCGTGCCGCGCTCCTCTGGATCGGGCTGATCTGGCTCACGCCGCTGCTGGGCGCGATTCTCTACTCGATCTTCGGCATCAACCGTATCCGCCGGCGTGCGAAGGAGTTGAGATCCGATCTTGAGAGGATCCGGGTTTCGGCTGGCCAGCATCCCGTGCCTCCCGAAGAGCTCGCGCGGCGACTGCCAGGAGAGCGCCGCTACCTCACGGAGCTGGAGCGGCTGGTTGAAAGGGTGGTGTCTCGACGATTGCTGGCCGGAAACCGGATCGAGCCTCTCGAAAATGGCGATCGGGCCTACCCCGCCATGCTGGAGGCCATCGGGCAGGCCCGGACATCCGTTTCCCTGACCAGCTACATCTTCGACTCAGATGTCGTCGGACGCCGGTTCGTGGAAGCCCTGTCACGAGCGGCGGGGCGCGGCGTCGCGGTCCGGGTGCTGGTCGACGATGCAGGGTCTCACTATTCGTTCCCGCGCATCACCCGCCTGCTCCGTCAGGCAGGCGTCATCACCGCGCGGTTCCATCCCCGGCTTCGGCTGCTTCCGCGCAGCGTCCTGAACATGCGCAACCACCGCAAGCTCTGCGTAATCGATGGCACGATCGGGTTCACGGGCGGTCTGAACATCCGCGCCGCCAACCTGCTCGCGGATCGGCCCAGGCATCCGACCCGGGACCTGCATTTCCGCATTCGCGGACCGACCGTGGCCCAGCTGCAGGCGGTGTTCGCGGAAGATTGGCTGTTCACCACGGGAGAGCGTCTGGGCGGTGAGACCTGGTTTCCTCGTCTGGAAGCCGCCGGCCCGGCGCTGGCCCGGGGCATCCCTGACGGGCCGGATGAGGATTACGACAAGCTGCGCTGGGTGCTGCTCGGAGCAGTCGGAATCGCGCGCACCTCGATCCAGATCGTCACGCCGTATTTCCTTCCCGACGCCTCGCTGACCAGCGCGCTGAACCTGGCGGCGCTGCGCGGAGTAGCGGTGGAGATCTTCCTGCCGGCAAGGAGCAATCTGCCGATCATCGACTGGGCCATGCACGCCACTCTCTGGCAGGTGCTGGAGCATGGTTGCCGCGTCTGGTTCACCCGGCCGCCGTTCGACCACACCAAGCTGCTCCTGGTCGACGGCTACTGGTCGTTCTTCGGGTCGGCGAACTGGGATCATCGCAGCCTCCGATTGAACTTCGAGTTCAATGTCGAGTGCCTGGACCGCGAGCTGGCCCGCGAACTCGAGGTGTTCATCGAGCGCCGCCGCTCCGAGGGACGTCCGGTCAGCCTGGAGGAGATGGACTCACGGTCGCTGCCTGTCCGCCTCAGGGACGGCGTCGCGCGCCTGTTTACGCCGCTCCTGTGAGCCGTTTCGAGCGAAGTGGATGGGGCCTGATTCGGGGCCCCAGAATCCCCTGGTCTTTTTCCTGCCCGGACGGGCCGGACGCGCGGCGCGCGTCCGGTAGGATGGTTTGGACGAAGGTTGGCATCCGGCTGACCGGATCGAAGCGACCCGCCGGCAGAGCAATTGGGAGCAACCGTGCAGATCACCGCACACGGCAAGACAGACATCGGCAGGCTGCGCGAGACCAACGAAGACGCCTGCCTGATCGATCGGGAACTCGGCTTGTTCGCGGTGTCAGACGGTGTCGGTGGACGTTCCGCGGGCGAGGTGGCGGCCTCGCTCACGATGGAGGCGCTCGGCCGCCATGTCCGGAAGCACCGGGCGGTGGTCCAGAAGGTGCGCTCGGAGAAGGCCGCCCATCGTCAACTCCTGGAACTGGTCACGACCGCGGCGCAGGAGGCCTGCCGGATGGTCCACCGGAGCGCCTCATCCGAGTCGGGCCGTTCCGGCATGGCATGCACCCTCACGGCGCTCCTGGTCGCGGGGAACAGGGCGGCCATGGCGCATGTCGGAGACACGCGCCTCTACCTGGTGCGCGACGGCGCCTGCGAGCAGCTCAGCACGGATCACACCATGGCCCACGAGCTGGTGCTGCGGGGCACGCTGACGGCGGCGGAGGCGCAGGGCTCGCGCTACGCGAGCGTGCTGACGCGCGCGATCGGCAGCCACGAGACGGTCGAGGTCGAGTCGCTGATCCTGGACGTGCTGCCGGACGACACCTTCCTGATCTGCTCCGATGGACTGAGCGGGAGCTTCGAAGGGCTGTCCGAGATCGCCGGACTTCTCGCGGAGCAGGACCTCGCAAGCATCCCGAGCCGACTCATCGATCTCGCGAACGACCGGGGCGGTCGCGACAACATCACCGCGCTGGTCTTGAGGGCGCAGGCCTCCGACGTTGAACAGGAGCAGATGCACCGTCTGGGTCGCCAGATCCGCAGCCAGGTTCAGGCGCTGCGCGAGCAGCATCTGTTCGCTGGCCTGCGGTACGCCAACCTGCTGCGCTTGCTGGAGTTGAGCAGGCTCGAGGAACACGCCCCGGGTGAAATCGTGCTTTCCCCCGGTCAGTCCTTCGGCCGCATGCTGCTCGTGATGGAAGGGCGCTACCTTCTCGAAGCCGAGGGTCAAGACTCGCGCGCGCTCGGTCCTTCGGCCTGCATCGGCCACGCCGCTCTACTCTCGGAGCAGAGCTTCCCGGCGACGCTCCGAGCCGAGCAGTCCAGTAAACTGCTCTCACTGGAAGGCTCGCGCTTCCAGGCGCTCTGTTCGCGCCGCCCCTGGCTGGGTGTAGACCTGCTGCGGAACCTGGCGACTCATCTGCTGCGTGACCCGAACAATCGCACCCGATGAACATCTACGCCGGGCGTGGATGTTCGGTTACCCTGCGGTCATGCGTTGGCTGCTTTCTCTTGCCTTGCTCGCCGCCGTGCTGTTCCTCTGGTATGGCCTGCGCTCCGTTCCTCCGGTCGACGTGGCGAGTCTTCCTGGAGCCGAGCAGCTAGTAGCTCCTGTTCCTCGAGAGCAACCCGGGCGCTCATCCGAGGCGGAAGAGGGGATCGCGGCACCGGGGGACGTCACGCGCGATGCCGCCGGCATCCCGATGCAGACCTTCGAAGGGAGCGTCATCGTGCGCTTCTTGGGTGGGCCGCCCGTAGACGACGCGAGCGGTTCCTTTCAGCTCACCAGTGTGATCGATGATCAGAACCTCAAGGAGTCCATCCAGGTCCGCGAAGGTTGCTTTCGGGCGCAGGTGCCGGTCGGGGCGAAGATGTATGCGTGGCGGCCGAGGCTCGATGGGAAGGCCGCGAGACTCAGGCGGCCCGAACTTCTCCCGAA
>JAZDLC010000410.1:0-2213 GCA_043802345.1 Planctomycetota bacterium | reverse complement strand
GTGGCCGCTGGCGAGAGGAGCTTCAAGGGAGCGTTCAAGACCCGGATGCTCCAGAGCGAATTCCACAAGCGGATCGCTGGCGCGTTTGCCTGTATCCTCTTCGTGCTCGTCGGCATGCCGCTGGCGATCATCTTCAAGCAGGGAAACCGGATGGTGGCGTTCCTGATCGCCTTCCTGATCGCCATCGTTGTCTACTACCCGACCTTCATTCTTGGCGAGGTTCTGGCGAAGGAGACGGATCTGAGCCCGCTGCTGGCCATCTGGTCCGGGTCGGTCGTCCTCTTCATTCTCGGTGGTGGGCTCACAGCCGTGGTCCTGAGGAGATAGCGCGCGTTGCAGAAACTCGACCGCTACGTCGCCAGCTACTTCATCTCCTCCTACGGAATGTGCCTTCTGTTCTTCGTGGGCATGTTCGTCCTGATCGATCTGTTCGGCAAGAGCGACAACATCTTCGAGAACGCCCCGTCCGTGATCGCCATGGGAAACTCCGTGGGCGTTCTCGTGGCGCAGTTCTACGGCCTGATGCTGCCGTTCATCTTCCTGCAGGTGGCGCCCTTCGTCACCGTGATGGCGGCCATGTTCGCCGTCACGCGGCTCAGACGAAACAACGAGCTGGTGCCGATGATCGTGGGGGGGCGGTCGGTATTCCGCGTGTTGGCCCCCGTGTTCGTGTTCGGCATCCTGCTGGCGATCTTCATGGTGGCGGTCCAGCAGTGGGTCGCCCCGGGTCTGTCCGACGCGCGGGAGCGGGTCAAGGCCCTGCTGTTCCATGCCGAGGATGAGCGCCAGATTTCGGACTTCTATCCGGTCGGTGAAAACCGCTACGTCACGATCCACGACTACGATCTGGACCGGAAGACGATCGATGCGTTCGACGTGTCCGACGTGTCCGACATGAACCTGATGGAGCCGTCCCTGCAGGGACGGAACGCCAGGTGGGATGAAGAGCGGCAGGCGTTCGTCTACGAGGCCGAGGTCGTGGACGCGGCCGGAGCGACGAGCAGCGAGCTGCGCGAGCTTCCGGCGGATCTGACCCCGGATCTGATCGAGTCGAAGGTCCGCGGCGCCTACGACCTCTCGTACTCCCAGGCCGAGTTCCTGTACTCCAAGACGGGGGAGGGGCGCTGGAAGGTGCTCCTGCACTATCACCTCACGTTCCCTCTATCGAATCTGCTCCTGCTGCTGCTGGGCCTGCCTTTCGTGCTGCGACAGGAATCCCGCTCGCTCATGCTGGGGATGGTCGTCTCGATCCTGATCTGCGCCTCCTACTTCGCCTTCGATGCCGTGATGCGGAATCTGGGTGACAAGGACGTATTGCATCCGGTCCTGGCGGCCTGGTTCGGGGTGATCTTCTTCGGCTCACTCGGCGTGGTGCTCGTGGACAACGTCAAGACCTGAGTCACGCGCTGCCGTCCGGGCAGATCCGTTATTTCCGGCCCGCCAGCCATATTCAGCAGTGTGTCCCGCATCGGGGCGCGGCTCGAGGAGGCTGGACCGGAATGCGAAACGTGGTCATCCTGCTGGCAGCGGTGCTTCTGGGAGTCCTGCTCTGGTCACTCCAGGACGGGGCGGGAGAGCCTCATGAGAACCCGCGGTCCTCCCCCTCTGCTCCTCCCTCCGCCGGCCTCCCCGAGCCGTCCGAGCCGTCCTCCAGGGTGGCGTTAGACAGCCCAACAGGACCGGGCGTGCTGGAACTCCGCTTCCAGCGGCGCGGCAAGGTGTTGGAGGGGATCCCGGCCGAGGTTCTCGAGGATGGCGACGACGTGCCGATCCGCTCCGGAGTTTCGGATCGGGACGGTCTGGCCCGGTTCGAACTCCCTCCCGGTCCATACCGCTGGCGGCTTCTCCAGGATCTTCCCATTCCCATCAAGCCGCCGTTGGAGCCGGAACTCGAGGTTCACTCGGGAACCTCCCGGACATCAGGGCCGTTCCGGATCGAACCGGGACAGACGCTCAGGATCGAGCTGGGGCAGAGCTTCTGCACCGTGTCCGGGAGCATCCTGGCACCGGACGGATCGCCCGCGGCGGGCGCTGAACTTCGCCTGGCGCAGCAGCTCGTGGAGGAGTTGCCGGACGGCGACTACAACGACGGCTGGCATCGCGAGCAGCGGCTGGTGACCGATGAGTACGGTACGTTCCTGTTCAAGGATGTCCTGCCCAGCAGGGAATGGACGCTGGCCGGCGAGAGCCGGCTCACTGGCAAGCTGATCTGG
>JAZDLC010000409.1:0-5832 GCA_043802345.1 Planctomycetota bacterium | reverse complement strand
GGCGAGAGGCAGGCGGTGCCGCTGCTGCTGGAGATCCTGGCAAACAGCGAGGACGGGCGCCGGTTGCTCCGGAGCAACCAGGACATTCATGACGTCCACCGCGCCCTGGCCGCGGCGGCGCTAGGAACTCTCTCCGATCCGCAGGCCATTCCCGCACTGCTCCAGATCGTCGGGGAGACTCCCGACTCCAGTGTCGAGCTCAAGGCGGGAGCCATCCTGGCGCTGGGGCTCTTTCAGGAGGGACAGTTCGAAATCGTCCCCTTCCTGCTGGAACTGCTTGCGGACAGGCGGCTGTCGGAACTGATGCAGGCCCAGATTCCGGTGGCGCTCTCCCGGATGGGAGATGCGGCCAGACCGGTGCTTCCCCACCTTCTCAAGATGGCGGAAAGCCGCAAGACCAGAAACCTCGTGCGAGAATCGTGCATCATCGCTCTGGGAAAGCTGGCAGCCCCCGAGGACATGGAGATCGTCAAGGCGCTGACCCGGCTGGCGGAGAAGAGCAACGATGAGGCGAGTTCCAACTTCGCTTTCGTGGCGCTGGGCGAGATCGGCTGCCGGGCCGCTCTCGACATGGAACGGCACGGCGAAATGCTGGACGGTCTGACCCGTTTCCTGCTGCGTAGCCTGACTCGGCCCCAAAGGAAGAGCCAAACGGCCTGGGCCGCGACGGGGTGCGCGCTTCTCGGCCGGGGGTACGAGCCCACGAGCGATGCGCGCCAGTTGATCATCTCCAAGCTGGCGCGGACCTGGCAGGAGACCAGGAGTCCCACGGAGCAGGGAGCGCTGACCATCTGCCTGGGGCTGGTGGAGGCGCGGGCGATGGGGGATGAGTTGCTGGAGGCGCTGAAGGAGTCGGGCGACCGGAGCCAGAAGGGGTATCTGGCGGAGTCGCTGGGATTGATGCGGCACGAGGCCGCCGCCGAGGAGTTGCTCGACGCTCTGCGGAACGACAACGACCCGATCTACCGGGCGCAGGTCGCGACCGGTCTGGGCCTGATGGGAAACCTGGAGGTCTCCGGACTGCTGGTCAAGGAGCTGAGCCGGGCGCGGACGCTCTTTGACACGTCGGCTGTGGCGAAGGCCCTGGGAAGCGTCGGGGATCGCACGGCGATCGAGCCGCTGCTGGAACTGGTTCAGGCCAGGTCGAGACCGGGTCTGGCCCGGGCGTTTGGCGCCGTGGCGCTGGGCCTCATCGGCGAGAAGACGCCGCTTCCCTGGAATTCACGGGTGTCGGTGGGGGCCAACTACATGGCCGCCTTCTACACCCAGACCGAGATCATGGACATTCTCTGACGAAAGGGCCGAGGGCGGGGCGGATTCTTCAGGCTTTGTTTTGCTCGTGCGTATGCGGTGGGGCTGCGAACGAGTGGGCTGAAGAATCCGTTCCGGCCTCGGCCAGTTTTCGGTTCAGAGGGATCTGTTCTTGAACGACCCCTCGAGAATGAGCGGCTGTCCGTTCCGTAGCACCTCGATCTCGAACGACTCGGCTTCGCGCACGGCCTGCAGCGCCTGCTTCAGGTCCTTGCGGAACCCGATCTTCTGCTCGCCGATTCGGATCAGCGTGTCGCCCGGCAAGAGACCGGCGCTCTCCGCGACCGATCCATCCAGCACCGTGCCCACGGGAATCCCGGGGGCTTCCTGGGAGTCGCCCGGCGTGAACCCAAGCCGGAGCGACCCGCCGCCTCGCCGGTTCCCGGATCGCGAGGCGCTGAAGGAGGGTCTTCCGTCGGCGTTCGCGACCTCCAGCAGGACCTGGAAGGCGGCCCGGGTGACGCGCATCGCCTTGTCCGCGTCGATGGTGTCCGGGTCGTCCGATGGCCGGTGGTAGTCCTCATGAATGTCGGTGAACGGGAAGAGAACGGGAATCTCGTTCTCCGCGAAGGGCAGGCAGTCGCTCTGTGCCAGGTAGCGGGCCGACCCCTCATTGACCTCCAGACCGTGGCTCTTCGCCTTCTCACGCATCATCTCCAGCAGGTCGTCGCTGGCATGGACCACGTCCACGAACTCCGGGTCGTTGCGCGAGATCATGTCGAGATTGATGTACGCGCAGATCTTCTCGAGCGGGACCGGGCAGTTGCGCATGAACGCCTTGGAGCCGACCAGGCCGCGCTCTTCTGCGCTCCACGCCGCCAGGATGATCGACCGCCTGGGCCGCTCCTTCAGGGAGGCGAGCGCGTCAGCAAACTCGAGGATGCCGGCGGTCCCCGAGGCGTTGTCGTCCGCGCCGTTCCAGATGTTCCCCTGATGGTCCGCGCCCACATGGTCGTAATGAGCGCCGGCGAACACGTACTCCTTCTTCAGCTCCGGATCGGACCCTTCGATCCAACCGATGACGTTGGCGCTTCGATCCACCCCTTCACGCGTGACTTCGATGGAGAGGGTGGCTCCGTCCTCGACGGCGTCCAGCAGATCGGCGCCCAGGCGGCGCGAGACCCGGATCACCGGAATCGAGAGCGCCTCGCCGGGCACGGAGCGGAGCGGCGCCGACTCGAGATAGCCACCGCCCCGGTCAGCGGAGGAGCTTCTTCCCGCGGGCCGCCTGCGGCCGTCCGGCCGGGCGCTCACCGGGAACTCGTCGCGATCGCTCACGAAGAGCACCGCCTCCGCGCCCCGTCGAGCCAGGTCCATGGCCCGCTTGTGGTCTGCGTCGCTGCTGCTCCCTCCGGGCGCGATGACGATCTTGCCGGCCGGATCCTCGTCTCCCTGCGCCGTCATCCCCGCGACGCTCGTCACCGCGGAGAACCCCCTGACCGAGATCTGCTTGGGATCGTTTAGGAGCTGGCCTCCATACGACAGAAGGGCCGTTCCCGGCCCGGCGGCGCCCGGCAGGTCGAACTCCATCTGGTAGTCATCGAACAGCGGCGCGAGTCCGCAGCGCCGGAAGTGGGTGGCCACGTAGAGCGCCGCGATTTCGGCCCCCGGATACCCCGAGTCACGACCCTCCAGCAGGTCGGACGCCAGGAAATCGACGTGGGCCTGAATCTCGGCGGAGGTGATGGTCTTGTCGGCTTGCTGGGCCAGAACTGGAGACGAAAGGAGCAGCGCGCAAGACAGGGCGAGGAGGCGGGCAGGAGCCATGGAGATCTCCAGGCAGACCGAGGCAGGGAGGTTGTTCAGAAAATGGACTCAGATGCCGATAGGTCCTGTTGCTTCCCCACTGTAGCAGAGGGCCGGTCGTGGCACATCCTCATCCAACTCATCAGGTGGCTGTCTACGTCTTCCAGCAGTCTGAGTTGGGCCCCAAATACCTGCTGGTGCGCCGGAACCAGAGGCGGGAGGGACTGTGGAGGCCGGTCCTCGGCACGATCCGTCCGGAGGAGGCGATCGAGTCGGCCGCCGTCCGGGAGGTCCGGGACGAGACCGGCATCCTCCATCCGAAGGCGCTGATCGACTTCGGCTTCCGCTTCAGGGAGCAGATCGGCGATTTCGACCTCGTGGACTGGGGCGTGGGGTATGACGTCGGGCCGGATACGCCGCCCATCCGCCTGGGAGAGGACTACCGGGATTTCCGCTGGCTCTCATTCGGAGAGGCCTACCACACGATCGAGCTGGACCCGCTTCGCGAGGCGGTCTTGAAGCTGCACCTGCGGCTCACGGGGTAGCAATCCGGGCCAAAGACCGGACTTTCCGGCGAATACCGCCCCCAGGGAAGAATCGGGCTCGCTCTCCGTCCAAGCTGTAAAGTGGATCCGTCCTACCCGGGAGACACGCATGCGGCAGAGAGACCCTCGTGAACGCGGAGCCGCCCTGCTCCTGGCCTTTCTGGCCATCATGGTGCTCGTGGTGGTGGTCGGACAGATTGCCGTCACCTCCGCCACGGAGCAGAGTATCGCCTACTACTCCCTGCGGGATCTGGAATACGAGTACGCGGCCCGGGGCGGGCTGGAAATCGCCAAGGCGATGCTGATCAAGGATCTGAAGGACGAGCAGGCTCAGTCCGAGTCCGCGGAGACGTCGGGCGGGGAGGAAGGGGGCGGACTGGGTTCGATCGCGGCGGGGCAGGAACAGAACGAGTCGCCGACCGATTCGAAGCAGGATGACTGGGCCGATCCGGAGAAGTCGGGCGAGGAGTTCGGCGATGGCATCAGCATGAAGATCGGCATCATCGACGAGGACAGCAAGTTCAACCTGCTCACGCTGGCGGCCCGGGATGCAGAGTTCCAGGACGGCGCCCACGACCGCTTCGTGCGGCTTCTGGACACCTTCCGTGAGGACTCGAAGCACGACCTCACCAATGGCGAGGCGACCGACCTGGCGGATCGCTTCACCGACTGGTTGACCGGCAAGCGCGACGGTGACTTTCCGGTCCCGTCGCTTTCTTCCTCGTTGAAAGAGGACGAGAAGAGCGGCGCTGTCTTCGGCAAGGACCGGTTCGCCAAGGCGGAGGAGGAGGTCATCCTCTACCCGCTGGGGCTTGATGAACTGGTCTGCGTGGATGGCATGTCCGATCGCCTGTTGCACGGCTTCATCGAGGATGGCCGCTACGTGCCGGGCCTGGAAGATGTGACGACCATCTTCTCCAACGTTCTCTTTGACGAGGAAGCGATGGCGGAGGAGGAAGAGGACGGTTCCGTCTTCGGCCGCCCTTCCGATTCCAAGAGTCCAATTGAACAACCTGACGAGGATGAGGAAGCAGCGGACGCGGAGGCGAAGGCGGGAGCGGATGATTCCGACCTGACCGGAACGGCGCCGGATCAGGCGACCGAGACCGCCCAGGGGCGGCTCAACATCAACACCACGCCGATGCGGGTCCTGCGCTGTCTGGCTGACAGCCATGACATCCCGTACTCGGTGCTGGAGAAGATCGACGAGTTCCGCAGGGAGATGTTCACGGAGGAGTATCAGCAAAAGCACATGGGGAAGGAGGACGCCGGGGAATTCACGGACGCGGCCTCCGCCTTCGGCAAGGGCGGGGAAAAGGAGGGAGAGTCGGATTCGCCCTGGGCCGATGAAGAGGAGGACTGCATCTTCAAGAACCCGGGCGAGGTGTTCGACCGCGTCGAGGAGCATTACGGCATGGACTTCGGGCTGACCGACGAGATCAAGCAGGAGTTCATCGACCACCTCGCGGTCAAGAGCAACGTCTTCACGGTGATTCTCGAACTGCGCTCCACCAAGAACCAGAACGGCTCGATGTTCGAGACGAGCGAGCACCAGGCCCCTCCGGACAGGCTGTACCGGGCAGTGGTCTGGCGCAGGAAGGCGTCGGACGGCAAGTTCCAGTGCATCACCCTGGTGCCGCTGCACCCGTGGGCCGGAGCGGTGCCCCCGGACACCGAGGAGTACCGTGAGGAGTATCCTTTCGGGTTCTAGCAGCCGCCTGTTCTCCTATGGCGAGCGGCGCCTGCTCATCCTTCTGACCCTGGCGGGAGCCGCGCTCCGGGTGGCCTACCAGTTCGACCGGGAATTCCGGGGGGATGAGGTCGGCACGCTGATCCACATGGATCGCTCGGTCGGAGATCTCCTCACCCATTCCGGAACCTGGCTGACGATGAACTACTTCATCGTGGCGGAGAAGGTCCTGGGATGGCTGTTCGGCCGGGGGCCGCTGGCGCTGGGCGTTCTCTCGCTGGCGGCGGGGATCGCCCTGATCCCGCTCACGGCCTGGCTGGCCCGGAGCATCACCACCGGCAGGGCGAGCCTGATGGCCGCGGCGCTCGTGGCGGCGAATCCCTTCCTGGTCGACTACAGTTGCAGGATCCGGTCGTACTCCCTGATGGCCTGCCTTTCCGTGGCGCTGCTGGCCTGCTTCCTCTGCTGGCGCGAGCAGCCGACGACTTCCCGGGGAGTCGGCGTCGCGGCGCTGGCCGCGCTGCTCCTGCTCTCACATCC
>JAZDLC010000408.1:0-19025 GCA_043802345.1 Planctomycetota bacterium | reverse complement strand
GTGCCGCGACACTTTCCACCGGATTCGCCTGGTTCATCGGACTCGGACGGGTCTCAAAGGGCCGCCCCTCGGTTCATGACCCGATGCCAGGCTCCAGGGTGATCCATGCGCGGGTTGCGAGACATGGCGATCTCCTCCGTTGCCGGGACGACGCCACGGACGCCGCTCGGTACCACGAATCCGGTGGAAAGTGTCGCGGCACCGTGATTCATGCTGCTAACTGGCGAATTGCGCCAGTATCATGCATGAATGCAACGACTGACAGAGGTTGCTCTTGAGAAGGCGATCGGCTGCGTTTTCTCCCGGTCGGAGCTGACGTGCTGGCTGGGTGGCAGCGCTGCTCGGCAACACAGCCTGCTGAAGCGGGCCCTGGCTGCTGGGGAGGTCGTGCGCATTCATCGGGGCCTCTATTGCCTGGCAAGGAAGTTCCGGCCACGGGAGATCGACCCGCTGGTCCTGGCCCAGCGGATCCATGGCCCCAGCTACGTCAGCCTCGAGACGGCCCTCTCACATCACGGCTGGATCCCCGAGGCGGTGTACGCGATCACCAGCGTCTCGACGGACCGTGCGCGCGAGTTCGACACGCCTCTCGGCAGGTTCAGCTTCACCCGCGTACCGCAGAGGACCCTCTACGCGGAGGTGCTGCGCGTGGAGAAGGACCGGAACGAGTGTTTCCTTCTGGCCTCGCCGATCAAGGCTCTGGCCGACTATGTCTACGTTCACAAGTGCGACTGGGACTCTGTCAGGCCGGTCATCGAGAGCCTGCGCGTCGATGAGAACTTCCTGGCCGGCGTGGCTGCCGCCGAGTTCGGCACGCTGCTGAGCAACTACTCCTCCGGGCGGGTCAAGCGGTTCCTCGAGGGCATGCGAAAGGACCTGGACCGATGAGCGTGCGGATGATCCAGGACCGGTTGAACAGCTACGGCTGCCGGTCGACTCTCGAGGAAGAGCAGGCGCTGCGAGAGATCACCCAGGAGATCGTGCTGGCGGCGCTCGGCCGCACAGACTTCTTCCAGAAGGCCGGCTTTCAGGGCGGCACTTGCCTGCGGATCTTCCATGGCCTGAACCGCTTCTCGGAGGACCTGGACTTCGCACTGCAGACTCCGGACCCGGGCTTCGTTCTCCGCCCGTACCTGGACGCAGTCGCGAAGGAACTGGCCGCGTACGGCTACGGCCTGGAGATCGATGATCGGTCGCAGGCCGAGCGGGCGGTCCGAATGGCCTTCTTGAAGGATGACTCGGTCGGCAAGCTGCTTCACCTGGCCTACAGGCCGACGACAGGGGCCTCGCGGAAGGTACGGGTCAAGCTGGAGGTGGATGCAAACCCACCGCCGGGAGCGTCCTTCGAGACGAACTACCTGGACTTCCCGTTCCCGTCGGCCATCTGCGTGTTCGACCTCGAAAGCCTGTTCGCCGGCAAGGTGCACGCGCTGCTTTGCCGGGAGTATCTCAAGGGGCGAGACTGGTACGACTTCGTCTGGTACACGGCCCGCAGAACTCGCCCAAACTACGAACTTCTCGCCGCCGCCCTGACCCAGCTCGGGCCATGGCAGGGACAGCGGCTCCGCGTTGATCAGAGCTGGTGCCGGGATCAGTTGCGTGCCAGGATCCTTGAGACCGACTGGCAACAGGCCCGCGAGGATGTCCGCCGCTTCGTCAAGCCGGGCGAGGTCCCGTCTCTGGATGTCTGGAGCCGGGAGTTCTTCCTGGCCCAGTGCGAGAAACTCGGCTGAACTCTTGGAGTCATGACCGTTCTGACAACCAAGGTACGGTGCCGCGACACTTTCCACCGGATTCGCCTGGTTCATCGGACTCGGACGGGTCTCAAAGGGCCGCCCCTCGGTTCATGACCCGATGCCAGGACCAGAGGGATTGCATGCACGGGATGCGGATCTTCGCGGCCTCCTCCCAGAAAGGGAAGAGCCCACAGCTGGCGCACGGCCACATGAATCCGGAGGAATCTGTCGCGGCACCGTGCGTCCCGTGGAACACGTGAGGGCGTGTTCGCGCCAGGGGTCGGCCGGCACGTCGAAACGCAGCTCCTCCGGGATCGGCTGGTCGATCGTGATCCGCTTTCCCGCGCGTTCGAGCTCGACGCGGATGTGATTGTCCTCCGCACCGGCCGCGCGCCACGCCCGGTGGACCTCGTCCGGTCCGGTCACGGGTTCCCCATTGACCTCGATGAGGCGATCCCCCGGCAGAATCCCGAGCCGCGCCGCCACCCCCGAGGGATCCATGTCGCGCACGGTCGTGCCGTCCAGGTTCGCCCGCAGGCTGAGCTTCGCCTGGGTCACCGTCCGCTCGATCTCGACGCCGAGGCCGGCGAACATCTCCACCGGATCGAACGCGAACGGCTGCCGGACCAGTTCCCCGGCCAGATCAGCCGTGTCGATGTCGACGAACTCGCCCAGCGTTTCGACGAAGTCCGCGATGCCGGGCGCGCGTTCCCCCTTCTCCCACCTTTGATCGTTGACGAAGGCGCGCATGAAATCGTCCAGCGTCTGCCCCTCGCCCTGGCCGCGGATCGCCCGGTCCAGCCAGGCGGCCACCAGCAGGCCGCCTCCATAGACCAGGTCGTAGGCATCCCCCTGCCGGAAGAACACCTCCCCCCCGGCATCCGCCAGCGAGAGCTTGCCGCAGGACGGATTCCGGGCGCACTGCTGCATCGCCTCGCCAAGTCGGCCCGCAAACTCCTCCCAGCTCAGCAGCCCGATCCTGGCACTGACCAGATAGGCGTAGTAATCGGTGAACCCCTCGTTGAACCAGCGCAGCTCGTCGGGCGCCGCGAACCGCGCCGCGCTCCAGGTGTGGAAGAACTCGTGGGCGATCAGGTGGGCGAGGGCTCCGACGCCCATGCTGACCGCCGTCGGCTGGACCGCCAAGGTCATGGAGCGTGTCTTGGGCGAGCCGGCAAGACCCCGGATGTCCGGCCTGCCGATCAGGAACAGGTACTTCCCCTCGGCCGGCAGGCCGAACAGCGACAGCTCGCTCTCGATGATCTGCCGGATCGGCTCGACCACCATCTGTTCCAGCCGGTCCTGTCCCGGCGCGATCGCGATCGTTCCCGTGAACTCTTCGACCTGCACCTCATGCCAGTGCCAGAACCCGACGGCGATCAGATCGTGCAGCAGACTCGGACCATCCTCCGGAAGGAATGCGCCTGGTCCGTCCGACGGCCAGGGCGCCACGGCGCGCCAACCCTCCGGCAGGTTCATCACGACGCGGGCGCGCACCGGCAGCGGGTCACGCGGAGCGGCAAACAGCGTCCAGGAGGTGAGCATGCCATGGTCGGCATCGAGGTACGGAAACTCATACGCGTCCCGCTCCCCCACCTCCTTGATCTCGCGATGGGTGAGCCGCACGCGATAGCTGACCTGAAGCTCCGTCGCGCCGCCCGTTTCGACCTGCCAGGTGAAGGGATCGAGCCGGTTCACCCGCAGTGACTTCGTGCCGGCGGAAGCGCGCAGCGGACCCTCGACCAGCGGTTCCTTCAGGCGGGTGAACGTGTGCCCCTCCTCCATGACCAGGCGCATCCCGGTTTGCGTCTCCGGCCACCCGGACACGGTCAGCCCGATTTCCGCCACCTGCTCCGCCGGGTCTTCGATCGTCACCTCGTAGACCAGGGCCGGACCGCCCCCGCCGGTCGCCCCCGCAAGGAGAGGCCAGGCGCACCAGAGAACCACCGCAGCCAACACGATGCGCATGAATCGCGACTCCGAACCGGGTTCACCTCAACTGGAAGCCTATCTCCCTCCGGTAACTGCGCCGCTCAGTTTCCGTCTTGTGTTGAAGCGAACCCGGTTCGTGTCATCAGTCTCTGCTACGGCATGTTGGCGTAGATCAGGTGATGGGTCGGCTTGACGGTGCCCATGAGCGGGAGGTTGTTGGGGCCGCCGATGGTCTTCTGCCAGTTGCCCGCCACATCGACGAACTTCTGCGTGACCACGGAGCCTGGCGTGACCGGGAAGGCCGGCCAGCCGTTGTCGGTGGAGGCGCCGTAGAACACCTCGAGATAGTCCAGGCCGGTGCACGCGTCGGAGTAGCGGAACAGCCCCTCGTCCACCCACACGTCCTCGACGCCAGGCCAGACCGCGGGATTGGACCAGCGGCCGATGCTGGCGCTGACCATGTACGGCCAGGGGATTGCCGGGAAGTTGAACATGATCCCCGTGAAGCCGGTCGCTACGCCGGACGTGGCGACGCAGGTGCCAACGCCGCTGAAGAGGCTGAGGGTGTACTGCGTCGGCGCCGGCCCGAAGGGGCAGGTGCATCCTTGAATGAGGAAGGTCAGCGCGCCGCCGGTAATCATGTCCTCATTGACGCACGACACGATGCCGAGTGCGGTGCCGGTCGTGCGCACCGCCTCCGCGACGAGCGGACCCGCCGGGTGCGGCAGGTTCGCCGGCACGAACGGCTGGGCCGTCGTGTGGGGCGCGATGATGGCGTAGGTGCGGGTGGGGTGAAACACGCCGGGGCGGCTCGAGAAACCAGGCGTGTGGATGAAGAAGTCGCTCGCATGGAAGAGGACCAGCGAGTTGTCGAAGGTCAAGGTGCCGCAGTCCTGGACGAAGTCCATGTAACCATAGAAGAAGGCGGTGGCCTGGTTGCCGGCCGGCGGCAGGCAACCCGGAATGGGGCAGACCGTCGACGTCGAACCTGCCGGGACGGCAAGGTCGGCCTTGGCCACGAAGCGCCACACCTGGACCAGCGCGCCGGAGGTGCCGGGCTCGTACCAGGTGCGGGTATAGTCGAGTTTCATGGTGCCGGTGAGAGGCGAGCCACCACCGGGGACGACCGTGAGCGTCGATGTGAACTGGCCGCAGATCGGCGCGGTCGGGGCGGTCCAGGCCACGCTCAGGGCATTCTGGGCCGAGGGCAGGCAGTTGTTCCAGGTCACACCCAGTCCCGAAAGGGTGCCCTGAGGAAACAGCGGCAGCGTGGCGTTCAACTGCTGACAGCAGGTGCCCGTGTCCAGGTTGTCTGGACCCACGCACTGCGCCGATGCCGTGGGCGAGAATGGCAGATAAACAAGGGCAAGAAGCAGACCGAGAGCGGTCCGGACCAAACGAGTTTTCATGGGGATTGTCTCCTGAGGAAGGCCTCCCTCGGCCTCCCGGGTGATCGACATGAGATCCAGAGATAGCCCAGCGGTTTGGGATTGGTGGGAGAATCGGGCTCCAGGCCCTGCGAATCCCGCGAAGGCCGTGAGGCACCGATTTCGTCCATTGCTTGGACTCCGGTCGGCGCAGAGAGAACTGGCTCTGTTCCAACGAGAAGCGGCGCGCGTCAACCGTCCTCCTCCCCGAGGCTCGTGTCCGGGGGCGGGCCGATGGAGCCGGTGTTGGGGCGCACGCCGTGAACCCGTGGCACGATTGAAACCGGCCGGAACGTCACGCGCCGCAGCATCGCCATCGGAATCAGCGCCAGCAGCCGCAGGGCGCCGGATAGCCCGAATACCAGGTGGTAGGCGTCTGGACCGCTGCCGAGCGTCTTCAGCAGGACGCCGCCGATCACGGCGCCAAGAACCAGCGCGGCGGCGTTGCCGAGGTTGAAGAGGGTCAGGACGCTGGTCCGTTCCGATTCGGGGATGTGTTCGAAGAACAGCAGCAGGGTCGCGAATTCGTAGCCGGCCCAGATCACGCCGGCGACGATCTGCAGCGCCAGCAGGTAGCTGATGTTGTCCGAAAAGATCCAGAGGGCCGAGAGCGGGACGTTGGCGAAGCCGGCGGCGTACAGCAGCCGGTGGCTGCCGAACCGCTTCGCCAGCGAGCCCAGAAACGGGAAGGCGACCATCTTCGCCACGTATGCGGTGGCGATGAGCGCGAGGTAGGTGGTGTAGGAAAACTCGAGCTCGACCAGCATGAAGGGTGTGAAGAACGGTGCGGCGACCTGGACCGCGGCCTGCACCGCCAGCATGTAGACCAGCAGGCGGCCATCGGCGCCGTGACGGGCGCGCCGCAGCAGTTCCCTCGGGGAGACGGATCGCTGGTTCTCCGGCAGCGGCTGCGGTTCGCTCTGTCTCGAGAGCAGCCAGGCGGACGCCGAGCGGGCGAGCGCCGAGATCAGGAACAGCCAGGCGAACACCGCCAGCAGGTGGCCGTGCGCGGAGCCGTGCTGCAGGGCGAACCCCCCGGCCACCAGGCCGACCAGCACCGCCGCCTGGCATCCGCGGGCCCGCCACGCCAGGAAGCGGGCCCGGATGCCCACGGGAATGAGGGTTCCGACCCACGTGCTCCACGCCGGTCCGGAGGCCATGCCGGTGCCCCAGTACAGGGCGGCCACGACGAAGACGAGGGCGTGCGGCACTCTTTCCGCCAGCGCCAGCAACAGGTAGCCGGCGCAGCAGGCGGCCTGGCCGCCGGCGCAGAGCACCACCCAGCGGCGGTGAGACCCGAGCCGACGGACAGCCATCGGCGACACGAGCTGCAACAGCGCTCCGACCAGGAGCGGAGCCGAGACGATCCAGCCGGCCGCCACCTCCCCCATGCCCACGGCCAGGGCGAAGGCCGGCACGTAGGTCTCGCCGAGTCCCACCATGAGGCTGAAGCCCAGACCATCTCCGTAGATGGCGCGCAGATCCTTGCGCAGCGTGTCGTGTTGCCGTGTGGTTGGCATGGTGCCGCATGCTACCCAAAAGGGTCCGCGCGGAACCCAACCCAACCTGTCCGCTGACCCTTGCCTGAGGGGTTTCGCCTGGCCCGCCCGCCTGTCCACACAGGAGAACGACGCCTGGGTGAGACGGTGGAATGCGGTGGATGGGCGGACCGTTCAGGCCGAGAGGAGATCAGGCATGGACGTCAGCGCCGCCGGGTACGGATCACTCCACGCTCTGCGCGAAGGCTTGCAGGGCCTGGAAGTAGTCTTCTTCGTTCCAGCCGCTGCCGTTCCTTGCGGTGTACATCCCCGTCAGCCGGGTGGCGTGCATGTGGCGGGTGAGCCTCTTCAGGGTCTGGACCGGAGCGCAGCCGGAGGAGAGATCTCGAGTGAGAGCCCGAGCATTCCTGTTGCACCGGAAAACACGGCAGATCGCCGGACGGTCCTCGTAGATCGAGCACTTCCTGTCCGACGCGAGAAAGACGCAGAACCCGGACGCCTTCTTCATCAACTGCAGGGATCCGGACTTCGGCGTGAGCTCCGCCTGGACGAATCGCCGGAACGCCTCCTCTTCCGTGATGCCCCGGTTCACGGCGATGGAGTGCACATCAGGGATCGTGACGGGGACCGCCGGCAGGCAGCAATCTCCGCAAGTCAAACAGACAAACTCGTCCAGGGCCCCTATCCCGGCCACGACGCCATTCTCCAAAAACTCACGGCTTGCACCCCATCAGGCTCATTATCGTGATTCTCGCGTGATTTCATTAGCCGATAAAAGCACCTTCTATCGGGGCGGATAAGCTCCCCAAAAAGCCCTGTTTCCTGAAGTGACCCGGACCGATCCCTGCCAGAGGACCGGCTTGGGTCGCACCCCGCCCTCACCCTCTTCCCGCGAATCCTCGAACTCCTCGAGGCGCGGATCCCGCACCAGATGGAAGGCACCGAGAACCAGGAAGTAGAGACCCGCACCCGCCATCTGGACCGCCTTCCCCGCGGCCTCGTCCGCCAGGGACCCGGTCATCAACTGGAGGACCAGACTCGCCGCGAAGGCGCCGCCAAAGGCGCACCACTGGATGCGACGGGTCAGCCGCCAGTAGGCGCGGCAGGCCGCGGCCCAGGAGGAAGAACCTGAGCAGCATGAGGCCGAGAAACTCGTAGACGACCGTCATCTCCATGCCGAGCGGGTCGGCCGCCGCACCCCCTCGCCACATGCACCAGCCAGCGACCAGGCAGGCCCCGGCCAGTCAGAACTCCGCGGCGGCCGCGACCAGGCCGCGCGGCGTGACGCGTCCGAACCGCACGCAGGGTTCTTCCCTGGCGACGATCGAGCTGAGTTCCGCTTCCATCCGATGCTCCTGCTGGAAGGAGTATCGGATGGACCGTTGAGGCGGCTGAAACCAGCTTGCCGGGGAGAATCATGTCCGGTCCCGGAATCGGGCAGCGGGGGGTCGCGCCCCGGCTCAGGAAAAGGCACGATGTCCGGCGATGATGAAGCGGCCACCGCACAATGCGGAACTTGAACTCGGGCTCGCGCTCGACATCGAGCGCGTCTGCGCCGAACCTGTGTTGATCGACGAACTGCTCGACCTCGACGACAAGGAGATCCTCGAGCTGGGGTGCGGCACGGCCGAGAAGACCCGGGCGCTTGCCACGTCGGGAGAGGGCCGGCGCATCCTGGCGCTGGAAGTGGACGAGATCCAGCACGCGCTCAACCTCGAGATCGACGATCTCCCGAACGTCCGCTTCGAGCGGGGGGGAGCCGAGCAGATCCCCGCGGCAGATCGCAGCTTCGACATCGTGTTTCTTTTCAAGTCGCTGCACCATGTGCCGGTGGGGTCGATGGACCGCGCCCTCGCCGAGATCACGCGCGTGCTGCGCCCGGGCGGACTCGCCTACATCTCGGAGCCGCTCTTCCGGGGCGAATTCAACGAGATCATGCGGATCTTCCACGACGAGAGCCGCGTTCGGCGCGAGGCTTTCCTGGCCATCAGCAGGGCCGTTCGCGCCGGAAGAGTCGAGCTGGTCTCCCAGTCCTTCATCCGTGCCCCCCTGCGCTTCTCCAACTTCGCCGAGTTCGAGAAGCTCGTCATCCGGGTCACGCACTCGAGCCACGTGCTGACGGAGGAAGTCGAGGCGCGGGTCCGGTCGAAGTTCGCGAGTTTCGAGAACAAGGACGGCGTCCTTTTCGAGCAGCCGATTCGCGTCGACCTCCTGCGGAGACCTGCTGGCGCCTGAACGGGTCGCGGGTGCGGATACTTCACACCATGAAGGGCATGAAGGGGCCGTTGCCCGCAGCCAGATCGGGGGCTGCCGCACGATCCGCTTCTCCTGAAATCCGGGAACCGATACGCCCGGCGAATCGTTGCCGGAGAGGCGCCCGGACCGGATGACTCCCCCAAGCAGAGAGAATCGCCATGAACTTCCGTCGCTTCGTCCCCTGCCTCGTTCTCCCGGTCCTGTTGACCGGCCCCGGCTCTCTCCTGGGACAGGAGGAGTCCGCCGGGCCGGAGACCACGATTGCCGTGCTCGGTTCCTCCGTGGCCGCCGGCTGGGTGACGAGCTACGAGGCGAAACATGACCTGCAGAACGGGTATGCCGCACGCCTCGGCCGGTTGCTCGAGGACCGTGGATTCAAGCTGGTCAATGTCTCGATCCCGGGAAACACCACGAGCGATGTTCTCGCGCGGATGAACAGGGACCTCGAGCCGCTCGCCCCCGACATCGTCCTGATCGGACTCTCCCTCGCCAACGAGGGCCTGGAGGACGACCGGGACGCGGCCGTCGAGACGTATCTGAAGAACCTGCCGGAGATTGTCGACCGCTGCAACGAAGCCGGCTGGATCCCGGTCGTCGGCCTGTGCTACCCGTACGACGGGTACGATGCGACAGACTACGCCGCCCTGAAACAGGTGAACCTGGCGATCGAGGGGTTTGACGTCGCGACCATCAACCTCCTCGGCGCCCTGGACGACGGTACCGGCCAGTTCGTCGAAGGGTACACCTACGATGAGGGGCACCCCGACAACCGCGGTCACGACGAGATGTTCCTGTCGATCGTTCCCTCCCTGTTCGAGTCGCTCCTGGACGGCGTCCCGGCTCCCGCGCGCCCCGGGGACGACGGCTGCTCACAGGTGGCGGGCGGCAGCGGCCACTCGGCGTTCGTCTACGTGCCCGAGGACGTCGTTCATTCGTTCTCTCTCGGCTTCAGCATCCGCACGAAAGAGAGCGGCGCGGTCGCCGCGGTCCACGCGGACACCGGGCCTCTCCTGGTCTCCATCGTCACCAAGGGCTGCCTGAACGTCAAGTCCAGCCAGGAGGGCGCGGTCACGGGCCAGCCACAGCTGACCGACGGCACGTGGCACGACATCCTGCTGTGTCACCGCTACCTGCAGGGCAAGCTGCTGGTCTTCGTGGACGGCGCATTCGCCGGCGAACCGGGCCCAGAGTACCGCGGTCGTCCGCTTCGGGCCGGCCACGCTGGAGCAGGAGCTGGCGAACCTCGCGGAGAGGATCGAAGCGGCCCGGGCCGAACGCGCGAATGAGTTCGTGGTCGAGGAGACCCCGGTCATCGAGCTGCCGGCTGACCTGCTCGACCGGTATGTCGGCAAGTACGAGATCGCCCCGGGCGATCGGATCGAGATCGCCCGCGAGGAGAGCCGGCTCCTCTTCCTGAATCATGACAACCGGATCAAGCTGTTCGCCCGGTCGCAGACGGAGTTCTTCATCCGCACCGCGGGCGAGATGACCGTGACCTTCGAAGAGGACGAAGATGGTGAGGTCGCGCGCCTGGTGATCAACGCCGGCGGCCGGCAGATCCCCGCGGCCAAAGTGGAGTAGGCGTCCGCTCGCTACGGCCGCTGCACCATGAAGGCCAGCGTCTTGTTCTCCCGCTTCCAGGAGATCGCTTCGGTTCTCGCCTCTTCCATCTGCCGCGGATCCAGGAGCGGTGAGACCTTGTCCAGCAGGAGGCCGCCGCGCCCCTCCGGCTCATGCTGGATCGACAGCATCGCCCAGGTCGCGGCGCGGACAAGGTCCGGTTCCGGCTGTTGGAAGAGAGCGAGACCGAGGCTGAACAGGGCGGAGTCCTCGCCGAGCCCGATCGCGTACTCGAACAGCTCGATCGCCATCCTGTGGTCCTGCTGAACGCCGCGGCCGCTGGCGAACATGATGCCGAGGTTGTGAGCCGCCCCGCCGTGGTGGTTCATGGCGGCGCGCTGGTACCACTGCTCGGCCACCTCCGGATACGGCCGGTCGAGCCCGAGCCCGTTTGCCAGCATGAGACCGAGGGAGAACTGGGCCGCCGCGTGGTCCCGGTCGGCCGCCGCCCGGTAGTACTGCATTGAACGCTGCGGATCCGGCTGGCAGCCACGCCCCATGCGGTAGCTCTGCCCCGCCTCGAACTGCGCTTCCGCGATTCCGCTCGCCGCCGCGGCCTCGAACCAACGCACCGCTTCCGCCGGGTCTGCCTGGCAGCCGTGAAGACCGTTGCTCAGGATGACGCCCAGATTGTGTTGCGCGACCCCATACCCTGCCTGAGCGGACTCCCGCACGAACCTCACCCCACTCGCCGGATCGCGCGGCACCCCCTTGCCCTGAAGGAAGCAGAGGGCGAGGTTGTACTGCGCCGCAGCGGAGCCGAGCTTCGCGGCGTTTTTGTACCAGACAGCGCCCTGCACGTCGTCCCGCAGCACGCCGATCCCCTCCATGCACAGGGAACCGAGGAGGTTCATCGCCTCGGCTGAGCCCGCCGCCGCGCTCACTCCCAACCAGGAGGCTCCCTTCCGTTCGTTTCTCTCGACCCCGTCCCCGTTCACCAGGATCCGTCCCAGGTAGAACATCGCCTGCGAGTCTCCCAGACGGGCTGCCTTCTCGAACCACGCCCACGCTGAGATCGCGTCCCGCTCGCGGCCGTGCTGCGGAAGGACGCTGACGTGGATGATGCCGAGATTCACCTGCGAGTCGACGTGATTCTGTCCCGCCGCGCGTTCGTACCAGCCGATCGCTTCGTCCAGATCCTGTCCAACACCGTGCAGCCCCTGCTGGCAGATGTTCCCCATCTGGTACTGGGCCTCCGCCTCGCCCGCCTCGGCCCTCTGACGCAGATCGCTGACGTCCATTCCGGTCTCCCTCGACAGCATGGATGGCTTTCCATGAACATCGGCAGCTCGGCAGTCTCAGGTTGACCGATTCTGACCGCCGCTTCGCCGGAACCGACGCCAGGCGTGTCGCGCCCCGCCTCCCTGCTCCCGGAGGTTCCGGCCTGCATGCCAGGGAGGATGGCTGCTGAGAAACGGACGCGGCGAGACGTTTCGCCGTTCCATCGCGCTGATTTGGAGGAGACGTTTCACCACTGTCAGGGGAGCTTTGATATCCTCCTACAAGATCTTGAGCCAAAGACCGCCGCAGAGGGGATCGCTTTTGCCCAAGAAAGTGACGCCGCGAGACAAGAAGAAGGCCGCCCCCAGGAAGCCGGTCTCCCGGCAGGATCCCGGCGAGGCGGCCCGCAAGACCGCGGGCGGGGAGGGGACTTCGGGTGCGCGGCGCAAGAAGGTGGCCGCCCCCAGGAAGGCGAACTCCACGATCGAGATTCCACCCGGTTTCCCCATCGTCGGCATCGGCGCGTCCGCGGGCGGGCTGGAGGCGCTGGAGACCTTCTTCAAGGCGATGCCCGCCGACACCGGGACCGGCTTCGTGGTGGTGGTCCATCTCGACCCGAAGCACGTCAGCATCCTGCCCGAACTGCTGCAGCGGCACACGAAGATGTCCGTCCGCAAGATCGAAGACGGGATGCGGATCCAGCGGGACAGCGTCTACGTGATTCCGCCGAACAAGTCCCTGTCGATCCTGCATGGCACCTTGCATCTGCTGGACCTGGTCGAGCCTCGCGGCAGCAACCTCCCGATCGACTCCTTCCTGCGTTCTCTGGCCCAGGACCAGGCGCGCAACGCGGTCTGCATCATCCTGTCCGGAACCGGCACCGACGGCACGCTGGGCGTCAAGGCGATCAAGAGCGCACTGGGCATGGTCATGGTCCAGAACGAGGCGTCGGCCAAGTACGGAGGGATGCCCCGCAGCGCCCTCGGCACGGGGCTGGTGGACTACGAGCTGCCGCCCGAGCAGATGCCCGAGCAGTTGCTCCTCTACACGAGGCACAGAGAACAGCAACCCGCGCCCATGCTCGTGTCGGCCGATGGCTCGCTGCCTCCCCAGGCACTGCAGAAGATCTACGTCCTCCTGCGCGCCCGGACATCGCACGACTTCTCCCTGTACAAGAGGAACACCATCTGCCGCCGCATCGAGCGGCGGATGAACGTCCACCAGATCGAGGAGATCGAGGACTACGTGCGCTACCTGCAGAAAAGCGATCGCGAGACGGACATCCTGTTCAAGGAGCTGCTCATCAGTGTCACCAGCTTCTTTCGGGATCCAGAAGCCTTCACGATTCTGCAGCAGGAGATCCTGCCGGAGCTCCTGGAGGGAAATTCAGCCGACTCTTCGTTCCGTGTCTGGGTTCCCGGCTGTGCGAGCGGCGAGGAGGCCTACTCGGTGGCCATCTCGCTGCACGAATGCATGGAGAAGATCGACCACCGCTGCCACGTGCAGATCTTCGGCACCGACATCGACGAGGACGCGGTCAGCGCGGCCCGCTCGGGCCGCTACCCCGAGAGCATCCGGGCCGACGTGGGGCACGAACGCATCCAGCGCTACTTCACCCGCGAGGATGACGGGCAGTACCGGGTCAAGGAGATGATCCGCGAGATGCTCGTGTTCGCGCCGCAGAGCATCATCAAGGATCCTCCGTTCACCAAACTGGACCTGCTCTGCTGCCGCAACCTGCTGATCTACCTGGGACCGGAACTGCAGCAGAGGCTGCGGTCGGTCTTCCACTACAGCCTGCGGCCGGGCGGGATCCTCTTCCTCGGATCGTCCGAGGCCATCGGCACGGCCACGGATCTCTTCTCCGCCTTGCACAAGAAGTGGAAGATCTACCGCTGCCAGCCCGTGCCGGCTGCCCATCAGGCAATGCCGGATCTGCCGGCACGGGCGAGAATCCACGAGGCGCGCGATCCAGCGGACCCCCACCCCGTCCAGAGAGTGGAGGAGGTCGGTGCGCTGCAGCTCGTCGAGACGATCCTCCAGCAGAGCAACACCTCGCCCTGCGCCATCATCAATGGCGCCTGCGACGTGATCTACATCCATGGCCGGACGGGCAAGTACCTCGAACCGGCCGAGGGAAAGGCCAGCGTGAACATCCTGGAGATGGCCCGGCCGGGATTGAGGAAGGAACTGACCGCCGCCATCCGCCGGGTCGCGGTCCACAAGCAGGAGGTGGAGTGCAGGGGCCTCCGCGTGTACTCCAATTGGGGACACTTTTTCCTGAACCTGAGGGTCAGGCCGGTGCTGGAACAGGCCGCCACCCGCGACCTGATGATGGTGGTGTTCGAGGAAACCACGGTTCAGGAGAAGAAGCAGGGGCCCGAGATCAAGCCCGGCGCGCGGCAGCGGAAGGAGAAGACGGTCGAGAAGCTCGAGCAGGAACTCCAGCACACCCGGGAGACCCTGCAGACCACCATCGAGGAACTGGAGACCTCGAACGAAGAGCTCAAGTCAGCCAACGAGGAACTGCAGTCGACCAACGAGGAGTCGAGCACGGTCAACGCCGAGCTGCAGGCCCGCATCGACGAGCTGACCAGGGCCAATGACGACATGCGCAACCTGCTGGACTCCACGGAGATTGCCACGCTCTTCCTGGACATTGAGCTGCGGGTCAGCCGCTTCACTCCCACTGCCACCAGGATCATCCCACTGGCTTCCACCGATGTCGGCCGCCCCGTCGGGCATTTCGCGTCCGGGCTCATCGACACGGATCTCGCCAGGTACAGCCGGCTGGTCCTCGACGACCTGGTCATGCGGGAAGCCGAGGTCGAGAAAAGGATGGGCGCAGCTTCGTCATGAGGGTACGTCCCTACCGCACCGTGGCGAACGTCATCGACGGAGTGGTGATCACCTTCGAGGATGTCACCGTGCGCAAGAAGGCGGAGCTGGCGTGCCAGGAGAGCGAAGAGCACCTGCGCGTCGTCACTGATGCGCTGCCTCTGCTCATCGCGTATGTCGACAGGGATCAACGCTATCGCTTCAACAACAGCGGGTACGAGCAGTGGTTCGGCATCCCCCGGAAACAGCTTCATGGGATGCACCTGAGTGATGTGCTGGGGGACAAGGCGGCATCGCGCATGACTTCAACAACATCCTGACGACCATCCTCGGCCACGCCGCTCTGGCGCTGGACCAGCTCCCGCTCCGATCGGCCATGCGGAACTCCATCCTCGAGATCCAAGTCGCGTCCAAACGAGCCGCCGAAATCGCCGATCAGATGCTCGCCTACTCGGGGAAGGGCCTGTTCGTCACCGAGGCCATCGACCTCGCCACGCTGCTCCGCGGGATGTCCCACCTGCTGGCCGTCTCGATTTCCAAGAAGATCGAGTTCCGGACCCAGTTCGCCGGCGACCTGCCCACCATCAAGGGGGACATAACACAGCTCCGCCAGATCATTCTGAACCTGATCCTCAACGCCGCGGAAGCGATCGGAGAGCGGACCGGTGTCATCACCTTGTCGACCGGCCTGATGAAGTGCGACCGCGCCTATCTCGACGCAGCCGGCAAGCTCATCCGGGCGAAGAACGACCAGCCGCCGCCCGAGGGTTCCTACGTCTACTTCGAGGTGTCCGACACGGGCAGCGGCATGACCGCCGCGACGATGGAGAAGATCTTCGATCCCTTCTTCACGACGAAATTCACGGGGCGCGGCCTCGGCCTGGCCGCCGCCCAGGGGATCGTTCGGGGCCACAGGGGCGTGATCGAGATCCAGAGCGAGGTCGGCAAGGGCACGACGTTCAAGGTCCTCTTCCCCGCCGGTAAGAGGCAGCGGAGCCTGGGCGTGGTCCAGGCCGGAGGCGAGACCGAACCGGAGGTCTGGCGCGGCAGCGGGACCGTCCTGTTCGTCGACGACGTGGAAGAGGTCCGCGCCGCGGGTCAGCGGATGCTCGAGCACATCGGCTTCGGCGTGATCACGGCAGCCGGCGGCCAGGAAGCGGTGGAGGTCCTCCGGCAACACGCCGACGAGATCGTCTGCGTGCTGCTCGACCTGACCATGCCGGGTCTGGACGGTCGCGAGGCCTTCCAGGAGATGTGTCGCCTTCACCCGGACATCCCGGTCATCCTGTGCAGCGGCTACACCGAGCACAGCACGGCGAGGGAATTCGCCGGAAGGGGCCTGGCCGGTTTCCTCAAGAAACCGTTCGATCTGCGCGGGCTGAGGCGGAAGCTCAAACAGGTCCTCGAGAAACCGGACGCCGGACCATGACGTAGGCGGCCATCGCGAATCGAGCCGGCGGCGAGGGCCGGCCAAGACCGGGAGTTATTACTGCGCGGGGCCTTACTTCACCGGGATCACTTCGCAGAGCCCGACATCGATATACTGCCCTCCAATCGTCTGCCGGCAGTGGACACTCAGGACGTTCCGCCCGGGCTGCACCTCCTTCAGGACGGCCGGTGAGACCGGCATCGTTTCATAACTCGTCGTGTACCCGCGAACGGCGAGGATCTGGACGCCGTTCAGGTAGACCTCGGCGTCCTCGTCGTGGTGGATGCGAAGCTGCACGTTTTCGAAGCCATGGTCCGGCATGTCGAATTCGCGCCGCAGCCAGATATCCGACGTGTCCCAGACGGTGCCCACGATCGACCCCGGCGTCCCAGGAGTTCCGAAGCCCGCCGCGCCGGTCTTCCAGGCGGCGTCATCGAAGTCGGCTTCGGTCCAGCTCTCCGGCGGTTCCAGGGTGGTGTAGCGCCACCGGACCTCCTCTTTTCCGGCGGTCGGTGTGAGCGTGATTCGTTTGGGCGGCTTCGGCAGCGGGGCCCAGTTTTTCGCACGGGTCGCGTCACGCTCCGCGTACTTCCGCCAGAGAGCTTCATCATAGAGGGCGCGGAGGAAGACACCGCCGACCACCGGGCGGGCGCGAAAGCCCACCATGTGGCCATCGTGCGTCCAGTACCAATCGGTCATCGGAACGCGCTCGGGGGTTTCGTTCAGGAAGCGGAAGACCGGGTCCAGAAGAGCCTGGAAATCGGCGGAATCCCCGGTGAGGGTTGCCGTCCAGAGAGTCCAGTCGAGCTTGGTGTAGAGCGAGCGGTTGTCCAGCGGCAGGCCGTAGCGCCCCTGGATCTTCTTGTACTGCTCCATCTCCCTTTGAAGAGCGAAGGCGGGCCAGAGGTGGAAGCCGAGAATCCGGTCCCAGACCAGGTTGTACTTCTGGCTCCATGAGCCGGGGAGGTCGAAGGCGAGCCGGTAGTGATCGCCGTCGTCCGCTTCCTTCAGCCAGCGGGCGACGAAGCGCTTTGCCGTCGTGCGATACTCCTCGGCCCGCTCCTTCTCACCACGCATCTCACAGAGCATCGCGAAGGAAGCGAGGCCGCAGATCGCCTTGGCCGAGAGATTGACATTGTGAGCGAGATGGCCGGCAAAGTCGTCGGTGCAGAGCTGGTTCTCAGGATCGAACCCCTTCTCCTTCAGGTACTCGGCCCACCTTCCCAGCAGCGGCCAGTAGAGACCGGCGAAGTCCGCGTGCCCTTCCATCCTGGCGATCGCGGCCATGAGGATGAGCAGATTCCCGCTCTCCTCCACCGGCATCTGGTTCTCCTCCGACTGCTCGCCGCCGCCGTAGCACTGACCGTTGGCGTGGGGATAGGTGCCGAGGTCGTGAGGCGCGAAGGGGAACTTCCAGCGAGGAGAGTTCGCGTAGTTCATGAACGGAACAAGGAACGACTTGGCGACCGAAGGTCCGAAGAGGAGGAATTGCGGTGCCATCGGATAGAAGACGTCGGAGGTGCCGATGCAACCGTTGGAAAAGCACTCCTTGCAGAAGGAGAGGGGCTGGCCATTCTCATCCGCTACGAACTTGCTTGCGGCAAAGCACTGGCGATACGCCAGCGCAGAGAGCTTGGCGTACTTCTCTCCGCCGAGCCGCTCGAGATCCGCCATCAACTCCCCGTCGAAGGCCTCGCAGCGCTGCCGCAGCGATTCTCTCTCCTTGGCCGCGGCGGCGATCAGGTCGTTCGCTCCCCAGCCGTTTCGGCGCCAGTAGGGACGAAGATTCCTCTCCATGTACTGGATGGAGTAGAGATCGTCGTAGGCAAGGAGAAGCCATCTCGATCGGGGCGCCGCTCCCACCCGGCCGAGCTTCATGACCAGGCCGGCCGAGACCTGTGCGGCGCGGGCCGGGCTTTCCGGCGCCGGGATGGCGTACTCCTCCAGACCATTCTCGACGAAGCCTTGGAGCATCTGACGCTGGTCGGCGAAAAAGGCCGAGTCCACGGCCTCACTCGGCGCGGCGATATAGAGGTGGCCCCAGTCGATGCGGACATCGTCTCCCCTCGCGACGAGGATCGGCTGATCCTTGGATCCGATCCGCATCACGCTGAGTTCGCCCAGCTTCGTCCGCTCCCAGACCACCTCCTGTTGAACGGTGTTGACGGTGAGCTCGCTGGAGGCGCCGAAGAAGAGGGAGAGATCGTGCTCCTTGCCATCTGTCGCCCGGACGTCCCAGGTGAGGTAGGTCACGGGGCGAGAGAGGAGGTCGAGGTCTTCGGGCAGCGCGGCGTTCATGAAGGAGAGGGTGAGAGCGATGCCGGCTCCTGCGAATTCATAGATGGTGCGGGTTGGGAGGACCTGCAGCCCTTTCTGTTCAAGGGCCGGCAAACGCTCGGGATCGGCGCCCATCAGACGGTAGGCCTTGCCATCGATGCGCGCGAGGCTCGCCAACCGGTGGGGCCGACCCGTCCAGTGGACGGTGTCGCTCTCGTAAAGGGCATCGGTAGGGGACCAGATACTGAAGTATGGATCGCATACCACCAGTGGAGTCGCTGGAGGGATGAGATCATTCCCCTCCGCCATGCGCCTTTCCGGTGGCGTGCGGACGGCACCACCGGGCGGGTTCCCCTGCTTGCCGTCGGCCCAACCGGCGCCCTGACAGTCCGTGAGCGACGCACTGCCGAGGAAGAGCGCAAGGCATGCGAGGTGGCCATGAACGAAGCGGATGGTCCGTAGCTTTTCAGTCACGATGCGTTCCCTCCCAAGTGCGCGGGTCTGGTGAGCAGTGCCGGCCTCGAGTCGATGTCGCCGGGATCCTAACGCGGACGGTTCAGTACGGCCGCACGAAACCTGCGGCATGACGCGAATGGAGGGGTTGCGCCGGCGGGGCGCTCGATGCGGAGGGGATCCGGTCTGGAAGAGCCGTCGCCGCGGACTGTCCATCAGGTGGTGATCGCCGGTACCATGGAGGGCATGCCTTACCTCGAGCAGATCGTGTGGTCCTTCCTCCGTCTCCTCCCGCTTCTCGCCTGGTGCGGGTTTGCTGTCCCCGGCGGAACCGCGG